>DASVPS010000019.1:0-51932 GCA_036389555.1 Pyrinomonadaceae bacterium
GCGTGCGGCCAAAGCGAGAACTCGCGAAGAGTTGGAGCAGGCTTTTAAGGCTGCGCTTGAACTCGTCACCAAATCAGATTGCTTGGGCTGGTTCACGCATTGTGGTTATCAGGTTACATCCAATTGCAACTAGCTATAATCAAAAGCGTCTCACAAGACTGTAGGGGCGGCGACAAATTCGCTGCCCGCGTGGTTATGGAAATAAGCGTGTAGGGACAAGTTCGCTGCCCCTCTACAAACTTGTTTGATTCTTACGCGCTTTCGGGAACAAGTGAACTCTTGCGCTCGCCACGCAGTTTGACGAGGGCGGTGATGGCGAGGTATGTAGCGAGGATGACGAGGGCGGCGGAGGCAAAGGCGTTGACGAGTTTGATGTCGAAGCCTGAGGAGGCGCGCAGGTTTCCGTAGGCGAGTTTGCAGAGCGCCCAGAGCGTGATGGTGAGGACGAAGAGCATCGGGTAGAGCGTGAAGGCGATGCGCTGGCGCGCCTGATAGAGCCAGACGGTGATGGCGAGCAGGGTGAGCGCGGCGAGCAGTTGGTTTGACGCGCCGAAGAGCGTCCAGAATTCCGTCCACATGCCTTCGCGTGCGAAGATGATGAAGTAGAAGGGGAGAGCGACCGTGAGGAGCGTGCCCGTGAGTGCGCCGAAGTGGCCGCGCCAGCCGAAGAGTTCCTGCACGATGTAGCGGCCGAGGCGCGTACACACGTCGAGCGTGTCGAAGACGAAGGTGGAGAAGGCCATCGCGCCGAAGGTGATTGCGAATTTGAGGTTGTCCGCGCCGATGATGAGCGTCATGAACTGGCCGATGCCGTTGCCGTAGATCGTCCCCGGTGCTTTGCCTTTGAGATCGGCGGGCGCGGCGATCATCACCGTGACGAGCGCGATCAGCGCGACGAACCCCTCGGCCAGCATCGCGCCGTAGCCGACCGGCTTGATGTGTGATTCGCGATCAACCTGCTTCGAGGTCGTGCCGGAACAGACGAGGCCGTGGAAGCCTGAGCACGCGCCGCACGCGATTGTCACGAAGAGGAAGGGGAAGAGCGTGCCCGTCAGTCCGCCCGTGTCCCAGGACTTGAAGGCGGGTTGCAGAATTTGATAACGACCCGACAGACCGCCGAAGAGTACGCCGACCAACCCCAGCGCGAGCGCGCTGTAGAGGACGAAACCGCCGAGATAGCCGCGCGGCTGCAAGAGCGCCCAGACGGGCACGACCGAGGCGACGCAGCAATAGACGAGAATCAGCACGCCCCACGTTTTGTGGTCGAGCAGGAGCGTGGTCGAAACTTTCGTGCCGAGCCAGGAGAGGGCGAAGGTGGCGGGCACGAAGATGACCGTGACGAGCCAGAGCGGCGGATTCAAATAACGCTGCACGACGCCGAGCAGGATCGAGAGCAGCAGGTACATCACGCTCGCCGCCGCGACCGCGCCGCCCGCGTTGAAGCCGACCGCGCCGCCCTGTTGTAGTTCCTCAGTGCCGCCCTTGAAAGTGCCCGCCGTGATGTCCGCGAAGGCAACGATCACATAGACGAGCGCGATCCAGATAAAGCCCATCATGGCCGCGCCCGCGCGGTTGCCGAGGTGTTCGCGCGTGATCTCGGCGATGGAGCGCGCCCCGTGGCGCACGCTCGCGGCGAGGCTCGTGAAGTCGTGTACCGCGCCGATGAGCACGACACCGAGGCCGATCCACAAGAGACACGGCAGCCAGCCGAACGCCTGACACGCAAGGATCGGCCCGGCGATGGGGCCTGCGGCGGCGATGGCCGAGAAGTGTTGCGCGAAGAGGTAGAAGGGGCGCGTCGGGACGAAATCCACGCCGTCGTTGACGGTGTTGGCGGGCGTCGCGCGCTCGTCGTCCAGGACGAACTGGCGCGCGATCCAGTTGCCGTAGAGGCGATAGGCGGCGACGAGCAGAATCATGAATCCGAGCGCGATCAAAGTCAGGCTCATCAGCGAATCTCCGTTGTGAAAGATAAGGGCGGCAGGACGGAATGCCTAAAAGTTTTCGGCCTTCCTGAAAGCGGGCGTGATTATAGACCGAACTTTAGTTCCAGGCTAACAACGGCCGCCCTTGCGAGGCCTGCCAGAAGAGGAGCGTGAAGACGGCCAGATACACGACGCCGAAGGCGAGCACGCAGGCGACGGCGCGGCGTCGCACGGCCTCTGTGCGCCAACGGCTGAAGGAGTAACCGGCGAGCGGCAAAATTTGCAGCGCGTGGAAACCGAGGAAGTGTGCGATGCGCAGGTCGCCGGCGCGCGTGCTCCAGTTGACGATGGGCAGACCAGCGCCGCCATCCGGCAGCCCGACCGTATGCCCCATGTTGTTGATCATCGCGTAGCCCTCGATGCTGGCGAGGAAGAAGAGTGTGAGTCCGAGCCGGATGCCCCACAGGTAAGCGGGCGGGAGCGGCGTAGTCCGTCCGAAGCAGAAGAGGGACAGTGCGATGAGGACGAGCAGCGTGTTGAAGATGATCAAAAACCCCATCGTGGCGAACACGCTCGCATCGTAGGCCGAAGAGATGTTGAAGTGCGACTGCACGCCGCGCGCCGCCTGCGAGATGATGCAGATCATCTCGCCGACGAAGACGAAGGCCGTACCCCAACTGATGAGCTTCACCGTGCGCCGGTAGTGCGACAGGTAGGGCATGAACCACGCGAGCGTGAAAGTGTAGACGGCGATTGAGATGGCGAACTTCGAGGGCTTGACCCAGGGATTGACGCCCGTCACCGTGCGCCCGTCGAGGAAGGCGAAGACGATGAACAGGACGAGCAGCGCCAGATGCAGCCAGCCCGTCCACGCCAGCACCCGGTTGCGCCGGTAAACTTCAAGCATCAATTCACGCGCGCTCATTTGCACCTCCGACGAAAAACTCGCGCTTGAACGCGAAGCGCAGCACAAAGTAGAGCAGCAGCCCGACGGGGCCGAACAGGAAAGTGAGCACGAGGCAGGGCACGACGAGGAGGTGATGAATACCCAGCCGTTGCGCGTCGCGCACCTCCCACGCCCCTATGAAGAGGTCGAAGGCGAGATAGTGAATCCAACCGGCGAGCAGGTTGTGCGGGTTGCGAAACAGGAGCGCCACGTCTGCGAGCGAGCCGAAGCCGCCCTCTGATTGACCGAAGTGTGTGGCGACTAAAAACAGGTAGACGACGGCGAGCGCAAGCGGCAGCAGGCACGCCGCGATGAAACGCGCCGTCCAGCGCCAGCGCGGCGCGAAGATGAGCAGCAGCCAGCCGGGCAGGACGAGTTTGGTGCAGATGGAGAAGATCGTTTCGGGAGACATGGCAATTCGCTCCGGCAGACAAAATTTAGAACGTCAAAAGCGGGCGCGAGGTTTTGGGTAAATGTGGGCTGACCATAAGTAAAAGCGTTCTCCACGGAGACACGGAGCGGGCGCGGAGGAAAAGCTGTTCGCGCCCGCAAATTCGAGAGGCGGGGGCGACAAGGCTTCAGCCTAAAAGCGGAAGCCAATACCGGCGCTGAATTGGAGGTTGTGCCGCGTGTCATCCGGCTCGGGGCGGATTAACATGCTTATTGTGACACCCTGCGTGATGCGTCCGCGATAGCGGATGATGGTGTCGCCCACGTCGAAGCGCGTGACGAGGCGGCGCGTGGGGTAGAACTCGACGACGCCGCCCACGTCCGTCTCGAAGTAAGTCTTGCGCCCCGGACGGAACACGCCTATGGTGATCGGCCGCGAGTCGAAGGTGATAATCTCCGTGCCCACCAGCCGCTCAACGTGGTCAAAACTCAGGAAGCCGGGGCGCACCTTGGCGAAGAGGCCGAAGCGGCGGAAGCGGCGTCCCGCCTTGACGCCGAACTGACCCTGCAAGCCGTCGCCGCCGAAAGTACTGTTCGAGGAGAAGAAGCCTTCCCCCGGCAAATAATTCAAGGCGGCTTCGAGGGCGAGGTTGTCGTTTAGGTTGAAGGTGATTCGCCCGCCGACACCGACCTTCGCCGTCAGCGGCGGGCGAATCTTGTCCGAGGAAAAGAGACTGAAGAAGGTCGGTTGGTTGATCAAGAGCGTCGTGTACTGGACGCCGACCTCGAAGCGCGGCGTGCGGCCGCGTGGTGGCGCGGGCGCTTCGGCCTCGTCCGCGCCGCGCGGGTTTAAGAAGCGGTAGGCGACGCCGGTCGTCACCTGTAAGTTGTGCTGCGTACCCGAGGGCAAGTCGGCTAAGGTTTGAAACTCGTCCAGGCGAATCTTCTTCGGGCGGTAGTGGATGAGCGTGTCGCCCACGTCAACGCGCACGAGCAGTTTGCGCGCCGGGTAGAACTCGACCACGCCGCCCACGTCCGTCGAGAAGACCGTGCGCCTCTTGAGGTCGAGTTCGGGGAAGACGATCACCTGCCCGTTCGACAGGGTGAAGGAACTCTGGCCGACGACGGTCAACACTTCGCCGAAGCTGACGAAGCCGGGGCGCGCCTTGGCGAAGAGGCCGAACTTTCGCCAACGCTTGCCCGCCTTGACGCCGAACTGTCCCTGCGTCATGCGGCCGAAGACGCGACGGCGCGGAAGGAAGTTCAACTCGGCCTCGACGCCGAAATAGTCCGTCACGTTGTAGCCGACGCGCCCGCCGACGCCCGGCTCTGTCGAATTGGGCGGGAAAGTGAATCGCGGGGTGTGCAGTTCGAGCGTCGTGAACTGCCCGCCAACCTCCACCTTCGGCGCGTCCTGCTGCTGTGCCTTCACCTGACTGCAAACGATCAGAACAGCCAGAATTCCGGCCGCCAAAACTGTTACGCATTTGAACATCGGTCGCCTCTGTGTGAGTTAGTGAGTGAGTGAGTTTAGTTAACGCTCGGTTGTGATCGGCGCGCTGGATGAGGCCGCCGGATCGCGCCGTCACTGGTGCTCGCTGATGTGAATGCCGCGTGCGGCGAGCGCGGCGACGAACTTGTCGGGCGGAACGACGATCTCCTGCGGGCGCGCGCCCCGCTCGGTAGTCTCTCCGCGCGCCATCATCTGCGCGATGATGGAGGCGGGAAAGGCCGTCGTGCGCATCATTGCACTCAAGCCCGTGCGTTCGTCGAAACGGTCAATGATGTCGTAGCGCAGCCGCATGTCGCGGCCGTCGGCGCGCCCGCGGAAGGCGAGGCGGATAAGCACCACGTCGGGTTCGTCTGCGGGCAGGTGACGCGCGAGCAGTTCGCAGAGCAGGCGACGCGGGCGGACGCGCGTGCCTTCGAGGTCTATCTCTTCGCTCGCCGCGAGTCCGAGTTCGACGAGTAGTTTGAACTGTTCGCAGTGGCCGGGATAGCGGATGGTTTTGTAGTCGAGTTCCTGTAGGCGGCCGTGAAAAGTGTCGGGCAGCGTGGAGGTGCCGCCGGAAGTCTGGAAGGCTTCCATGCGTTCGAACGGCGCGGGGAACGACAGCGCCTCGATCTCGGAGAGCGATTCGACCTCGACGATTTGCCCGCCGCGAATCACGCGCGCTCGCTCGACGTACTCGTTGATCAAACCTTCGACCGAAAAGATGATCTGGTAGTTGAGCGGCGGGCGGGGCTGTTGCGGCAGGCCGCCGACGCGGATATGAATGGCTTCGAGTTCGTCGAAGCGCGCCGCGCCGTGCGCCGCGAGGACGGAGACCATGCCGGGCGCGAGGCCGCAATCGGGGATGATGTTGATCTGCGCGGCGCGCGCCTCCGCGTCGAGCGCGAGTTCGGAGGCGACAACCGAATTGTTGCCGCCGAGGTCGCAGAAGTGCGCGCGCGCCTCGATGGCCGCGCGCGCCAGTTGCAGGTTGTGGAAGTAGGTGACGCAACTGACGACCGCATCGTGCCCGCGCATGAGCGCGACCGTCTGCGCGTGATCGTTTACGTCAACCGCTGCGGGCGCGAGTTTCGCGCTTCCCACGGCGGCCGTGACGGCGCGTGCGCGCTCCGCGTCTAAGTCGGCGACGGTGACGGCCTCAACGTCCGCCGAATTGTGCGCCAGATCGTAGGCCGCGCCGAGTCCCATGCGTCCCGCGCCGAGTACGAGAATCTTCATGCGTTTTAAAGTGCAGCCCGCCGCAGGGGCTTTATTCAGTCGCGCCCGTCGTCGTGGGCGGGTGGCTGAGTTTGCTGTGGCCGAAGCCGTACAGGAAATAGAGGACGAGTCCGACGATGAGCCAGAGGCCGAAGCGCGTCCAGTTGGTGATGCCGAGTTCGGTCATCAGGTAGGCGCAACTCATCAGACCCAGGACCGGGATCAGAGAGAGCCGTCGCCGGAAACAGAAGTAGACCATGATGAACGCCAGCACGATGAAGGCGTAGAGCGGAATCTTGTGGCGAAACACTTCCCACGCGCCGAGCGCCGGGTCGTCCGGGTCGGTGAAACTGAAGAAGGCGCGCACGCCCTCCGCGTTAAAGTAGAGAAGCACGCCCCACGCGACGAGGAAGATCGCGGGCACGATGTATTGCGAGTTGATGTAGGGGACGAAGGTGCGTTCGTTTGCGCCCGTCTCCAGCCCGCGCGTGTGCGCGCCGAGCAGCACGCCGCCGCAGACGAGCACGAAGGCGAACAGCGTGCCGATGCTCGACAGGTCTGTCACTTCCGTCAGATTCATAAAGAGCGACGGGATGGCGACGACCAAGCCGGTGATGATCGTGGAGAACCAGGGCGTCTTGAAGCGCGGGTGGATGCTGGAGAAGATCGGCGGCAAGAGGCCGTCGCGCGACATCGCCATCCAGATGCGCGGCTGTCCGAGTTGGAACACGAGAAGCACGGTCGCAATCGCGATGACGGCGCTGACCGCCACAATGCCCGACATCCAGGGCAAATTCGCGCCTTCCGGGCCGAACACGAACGCGAGCGGGTCGCCCACCTGCAACTGCTTGTAACTGACCATTCCGGTCAGGACGAGCGCGAGCACGATGTAGAGGAGCGTACAGATGATGAGCGAATAGATCATCGCGCGCGGCAGGTCGCGCGTAGGGTTCTTGCACTCCTCGGCCGTGGTGGAGAGCGCGTCGAAGCCTATGAAGGCGAAGAAGACCGCCGCCACGCCCTTCAACACGCCCGTCGCCCCGTTCGGCGCAAACGGCGACCAGTTCGCCGGGTTGACGTAAAACGCGCCGAGCACGATCACCAGTAAGATGACGGCGAGTTTCAACGCGACCATCACGTTCGAGGCGCGCTTCGATTCGCGTATGCCGACGTAGACGAGCGCGGTGATGATGAAGACGATGACGAGCGCAGGCAGGTCGCAGATGAAGGGTATGCCGCCGACGCGCGGCGCGGTCGTCCACGCCGCGTAAGCCTCCCTCATCCCGCTCGTCACGTCGGGCATCGCGTTGACGGCTTCCAGATTGCTGCCCTGCACGATGAGGCCGTTGATGGTGTCGTAGCCGCGCGAGGCAGACAGGAAGTCCATCGTCAGGTAAGCGGGCACGTTGATGCCGTAGCCGGAGAGCAGACCCGTGAAATAGTCGCTCCAAGAGATCGCGACGGCGATGTTGCCGATGGCATATTCCATCAGCAAATCCCAGCCGATGATCCACGCGATGAGTTCGCCGAAAGAGGCGTAGGCGTAAGTGTAGGCCGAACCGGCCACCGGAATCTTCGACGCAAACTCCGCGTAGCAGAGCGCGGAGAAACCGCAGGCCATCGCCGTGAACATGAAGAGAAAGATGACGGCGGGGCCGCCGTTGAAGGCCGCGTTGCCGATCATGGCGAAGATGCCCGCGCCGACGATGGCCGCGATGCCGAGCGACGTGAGATCGAGCACGCCGAGGGTTTTGCGCAGGTGCGGTTCGCCGTCGGCTGCGAGGCCGTGTGCATCGCTGAAACCGAGTTCGGCGTCGCGCTTGATCTGCACGACACTCTTTTTACGAAACAGGCTTGTGTAGCTCATCGAGTTTTCCGGTTGAGAAGCGCGCTTGCGCGCTCGAAGCGACCAGCGGGACTGGAAATTGCGCCGCGAAGTCTACCATAAATGCACATGCGGATTTTGGATTCTTCGACTGCGGATTTCGGATTGCGGAATGCGGATTAAAGTAAGTGTCTTTTAATCCGCATTCCGCATTCCGCAATTCATTTGTGCTAGACTTCTCCGGCCGAATCCTGATGCGTACATTCGATGCCTGACATGCCGGAAAGTCGTGGCGACAAAGGTCGCGCCCTGCACGAAAATCTCGATACAGCTTACGTCAACCTGGCGGCGCTCTTGCGCTACCTGCAACAGCGTGACTTCAACGGGCGCGTGCACGTCGAACTCGACGAGTACGACGGCGACATTTATTTGACGGCGCGCGAGGGCGTCAGTGCGCGCGAAAGAGATCACGTCACGGGGCGCGAGGACGTGGGGCAGTCGGCCTTGCAGCGCATACTCGTGCGCGCGAGCGAGCCGGGCGGGCGCGTCAGCGTCTATGAAGGCGCGGGCGGCGGCGGAGAGGCGCGGGACACGGCAACATCGCGCGCGGCGAGCGCGGCCGGAAACCCGCCGGGCGCGGCGACGACAACGGCGGCGGCAAACACGCAGGAGGAGATTGACCGGCGCAACGTCTTGCAGTTGAGCGGCGAGGTGATCGCGGCAGTGGAGCGCGGCGTGGCGGCAGCGTCGAACGAAAATTTCGCCGCGCACTTTCAAGCAGCGCGCCGCGAGATCGCGGACGACTATCCCTTCCTCGTCTCGCTCGCAGACTGCGTCGAGTACGAACAGGACGAGGCGCGGCTCAGGCGCGGCACGGACGTGGAGAAATTCGTGGCGGGCACGTGCGAGTCTCTGCGCCGGGTCGTGGAGCGCGTGGCCTCTACGGGCGAACGCGCGCGCGGCGTGCGCCGCGAAGTCGCACGCGAACTCGCAGGCCTCGCCGAGCGTCGCCCGCGCGCCCTCACGCGCTTCGGTTTCACCCCCCAACTCGAACGCATCGCGGGGCTGCGCTGGACGTGATGAAGCGATGCGATCAGCCGTCGGCGGTGGTGTCGAGGATCAGGCGAGTCGTCTCCTGCGGGGCGTCCCAATGCGGAAAGTGGCCGCAGTGCTCGAACCAGTGCATGCTCGCGTCGGGAAATAACGAAAGCGCACGCGGGGCCTGCCGGGGGAGACAGACGCGGTCGCGTCGCCCCCAGCCGATGACGAGCGGGCGCTTGATCGTGCCTTGCGGCGCGCCCGGTTGATCTTCGCCGTAGGCGAGTTGGCGCAGCAGTTCGTCGAAAGACGTGGAGGCGGCGAAGCTGCGCATCTCGTCGAGCACGAGTTGCGGCGACAGTTTCCAGGGGCGCGCGGAGAGTTGCGGCAAGAGCATCGTGCGCGTCAAGGGATTTCCGGTGAGGAAGGGCATGACGGGTTGCAACCCGCGCACGAGGCGGATCGAGGCATAGAGCGAGGCGTAGAAAACGTGACGCTCCCATCCGCGCCAGAAGCCGCCGGGGTCGAGCGAGACGCCCGCGCCGAGCGTGCCGCCGCCGCGCCGCACGAGTTCGAGCACGAGCCGCGCGCCCATCGAACTGCCGACCGCGTCAATGCCCGTCAAATTCTCGGCGGCCAGAAATCCGGTCAGCGCGTCGGCCAATTTGCGTATGGAGACTTCGCCGACGAGCGGCGGCGTCCGGCCGTGGCCGGGCAAGTCAACCGCGACCACTTCGCGTTCGGCGGCGAGCCGGTCGAGGATCGGATTCCACGAACGCCAACTCCCGCCGAGGCCGTGGACGAGCAGCAGGGGCTTGCCCGCGCCCCGCCTGATGTGGTTCATCTCCATTCCGTCACCCCTTCATCCGCATCTTGAACACTCTTCGGAAATCCGCGCCCCGGCGGCGGGTCTTAACTTTTTAGTCATACGCAGTCGCAACCGGCGATGGCGATTGCGACTGCGGCGCCCCGGCGGCGAAACGCCGAAAAAGCGAAAGGCAGTCGAAGAGTCTTCTTCAACTGCCTTTCGCGCCGGTGTTTGATGACCGTGTGCTTACTCCCTCACTGCGTGCTCTCGACCGGGAGTTTAGCGGTCGTCCAGGCGTTCCAACCGCCGAGCATGGCGGCGCCGTTCGTGTTTCCTTTAGCGTTGAGCATCTGCACCGCACGGGCGCTGGTCTGTTCGGCCGGTCAAGCGCAGTAGGTGATGATCAACTTGTCCTTCGGCAACTCGCCCGTGCGCTTGTCGAACTGCTGTAGCGGGACGGAGATCGCGCCCTTGATGTGGCTCGTCTTGTAAGCGGCTGCGTCGCGCACGTCAACGACGACGGCCGTTCCTGCCGCGATGGCCTTTTGCGTCTCCTCGATTGAGATGCGGCGCGTCTCGCCAGGCTGCGGCGTCGCCGTCTGCTTCGCCGTCTGGGCGGCCGCGTTGTCGCTCGGCGTGGGCGCGCTCTTGGCGGCGGGCGTGCTCCCGTCCTGCGGGCTACAGGCCATCAGCGCGCAGACGCCCAATACGAGCGCGCCGGCCGTCGAAATAAATAAACGCATTCCCTTGGCTCCCCTCAAAATAAATTCTCCCGCCCCCAAAACGGCGCGAGCTATGCCGACAGCATCGCACAAAATCCCCTCAAAGTGAAAGCGCAGCTGACGTGCGGAACCCTTGCCGCGAGGTCGCTAAAACTCTCCGGTCGCGCTCTCCGCTCGTCGCGCATGCGTGAGCGAGAAGAAGATCGCGGCGCAGATGGCGAGCGTGCCCGCGATGCGTATGAGTGCGGCGATTTTATAGGTTGACGGCAGCAGCCCGGTCATCGAGAGCAGATGGTTCCAGTCGTGAATCGACTCCTCGCCGCCGAGCAGCGGGAGTTGCAGTTCGAGCGCGTCGCCCGCGTAGACCGAAACGTTCAACAAACTCTCGCCCACCCAGAAGAGCACGAGCGCGGCGGAGTAGACTTGCCCGCGGCGGTAAAAATAGGCGACGAAGACGGCGGGCACGATGACTTGAAACAGCGAGCCGCCCGCGACCGTCAGGAGTTCGCCGAAGGGCATGAAGACCACGTGACCGGCTTCGTGTATGACGAGGTTGACGCCGTCAATCAAATGCCACTGGTGCGGGTCGTAGGCGCACCACAAAAAATAGAGAGCGGCAAGGGCGGCGATGATCGTCTTGGTTGTGTCTCTCTGCATACGCATTCAACTCACATCGGGGCGCGCGCTTCTCCGAGCCGAAGGAGGCTGTGAGGCCGTCTTTGTGTGCGCCGCCGTCGTCGTGGTGCGCGCGCGACCTGAAAGCGCAAGGGCGACGCCGCCGAGAATCACCGCCGCCGCGACGAGCAGCCGCAGCGTGACGCGCTCCGACATGAAGACCACACCGCCCACGGCCGCCAGCACCGGCACGGGCAATTGCACCGTCGCCGCGCGCGTCGCCGTCAAACCCCTGAGCGCCGCATACCAGATGACGTAGCCCACGCCTGAAGCCAGCGCGCCCGACAGGACGGCGAGCGTAACGCCCGCTGCCGAGACGTGCGCCCCGCCCGGCGCGATCAAGTTGACGGCGAAGGCCAGAGGCAAGGCGAGCACAAAATTATTGGTCGTGTCGGCGAGCGGGTCTTGCGCGCCGCGGCCACGCAGCGAGTACAGCCCCCAGGAGATGCCCGCGACGGCCATGAAAGCCGAACTCAAGGGCGGCGGCGCGGCCAGACCCGGCAACACCAGATACACCAGACCGGCGAGCGCAAACACAAGTCCCGCCCACTCCAAAGGGTGCGGGCGTTCGCCGGAGCCGAGCGCGGCCACGAGCATCGTCGCCTGCACCGAGCCGAACAGGATGAGCGCGCCCGTGCCCGTCGTCAGCCCCGTGTAGGCGAAGGAAAACGCCGCCGCATAGAGGAACAGCAGCACCGCCGAAATGAATTTGAGTCGGCGCTTGAACGACGGCAAACTTTTGTTGACCATCGCCGTGATGATTAACTGCGCGCACGCGCCGGACACCAGGCGGACGGTCGTAAAACTCGCCGCGTCAATCGCCGCTCCGCCCAAAGCCAGACGGCACAGGACGGAGTTCGCGGCGAAGGCCACGAGCGCGAGCACGGTTAACAGAGGCGTCTTCATACG
Organism: Pyrinomonadaceae bacterium; assembly: GCA_036389555.1. Classification (GTDB taxonomy): domain Bacteria; phylum Acidobacteriota; class Blastocatellia; order Pyrinomonadales; family Pyrinomonadaceae; genus JAIVJZ01. The sequence continues at coordinate 11,949 of DASVPS010000019.1, forward strand.
GCCGAGCGATCCTCTAGCGTCTCATGTCCCTGCGAAGTAGCTGAGCTTAACATTCCCCGCGTCAGGGAAATCGTGGCGTAGCGATAGACGACGCCTTATGGCGAAGCGGGCGCGCGCTTCGGACGCGGATTATAATGCCCGTTCGCCGCAGGGGCGTTAAATATTTCCCCGGCCACCTCGCCGCGTGGAGTCGCCTCGTCTTTTCCAAGTTAATAATAATTATTGACTTTCGCGACGCGCTGGTTCATGATAGGTGCAGGTTTTGAAACGGGGTGGATGACTTCCGGTGGCGAAGCAGAAAAAAATAGACGAGCGCGAAGCACTGCGGCGGGCACTCCATGAACAGGGCGTGCAACTCACGTCGCAGCGCGTCGCCGTCTTCGAATATCTGAGCGGCGTCGAGCATCACCCGACGGCCGAAGAGATTTATCTCGCCATCAAGCCGCGCCTTCCACGCATCAGTCTCGCCACCGTCTATAAAAATCTGGAGGCGCTCATCAAGTGCGAAGTGGTCTCTAAACTCACCTACGGCGACGCCGCCGCACGCTACGACATACGCACCGATCATCATTACCACACGCGCTGTCTGGCGTGCGGGAAAGTGTGGGACCTGGACGCCGTCGAAGGCTCGGCATGGCTCAAGCGTGTGAAGCCGCAGCCGGGATTTGAGGTGAAGGACTATCGGCTGGAAATTCTGGGGCATTGCCGCGATTGCCGCCGGTAAATTTTTTTTGGCATCAGGACGATAATAATTATTGTTCTTAACTAGCGAAAGGAGAAAAGTTGTTACATGAGCGATGAGAAAAAGAAAGGCCAGCCCGGAGCAGAGGCGGGCGGCGCAGAGCAACCCGTCCTGACGAACCGGCAAGGCCATCCCGTCTACGACAACCAAAACACGCGCACGGTGGGCGAGCGCGGCCCGACCGTGCTGGAGAACTACCAGTTCCTTGAGAAGATCACGCACTTCGACCGCGAGCGCATCCCCGAACGGGTCGTCCACGCGCGCGGCGCGGGCGCACATGGCTACTTCGAGGCTTACGGGCGCATCGGAAGTTTCCCGGCCGCGAAGTACACGCGCGCCAAACTGTTTCAGGAGAAGGGCAAGCGCACGCCCGTCTTCGTACGCTTCTCGACCGTCATCCATGGCGGCCACTCGCCCGAAAATTTGCGCGACCCGCGCGGCTTCGCCGTCAAGTTCTACACCGAGGACGGCAACTGGGATTTAGTCGGCAACAACCTCAAAGTGTTCTTCATACGCGACCCCTTGAAGTTCCCCGACGTGGTTCATGCCTTCAAGCCCGACCCGGTGACGAACCGCCAAGACCCGAATCGTATCTTCGACTTCATCAGTCTCACCCCGGAGTCCATGCACATGATCTCCTGGCTGTTCAGCCCGCGCGGCATCCCCGCGAACTACCGCGAGCAGGAAGGCGCGGGCGTCAACACTTACAAGATGGTGAACGCCGAAGGCGTAGGCGTGCTCGTCAAGTATCACTGGATTCCGAAGCAGGGCGTGCGCTCTTTGACGCAGGAACAGGCCGACCAGATCACGAACTTCAACCACGCGACCGAGGATTTGTTCGACGCCATCGAGCGCGGCGACTTTCCAGAGTGGGAACTGCGCGTGCAGATCATGTCGGACGACTACCACGAAGAACTCGACTTCGACCCGCTCGACGACACGAAAATCTGGCCGGAGGAGCAGTTCCCGATGCTTCCCGTCGGGCGCATGGTGCTCGACCGCAATCCTGCGAACTACTTCGCCGAAGTGGAACAGGCCGCGTTCGGCACGGGCGTGCTTGTTGACGGCCTCGACTTCTCCGACGACAAGATGCTGCAAGGCCGCACCTTCTCTTACTCCGACACGCAGCGTCACCGCGTCGGCACAAACTACCTGCAACTGCCGATCAACCGACCCAAAAAACACGTCGCCACGAACCAGCGCGACGGGCAGATGGCCTATCACGTTGACGGTGTGGAGGCGGGCGAGAACCCGCACGTCAACTACGAGCCGAGCAGTCGCGGCGGGCTGCAAGAAGCCCCGCGCGCCGGGCGCGAGCACACGCCCTACGTCGAAGGCACGGTCGTACGCCAGAAGATCAGCCGAACGAACGACTTCAAACAGGCGGGCGAGCGTTACCGCACGATGGAAGATTGGGAACGCGACGATCTCGTGCGTAATCTCTCGGACGCGCTCAAGCAGTGCAACCCGGACATACAGGAGCGCATGGTCGCTCTGCTCACGAAATGTGACGAGGACTACGGGCGGCGCGTCGCCGAAGGCATCGGCCGCCCCGTCGAGCTTCCGGCCACGGAGGCCACCGCGGCTGATTAACCGTCCCGGCGCGAGACAGCAGGAAACGGGGACTCTTAACGTGTGGAGTCCCCGTTTCTGTTTTCATCAACTGAAACTCAAACTCGCGTTGCGGGCGATCGCCCGGCGTGGGTTCAGGCCGCCTGCGCTTTCCTCCCGCCCGACGCGAGCGTCACCCAGAGCAGCAACAATCCGTAGCCCGCCCCGACGAGCAGCACCAGTATCCCCACATTCCTGTGCGGCGGGCTGGCCGCATACACGTGAAACCCGATTGAGAGGAGAGCCGCGGCGATGGCGAGCGTGCGCGCGTTCGGCCGACGACGCCACAGCCAGATGCCGGAGAGCGCGAGCAGGACGTTCACCAACGCCCCCGCGAGCCCTATGATGAGCGGCTGCACCTCTCCGCCGCCGACGCCCCTCACCCAAAACTCTTCAACCGCGCCGTAGCCTAGAAACAACGCCACCAGGATGTTGAGCAACGCTAGTATCATCAGCACACCTCACGAACGAACAGAGTTGAATTGGCAATTACTAGACACCGCGCATGCGAATTTGTTCCAGCAACGCCTCGCCGGTCTTCGTCCCCTCGGCAACTTGTCTGGCGGCGTCGCTGTTGACACGGTTTCGGGCGTGCGCCTATGCTTTGACGTAAGATTGAAATTCACGAGGTTGGATTTCAACGCATCGGCTGACCGGGTCGGAGCGTCTTCCCCGCCGCATGCGTTCGAGCGTTCGTCTTCTCTTAGTTAAAATTCGTCCGGCCGTCCAAAGGTAGCGTGTGAGGTGCGCGAGGTGTATGTCGCAGCCGACCTATCTCACGTCAGGGAGTCGCATCGCGGTCGTGGGGGCAGGCCCGGCGGGGTCGTTCTTCGCCATCGAACTGCTGCGTCGCACGCGCTCGCTCGGCCTGCGGGTCGAGGTTGAAATCTACGACGGCAAGAACTTCGCGAAGAAGGGCGCGCCCGGTTGCAACATGTGCGCCGGAGCCATCGGCCACAACCTCATCGAAGAGATCGAGCACTCGACGACGAGCATCCCGCCTGAAGTCATCCACTACGAACTCGAAGGCTACGCGGTGCATTATCAGGACGCCTCGGCGCGTCTGGAAAACGAACCGGGGCGACGCATCTACGGCGTCTATCGAGGGGCGGGGCCGATCAGCACGCAGACGCCCGAAGGCGCGCGCAGCTTCGATCAGTTCCTGCTCGATCAAGCCATCAAACTCGGCGCACGACACATCGCGCAGAACGTACACGACATCGACGTGCCCGACACGCTCGAAGGGCGTCCCGCCATCCGCACGCACGAGGGCGGGCGCGCGGAGTACGATCTGGTCGTCGGCGCGTTCGGCGTCAACTCGCAACTCGGCGCGCGCTTGATCTACGGTTATCAACCCCCGCCGACGTGGAAGACGTGTGTCATAGAGGCGCGCGTGCCCGAAGAGTTTCAACGCGAGCGGCTTGGCAAGCTGATCCACTTCTTCGTCCTGAAGCAGGCGGACGTGCGCTACGTGGCTTTGATTCCGAAGGGCGAGCACATCACGGTGACGGCCATCGGCGAAAACGTTGACGTCGTTTCGACCGAACGACTGTTGCGCGAATCCTACATGCGCGACTATCTGCCCGCTGATTGGAAACTCGATTGCCACTGCCACCCGCGCGTCGCCGTCGGCGCGGCGCGCCTGCCTTACAGCGACCGCTTCTGTATCGTCGGCGATGCGTCCGACTCGCGCTATCTGAAGAACGGCGTCGAGTCGGCGCTCGTCACGGCGCGACTGGCGGCCGACTGCGTCGTCAATCACGGCGTCACGGCGGGCGACTTCGAGGAACACTTCTGGCGTCGTTGCCAGCAGGTCTTCGGGCGCGACAATTTGTACGGGCGCGCGCTCTTTGAAATCTACGACCGCATCTTCCCGCATCCTTTGATCGCGCCCGTCTACTTCGCCGTGCTGCAAGCCGAACGTAAAGCGCGCGCGGCCGCGGGCGGGCAACGCAGCCGTGGCGGCAGCAGCGCGCTCCTCTCGGATGCGCTCCTCGCCGCCTTCACGGGCGACCAGCCTTACAAGCGCATCCTGCTGCGCGCCCTCCACCCTCGACTCGCCGCGCGCATGGCAGGCCACGCCAGCTTCCTCTTCTTCGACCGCGTGCGCACGAAGGTCACGCGGAGCGAGCCACAGGCGCGCACGCGCGGCCTCTCTCTGCGCGACGATTCGCGCGTAGTGGTTGTCGGCGGCGGCCCCGGCGGCGCGGCCTGCGCGCTCCGGCTGTTACAGGAATCGAAGAAGCGCGGCCTCTCCCTGCGCGTCTACATCTACGAGCCGAAGCGTTTCCCGCGCCAGCACAACCCCTGCATGGGCGTGCTCGTGCCGCCCACCGCCGAACTTCTGCGCGAGCATCTCGAACTCGAACTCCCCGCCGCGCTCGTCAAACGCACCATCAAAGGCTTTCGCCTCCACGGCGAACACAACGACATCGAACTGCGCGCGCCGCGCGCCGAAGAACCCGCGCTCATGGTCGCGCGCTCAGAGTTCGACCAACTCCTGTTGGAACGCGCCGAAGCGGCGGGCGCGGAGATCGTTCGCGACCGCGTGACCGGACTCGAATTTTACCCGGACAATCTCGAACACCCCGTGCGCGTCTATTCCGAAGGCGCATCGCGCTCGGCCGAGATGGTGGTGGCCGCCTGCGGTTTGGACGACGGCCTGCTCTCCGTGCTCGAACAGGCCAGCCCGCGCACATGCCGTTACCGGCGGCCGCGCGAGACGATGCACTCGATCATCGTCCGCCTCCCCTGCGACGAACGCCACATCGAGCGTCGCCTCGGCGGCGAGATACACGCCTTCCTCCTGCGCGACTTGCCGCGCATCGAGTTCGGCGCGATCACGCCGAAGCAGGCACACGTCCTCGTCAACATCGTCGGTCGCCGCGTCACTTCGATTGACATGGAAGATTTTCTGCTGCACCGCAAAGTGCGTGCGCTCCTGCCGCGCTTCGACTTGCAGCAACTAGACTTCTACGAAGGCCACGCGCCCGTGCGCCACGCGCAGAACGTCGCCTGGGATCGCTTCGTCGCCGTCGGCGACGCGACGGGCTGGCTGCGCCCCTTCAAAGGCGCAGGCATCACCACCGCCATCCAGACGGCCGTCGCCGCCGCCGACGTGATGCTGGAGCGCGGCATAGATGCGCGCGCCCTCGCCTCCTATGCCCTGCGCATGCGCACGCTCACCTCCGACCACCGCCACGGCCGCGCGCTGCGCCGCCTCTCGCGCCTCGGCCTGGGCTTCGGCATGATCGACGGCGTGATCGAACTCGCCAAGACCAACCCAGACCTCTACGCGCTCCTCTACGACATCATCGCCGGACGCCGTGATTACCGACGCCTCACGCGCGAACTCTTCCACCTCGCCCTCCTGCGCAAGATGAGCGCGCTCGCCCTGCGCCGCGTCCTACGCCCCGCCGCCTGAGGTTGAGTGCGGTTGCAATCGAGCGAGGATTGTTCCGAAAAGATGCAGTAAGATGGATAAGGCAGTGAGCAGGTTAAATTTTGAATCGTCACCCCTGCGAAAAATGTTGAAATTTTTTCTTGCTTTTATTGACAAACCATATGGTAATATGTATTTTGATGCGGCCCTGAATTAAACTTCACCAGGTTCAGTTCTCTCAAAGGCCGCTAACGAACTTACTTCCAGTTCGTTAGGCACACGAAATTGCTCTCAGTTCGGGCTGGTCTGTGTCTTTCCCCTCCGCGTGTTCGCCGGGCGGGTAGTGCATCCTCGCGGCTGTGCTATTCTAATTTTGACCCATAACCGGAAATATAGATCCTTTCAACTCTCACTAAGTTCGCCTTTCGAGTTTGGCCGCCAGCCGCGCTGACGGGACGAGGCGCACCTAAAAAGGAAATTCTATGAAACCCTTCTCCCTCTCGAAAATCCTTCCCTACCTCTATCTGGCATTGCTGATAGTCATTTTGACCAACCCGCCAATTACTACAGCCTCGCCAGAAACAAAAACAGTAAGCTGTCCTGGCGGCCGCACCGTTAGTTGCACGGCACACCGCTGCGTTTGCGTAGAGAATTCCGGCTGCACCGGCTACGATTCGCAGGGCAATGTGACTTCCGATAGTCCCTGTCCCGCCCGATATGAAATAGCGGGGGAAGATGGGCTAGTTTCATAATAACTCGAAGATGTCTGACCGTACTGCAAAATTACCTACCGGAGTCGCTGCTATGTGCACGCTATTACTGACCTTCTGTTTAACCCTCAGCCTCACTTCTTGCGGAGGGGCCTTCAATAGCACCACGGCTATTATTTATTCGCAGACCAGTTGTGATGAACAGCTGAACCCGAATACCTTGCTTGAAGAAGTGAATGCTGGCAATGAGCCTGCATTACGCGCATTTCTCCGCCTTAAAATCGCCACACACTCGTGGTGTAAGCCTCCCGAGTCTTTCAATCGGCAGGCGATAATGGAGGCGGCGCGAAGAGACTTGCTTAACCATAAGAACGAAATACCAACTTCTTACTTTAATCTATTTAGCAGTGAACTCACCGCCCAGTTAAAGGATCGTACGCACGACTCGCTGGCACAGTCTACAGCCGAGCCTAAAGTGGAGCGTCGCCCGGAGTTCGAAGTGGCGCTTTCGCTGCTCGGACAGGCAAATGGGGTAGGCAAGGCCGTCAACATTGTGCAGAGTGATCTCGCGGAGGGGAATGACCCCGGCCCTATTATCGTCCCTTTTTTGCGTCGGCTCGAAAAGGTGAATTCTGCAGAAGTGCCAAAGGTTCTCAGCGCGGTGGTATCCGCTGAAGAAGCACATCCGGGTTCTATCTCCTCGGATACGCTGTTCACGCTGAAGCACCTATTTATTAGCAAGCAGATTTCTCAAGATCTGCGACAGCGTTATTTGGCCGTTGTGATAAATAAGGCCGGGGAAACGGAACCTAGCCTGTCTGCAGCGGTTAACAACTACGCCATTCTTGTGGATGCTCTACCGTTGTTGGAGAGTCAATCGCCGGAACTTTATTCCACGGCGAGCGCCCGCGTCACTCGACTCAGAGAATATGTGCCAAAGAGAACATTGGAGCGTATGTCCCTCGATAAGAGGATTAGTAAGAGTGATGATCCACTGGCGCTATTAATGTTGGAAAAGGATTCCGTTAGTGACCCCTCTCTGAAGGAAGAACTGCAGGTCGAGGCGGCTCGGCTCGCGCTGGAGAAGGGCAAGATACGCATGGCTATAGAGTTGGTTACCGGGCTACAGCCGAAAAGTCCTGGGGAGCAACTGTGGCGGGATCAGTTCATAGAAAAGGCCGTAGGAAGTGCAGCCGAGCGAGGAGAGATGGAGGTCGCCCAATACGGCATCAACCAGATCCAGTCAGCCACCGTCAAACTGTCTACTTTGGAGAACGTGGCACTTCGACTTCAAGCGTCCAATAATTCGACGGGTGCCCGCGAAGCTTTGAACTCTGCCCTCGGACTCGTCAAGGCATGGGACGATAGTGCCGATAAGGCAGGCGCTCTACTCGACTTGGCTGACACCTTCATGAAGGTAGATAGTTCACGGGCACCTGAGGTCGCGCATGCAGCTGTTGTGACAATCAACAATACGCCGACGCTATTGCGTAAGGCAGATGTTGCCGGGGACGCTCGTTTGGTTGAAGTTGAAAATGTGATGAAGGTAGCCTACCGCATGGTTCCTATCTTTCAATTACTAAGCAAGGCGAATAAGCCTGCGGCATTAGCTTTAGCGGAACAGATACGGCGGCAGGAACTCAGAACCGCTGCCAGAGTGAGTGTCTATACAGGCCAGCCCGTCGTAAACAAGGAGGGGCAGATGGCTGCCTCAAACTAAGTTCCAGGCTCCTCCGCCTGAATCTTCTCTTAAACGTCACTCCCTCTACAACGATAGTTGTAGGCTAGACAATCCACCTGAGAAATAGCGCCCTCATAAAGGGCAACGGAAAGCGCGCATTCCCTACGGTTAGCTCCGTCAGAAAAGGGTGCGCGCTCTTGTCTGTAAATATCACTAGTCCGATTCCAAGGCTGGATACCTGATGTATACGGTGCATAACATGAACTCTGGGAATATAAGGTCTTGGCTCGGCACTTTGAGCAAGCACACCTTAAACCTATTGCTCCTACTGGCGCTATTGGGTTACAGCCAAGCCGTACCAGCCTCAGATAAAAATTTACGAGTAGATTTATCTGTAAAAACAGGAGAAGTTTTTACTATCGTGGGGGATGCCGGCACGCTGTGGCTCGCTACAGAAAAGGGGCTGTTTAAGTGGAGCAGGCCGCCAGACGGAGTGCCAGAGCAAATACCGACAATTACTGCTGCTGTCTTCACTCTGCTACAAGACGGTAACACTAACACTTTATGGATCGGGTCCGACCAGGGTCTCTTTCGTTGGGATAGTCCGGAGCGGGGTGGGGGGCCGCAGTTTATACCTGGCTCCCCTAAATCAATAAGCAAACTGCATAAGTTTGGAACAAAGCTATTAATCAGCGCCGACAAAGGGTTGTATGTCTGGCAGAACTCGTCTCCGAACAGCGTAAAGCATGTTGGTGTTGCCGGTGCCTTTGTGAATGCGTTCTGTCCAGACGGGGATAATAAAGTATGGATCGGCGCTGAGAGGGGGTTGTTGAGATGGGACAGCGAGAACGAAGCTCCTATACCGGTACCGGCAATCGGAGCCATAGAGGTGACCAGCCTCTACAAGGAAAATGCAACTTCGACGCTTGTGATTGGCACCGCGAACTCACTGCTGCGCTGGGTCAACACGCCGTCAGGCAGACCCGAGACCGTGTTGTCTGAGGTCAAAGTTTATAGTCTCTACAAAGATGGGTCTATGCTTTTGATCAGTATAGAGAGAGAAGGTTTATTTCGCTTAGACGACATACAGGCCGGAAAGCCAACACTTATTAGTAAGGAAATAGGAACGAGTTCTAGGTATTTCAGAAGCGGCCCCATTCTTTGGATGGGAGCTGGCCTTGCCGGTGAGAGAGGTCTATACCGATGGAACACTGAGACGGAGGCAGAGCCTCGGCGAATAAAGACTATAATTACCGGTGCGGTACACGATTTTTTCAAGAGTAGCAGAACATTATGGATCGGCGCGGAGACGGGAATCTATAGACTTGAAGGATTGGGAACCGGATGGGATGCCAAAATCAAGGTAACCAGCAAAGTCCCGAACATTCTGTATAACGATAATTACCTGCCCATCCAGTGGCAGATTGGTAACTATGGATGGCGTACTACCCCGGATGAGGTACGCACTCGTGTGGTTGTTAAAGGTGAAGAGGGACAGCAAGTTCTACTTGATGGGGTAGAGTGCATCGGCCAGCAAAAGTTCACTCTGCCGCCACTACCAAAAGGCAAGTACCTTGTCAAAATTCAAGCAACAGATCTGCATGGTCAAGAGTCTGTTAGCGATGAACTAAATTTTCAGGTTTATTCCTCTTTCAGCGACGTAATAACCTCGTGGGTGAAATGGATGATTTTACCTGTTTATCCTGTTGTCAATGTATTCATATTTATAATCCTTCTCCTGTTCTCACGGTGGTTTCAGTGGCCGCTTGACATTCTCAATCATAAAAGTGTGCGAGCATTTGGTATTTACTATGGGTTTGTGCTCTACCACAGTTCCACTGTTCGCGTTTGGGTGTTCAATAGGTACTACAATGAACTGAAGAAAGAGTTCAACGAGGAGCGTCCCTATGTTCTGCAAGAAATCCGTACCCCAGACGGAGGTGCGATCCAGCCAGCCGATTTGTTGGAGCACTTCACTAATACTCCTCATATTTTAGTTCAGGGCGAGCCCGGCACAGGCAAAACCGAACTGCTGAAAAACATATTAAAGAATTACTGTTCCCACCCCACCCTAAAGAAGGCATATCAGAGGTACAGGTTCATCCCCGTGATGATTCCTCTACGTGAATTTGGGAATCCGGCGGATCCCGGAGATGCTACAACTATGCCTAATTTGGCGCAGGCAGCCTTCAGAGGCATGGGCATGTGGTTTAAAGACACTGACTTCCTTGAAGGCCTCATAGACAGAAAAGATTTTCTTATTATTCTCGACGGCCTTAATGAGGTGAACCTCGACAAGCAGATAATCAGGTTTGCTGCAACGACGCGGGAAGTAAAACTCCTAATGACCTCACAGACAGCTCTGCCGGAAAGTAAAGAGGTCCAAACTTATCGCCTGTCTGCCCTAACGCCGGACTTCGCCAAGGCTCTTTTGGGTGCATTCATCGAGCCTGCCGACGCCGTACGAGTTGTTGAAGAGATGCCGGAAGGTTTTTGGGACGACATCAAATCAGGGTATGACGTTAGGCTGATACAGAACCTGATTGACGCCGGTCGCCCACTGCCGTCTAATAGATTGGAACTCTATGCAGCCGCTCTCGACTACGCTTCCACTAAGTTTAGCGGTGAATATCCGTTGTACGTGCTTTATAAGCGTGCCTGGGATATGTGGAAAGAGAAGAAACGACGCTTTGAGCCGGATGAGAAGCTACCCGACACTCTTATAAATCCTTTATTAGAAGCTAAAGTCTTAGTGGCACGCGGCCCTCAGTATGAGTTCCGGCATGATCTAATGCGCGGTTACTTGGCAGCCTACTGGTTGGCGCGTGAAGCCCCTTCGATAGATGTAACTAAAGAGAGGCTAAGTGAGGAAGAGGTCTGGGACCTTAGCTCTTCCGAACAAAAGTTGGTTTTCCCCTTCCTGGCGGAAATGATTAACACTCAGGAAGACTTAGAACAAGTAGCTCAATTTGCTTCAGATGAAGTAGCGCGAAGGACATTTCTCTTAGCTGAGTGCCAAAAGACAGCCAAGACTAAGGGTTGGTCTCTCAAGGTTCATCTTAACTTACCTTCAGAAGATTTATTAAAAGCATGAGAGACAGGCTTCATGGCCTGAATACGAATAACCTCACCGCCGGACGATGCATGGCAACCGCGCCTCAGTAGTAGGTCTGAATCAACTCCTGGTAGTTCCAATCCGGCTTGTAGGGAATGTCTGTTCCGACGATCACCTGGCGGGTGGGGTCAATCGAGTAGTAGCTGCTGCCGCTTTGCACTTTGTAGGTTTGGCCGGTTGTAGGGTCTTTGACTTGCGTATGGCCGCGCAGAACGTCGCCGCGCTGTTCGCTGATGCGATCCCATGAAGCCCAGCGCTCGGCCTGAGTCTGCTGCCAGAGTTGCTGAGAGTGTTCGCGGTAGCGTCGGAGATTTTCGGCCGTGACCGCGTTCATTTGTGCTTGTCGCATCATCCACTGGGGGTTCATCTGGAAAGTGGAGCTGACATAAAAGAGCACTGCGTCGGCGAGCCTCATGTATTGAGGCGGTGCCATAAAGCCGAAGAGAGATTGCACCTCCCACAGCGTCGCCACGTGCGAGCTGTGCGTGACGGCCGTCTCCGCGTACTGGTAGCCGACGTAAGGCCGCCCACCGAACTCGCACGAAAAAATCAACTCGGCGGCCGTGTGCATGGTGAAGCCGAGCGTTTGCATGTACCACGCGAGCGCCTGGATGCGGTCGGCGCGATCCTGCCCGCCCAGCCATTGCAGATTTTGGCAGTTTCGCCCCACCGTGTTCTGTAGGTAATAGGCGGCGAAGTCCCTCGCCGACTTGTAGTTCATGATCACATAGCCGCCGGTGGACTGCCCTTCCCACATGCCGAGCGACATGAGGTTCATGTCGGGTACGGTGAATTTGGAGGGGAAGTTAACGTCGCCGCTGCGCATCACGATCTGACCGTCCGGCGACTGTATGACAAACTCGGACTGCGCCACCATAGTGTGTCTGAAAACGCCCCCCGTCACCCGCCAGCCTACCGGAACCTGAATGCTGAACGCATTCTCCATCGGGTCAACCCACATCTGAAATTGCATCCCCGCGAGCGGGTTGGCATTCGCGCCGGGCTGCCCCATGTGCGTCACGCGAAAGCTGCTCAGTATGCGCGCGAAGTGAGGACTGAGATATGGAAAATGAGCGGGCGGCGCGGCCATCCCGTAGAAAAAGACTGTCGCGCCTTCGGGCGTGTTCGCCCACCACAGCGCGCTGGTCTCCTTAAGCACGCTTTCGTCCATCCCCACTGCCCCCACGCCCTGCGGGTTAAACTGCCAGCCGCCGCGCGGCATCTCCCAACGCTGACGCGGCCAGAACTGGCGCGAGAGGGCGAGCAAAAGATCGCGCGCGCGCGTCACGTCCAGATGCGTCTCGATCTTGAGCGGCAGGATCGTCACGCGCTCCAGGTTCGGCCCCGTCACGTTGATGCGGCCGGCCTCGGCGCTGATCTGCCAGCCTTCGGGAACGTCCAGCGCGAATCCTTCCGCGTGTTGTCGAGTCGCCCATCTCTGTTCCATGAGTCTCTCCCTCTCTCCAGTGTTCAGTGAGTATCAACCTTGTCTCTCGCCGGTGAGTTTGACGTTTCGCGTGAGGCCGCGCGTCGGAGAACTCCGACACCGCTCAAGTTCCCGGCGAGAGGCGATGCAGACAGCGCCGACGGCTCGAACAACTTGTTAGATCGCTTCCGCCGCGCGCATCCGTGGATGCCTCTTGCGCCCACCGTGTCGTCAGAATAATAAAGAAGCCGTCTTCGCGCGCGACGTGAGAGCCGGACGGGGTGAGCGGTCGGGGATTATACGCCGTGCGGCCGGCAGGGGAAAGACTTTTAACAGGCTCTCGCCGCAGCGCGCGTGAAGATGAACGCCCCGGTCGTGCGCCGCATGTCGTCTCCGGGTTTATTGACTTTTCGTGGAAAACTGGATTATAGGAACGCTCCGCCTCGCCGCACCACTGGCCGCAATTCCAATCGAGAGGAACATGATAATGAGAAAAACTTTGGTCTGCCTGACGCTCGCCGTGATCTTCTGCGCGCTCACACTTCTGCTCTCCACCCCTTACGCCGGTCGCACAGCGCACGCCGCACAACAACTCGATGCGTGTGAAGAATGTCAGGCCGCAGTTCAGCAGCGGCTTGAGAGGTGCGAAGCCAGAAACGGCGGGCCTGCTCAAAAATGCTACGACCAATTCAATAAAGGCATCGTCGAGTGTTACGCCACGGTCTGCGAGCAATAGCACGCGCCCGCTGTGGCAGTATCCGCGTGGCAACGTCAGAGTTGACCTGACGCCGACGCGAGGAACGGCGAAACAATAAGACCCCGGCCGCGGCGGCATCAATCGAGCCGCCGCGGCCGGGGTCTGCCGCGTGTGGCGGCGAAAGCTATGCGGTGTGTGCCAGATGCTATCGCGCGCACCGGGGCGCGGGGCGAAGGCGCGCACCCGCCGCTGTGGCGCTACCTGTTCGCCTTCGGGGCTAGGGCTTTCAGTCTGAGACTGATCTCTTTGATTTGCCCCTCGTAAAATTGGGCGTCGTGTTCGACTTTGAATATCTCTTCGCGCACGTGCTCGTGCTCCGTGCCGTGCTCGGCGCAACGGTCTGACAGTTCACGTAATAAGTTCTTCAGCGTCGCCAACTTCTCCTTGTACCTGGCCTTTTCGTCTCTCAGAATTGTACGTTCCCGGTTCATCCTTATCCTCCCTCGCATTAAGCGCGCGCCGGTTTAAAGGAAAGTTACGCTAACTCGGAGTTTTAGCGGCGGGTTAAACTGCTCGCGAACTATTCAGGATAATTCTCGCCTTTGGGCACGGATTGCGTTCGAGCCTGTGTGCTCCCCTTGAAGGGCGCACACTGTATCGCCCGAACCAAAGGCTGTCAATCAAAACCTGTTGGCGTCTCAAACGGCACTGCGTCGGATGAAACCCGGTGAAGTGAATGCGCCGCGCCGCCTGGCATCGCTTCCTCGAATGCGTGTCGGAGAATTGATACGTTGCGGCCGACCGGCGAACGTTGTCTTTCTCTTACATTTGCCACTTTAATCTTCCGAAAAACTCTCCGCCTGTGTTATAGAGAGCAAACATTTTCAAGCAGACAAAAGGCGAGGTGCGGGCGACAGCGTTGAAGCGGAGGCGTATGACAAACGTGAAGCGGACAGGTCTTTTTGCCGGTTGGTCGAAGTGGCGCAGAGGGGCGTTCGCGCTCCCGCTCGCGCTCCTCGTCCTCAGCAGTTGCCTGCCGAAAGCTCCGACACAGGCGGGCGGGGCGCAGATCACGCTCTACGGCTTTTCGATCATGAAGGAGTCGCTGGAGAAGGCCATCTACCCGGCGTTCGCGGCGAAGTGGAAACAGGAGCACGGGCAGGACGTGCGCTTCACCTCTTCGTTTGCCGGTTCGGAGACGGTCACAAACCAAATCCTGCAAGGCGTCGGCGCGGACGTTGCCATCCTCTCCATCGAACGCGACGCCGACCGCCTCAAGCAGGGCGGCTTCGTCACCTCCGACTGGCACAATCTCCCGCAACGCGGCATCGTCAACCGGACGCCTTTCATCATTCTCGTGCGCGCGGGCAACCCGAAAGGCATACGCGATTTCGCAGACCTCGCGAAGCCCGGCGTGAGGTTGATCCACCCTGACCCGATAAGCTCCGGCGGCGCGCAGTGGTCAATCCTCGCCATCTACGGCTCGGAACTTTTCAAGTCGGAGAAACAGGCGGGCGCGCGCGACGAAGCCCGCGCGCAGAGGATGCTGCAAGCCATCTGGCGCAACGTCTTCTCCACGCCCGGCTCGGCGCGCGAGGCGCGCACACAATTTGAACTCGGCCATGGCGACGCGCTCATCACCTATGAACTCGAAGGGCTGTTGATGAAAGGCGGCAAAACTCCGGTCGAGATAGTCGTGCCAGAAGCGACGATCTTCAGCGAGCATCCGGCCGTCGTCATTGACCGCAACGTCACGCCGGAGGAGCGCCCAGTCGTCGAAGCCTTCATGCAATACCTGTGGAGCGAAGAAGCGCAGCGCGCCTTCGTCGAATATCATTTCCGCTCGTCAACCGCGGAATCGTTCAACGACGCCAACGCCGAATTCGCCAAAATTGCCTCGCCGTTCACCGTCGAATACTTCGGAGGCTGGGCGCGCGCCTACCCCGACGTGATCGAAAAAATCTTTCGCGATCAAGTGCAGAAAAGAAAGTGAATCGTAAATCGTAAATCGTGAATAGAAGAAGACAGGTCTTATCTATTCACGATTTACGATTTACGATTCACGGCTTTCGTTATGAGTTCCGCCATCACATCAATGCGACACGTGCGCGGCTTCGATGTCGTGCGGCCGTTGAGTATTGCGACGATGATCGCGATCATGCTGCCGCTCGTGCTCTTGCCGCTGGCCTCGATCTTTATTTTCGGGACGAGCAAGGGGCTGGGCAGTTTCTGGGCTGCGCTGACCGCGCCGGAAGCTCTCTTCGCGCTCCAACTCTCGCTCGTGACGAGTTTCTGGGCGACCGTCTTCAACGTCCTGTTCGGCCTCTTCGCCGCTTACGTCCTCTCGCGCTACAACTTCTGGGGACGCAACGCCCTGATCGTGACCATCTCGCTGCCGACGGCGATCCCGACGGCCGTGGCGGGCTTCGCCTTATTACTTTTGTGGGGGCCTTACGGCACGCTCGGCCGCTTGCTCGCGCCCCACGGCATCCAGTTGATGTTCACGGCGTCGGCCATCATCCTCGCCAACATTTTCGTCACCTTTCCGCTCGCCTTCGGCGTCATCAAGCCGGTGTTCGATACGATGTCGCGC
The DNA here is from genome assembly GCA_036389555.1 of Pyrinomonadaceae bacterium. Classification (GTDB taxonomy): domain Bacteria; phylum Acidobacteriota; class Blastocatellia; order Pyrinomonadales; family Pyrinomonadaceae; genus JAIVJZ01. The sequence continues at coordinate 27,906 of DASVPS010000019.1, forward strand.
TCGCTCGAAGAAGCCTCTGCGACCATCGGCGCGACGCGCTGGCAGACGTTCCGGCACGTCACGCTCCCCAGCTTGCGCGGCGCGATTGTGACGGGCGCGCTCCTGACGTTTGCGCGCGCCGTCGGCGAATTCGGCTCGACCATCCTCGTCTCCGGCAACCTCGCCGGGCGCACGCAGACCGCGCCGCTCTACATCTTCGCGAAGTTCAACGAGGGGCAGGTCGAAGCGGCCAACGCCGTCGCCATCGTGCTCGCCCTCTTCTCGTTCGTCATCTTCAGCATCCTCTTTTTCGCGCGCGACTGGCTCGACACCGAGTGAGGTAAACGAGGGCGATGAAACCCGAACAGGCATTCACGGCTCACAGCGAAGCCGACGGCCACGCGCCGGAGCATGACGCGCCGCGCGAAGCGGAGCGCGTCGTGACGGCGGCGGCCAGCGTGCGCTCTTTGAGCAAGAGTTTCAAGGGGACGATGGTGCTCGAAGACATCAACTTCGACGTGGCGGAGGGCGAGTCGCTCGTGCTCTTAGGCGCGTCGGGCAGCGGCAAGACCACGATCCTGCGCATCATCGCCGGACTCGAAGAACCCGACACGGGGAGCGTTCACCTTCACGGACGCGACGTGTCGGAACTCCCTGCGCGCGAGCGCGGCGTCGGCGTCATCTTCCAATCCTACGCGCTCTTCCCGCGCATGACGGTCGAACAGAACATCGGCTACGGCCTGCGCATACGCAAGCGGCCGAAACGCGAGATCAAGGAAACGGTCGAACGCCTGCTCGCGCTCGTCAAACTCGAAGAGCACCGCCGGAAGTTTCCTTCGCAACTGTCGGGCGGGCAGCAGCAGCGCGTCGCCATCGCGCGCACGCTCGCCTACAACCCGCAAGTGCTGCTCTTCGACGAACCCTTCGGCGCGCTCGACGCGCAGACGCGCGTGAGACTCCGGCGCGAAATCCGCACGCTCCTGCGCGAGATCAAAGTGCCCGCCGTCTTCATCACGCACGATCAGGAGGAAGCGCTCGAACTCGGCGACCGCATCGCCGTCTTAAACGCCGGCCGCCTCGAACAGATCGGCACGCCCGACGAGGTTTACAACAAGCCTGAGACCGAGTATGTCGCCACCTTCCTCGGCGCGGCCAATTTGCTGCTCGGCGTGGCCGGCGCGGGCATGGTCGAGATCGGGACGGTGTCGATTCCGGCGCAGGAGGAGACGGCGCGCTTCCGCGAAGGTCAGGCCGTTAAACTCGTCTTCCGTCCCGAAGACGTGCGCCTGAGCGAGACGGACGCGCTGCCCGAAGGCTGTCGCCGCCTCGCGGGCGGCATCATCGAAGAGATGGATTTCGTCGGCGCATACGAGCGGCTCATGGTGCGCCTCGATCTGGTCGCGCGCACACAGGCCGAAGGCAAGCCGCACCTCTACAACGTCACCATCAACACTTCCGAGAGACTGACGGGCGTGCCCATCATGGTCACGCGCCCGAAGCCGGACACCGGGGCGGCGCGTTTCAAAGTCGGCGACCGCGTGGCCGTCGGCCTAATGTCCTTCCGCGTGCTGCCCAACTTCGCCCTCGCCGCCGAGCGCGGCGGAAAGTTCTACGACGCGGGGCAATGAAGAAAGGCCGTGAATCGTAAATCGTAAATCGTGAATAGAAAAAGCGAAGCAGGTTTTTCTCTATTCACGATTTACGATTTACGATTCACGGCTTTTCCTTATCGTTTCTCTAATTGACGCCGTTCCCCTATCCGTTTAGCATCTTCAAAGAGACACCCCAACTTTCGCAGCGCGCGGCCGAGAGGATTTCCGCCATCACCCGTCAGCAGACTTTAGAACTGTTGTTCCTCATCATCTTCGCCACCGTCCACGGCTACGGCGCGGCGTGGCTCGCCGTGCGTATGCTGTTCCGGCCGCACCGTGCCATCAAACTTTTCGGCATCACCGTCTGGCCGCAGGGCATGATCCCGCGCCACCGCGAACGGCTCGCCGAGACCATCGGCAACGCCGTCGGCAATGAACTCGTCTCGCACGACACCATCACCGAGGCGCTCTTCGAGACCGATTTCTTCCGGCGCAAAGTGGCCGACCTCGTCTCGACGCACACACGCGACCTGCTCGAAACTCCGCGCAGTTCTTTCATCGAAGCCCTGCCCACAGCCCTGCGCGCGCCCATCCTCGATGCCATCAGCGCGCTCCAACTGCGCGTCGCCGATTACATCGCAGGCATCCTGCGCAGCGAAGAGACGGCCGCCGCCATCAACTCTTTCATCGACCGCCGCGTTGACGAACTGCTCGCGCGCCGCCTGAGCGAGGCCATCGACGACGAGACTTATGAGGGGATCGTCGGGTTCGTCGAAGACCGCTTTCACAGCATCGTCAACGAGCGCGGCTTCGAGGGGAAGGTGCGCGATTTCGTCAGCGCACGCATAGACGAACTCGCACACAGCCGCGCCACGCTCGCCGAAGTGTTCACGCCCGACGCCGTCGCCATCATCAAAGAGCGCATCGACGCCCAACTCGCCCCCATCGCCGAACACCTCGCCGAGATCGCCTCCAACAAAAAGACGCGCACGCAGATCGGCGCGCTCATCAAACGCGAGGTTGACGAGTATTACGCCCAGCTCGGCTTCTTCAAAAAAATCTTCGTCTCGCGCGAACGCATCCACGGCGAAGTTGACGAGATGGTCAACAAGACGCTGCCGCGCCGCGTGCAGGAATTCCTGCGCGGCGAGGCGTTCGCACAGGAGGCCGAGGCGTTTCTCGATTCGATGATCGACAACCTGCTCGCGCGCCCCATCAACGAACTCGTCGGCACCATCGCGCCCGACAAGCTGGAACTGATCAAAGATCATGTCGCCGCGCGCATCCTCGCCATCGCGCGCGGCGCGGAACTCTCCACCACCGTCTCGGCCTACACCTCCGACGCCCTCGCGCGCATTCGCCCGCACACCACCCGCGCGCTTCTCGAACACGCCAGCCCCGATTCCGCCGCGCGCCTCAAAAATTTTCTCTCCAAGGCGCTGCTCGGCGTGCTCGCGCGCGAGGACACGGCGCGCACCATCAACGCCATCCTGAGCGTGCAGATCGAACGCCTCCTCATCGCCCCCATCGGGCGCATCGGCGACCACCTGCCCGAACAGACGGTCGCACGCGCAACGCAGGCGCTCACCGAACGCATCAACGCCGCCGCGCGCGAACGCCTGCCCCTCGCCATCAAAGAGTTCGACATCGGCCAGATCGTCCGCACCAAAGTCTCAAACTACCCGGTCGAAAAATTGGAGACGCTCGTGCTCTCCGTCGCACAGCAACACCTGCGCAAGATCGAACTCTTCGGCGCGATCATCGGCCTTTTCCTCGGCCTCTCGCAGGCCATCTATTTCGGCATCAAATACTATCGTGCCGGGCATTGAGGCGTTTCGGCAGGCAACCATTCGGGCGGCCGCACACACAAACTATAACTCCCAACCGATGCGAATATTGCGTGGAAATGGTTGAACCGGCGGCGTTCCTGATGAGGTGGCCGCAGAAGATATAGAGGAAAGATTTGACGATGAATTTGCTACAAAAAAGTTTTATCAGGTTGGCCGCTTTAGTCGCGGTTATCTCGTTCGGCGCGGGTGCGGCGCGTGGGCAGCAACTAGCTTCACCGTATCGCTCGAACGAGTCTGTGCGCTCCGATAAGTTTACGGGCGGGACGATTGAGCGCGCGGCGCTCATCGCGGGCGAGCCGGACATCGAGATCACGGTTGACGTGCCGGCCTTTCGTTTGACGCTCTGGCAGAACGGCAGAGAGGTCAAGACTTACGCGGTCGGCGTCGGCAAGAAAGATTTCCCGATCTCGATTGGTGAGAAGCAGGCTTCCGAGATCATCTGGAATCCCGATTGGATACCGCCGAACAGCGAATGGGTCGTGGGGCGCAAGGGCATCAAGGCGGGCGAGGTTATCCGCGCGAGCGACCCCCGAAACCCGCTCGGCAAACTGAAAATTCCGCTCGGCTACGGCTACCTGATCCATCAGGCGGCCGCCCCGACAGACCTCGGCAATCTCGTCTCGCACGGCTGCATCCGCATGCTTCGCACAGACCTCTACGACCTCGCCGAAAAGATCATCGCCGCGCGCTCCGTGCCCGTCTCCGCGAAAAAGATCGCGAACGCCAAAGTGACGAAGAACACCGTGGTCGCCAAACTCGACAAGCCGCTGATGGTTGACATCAACTACGACACGCAGGTCGTCGAAGGCGGTTATCTGCACCTCTACCCGGACGTGTACGAGCGCGGCACGAACACCGTCGCCGCCCTGCGCACCGAACTCGAATCGAGCGGCGTCGATGCATCCGCGGTTGACGATGCGACGCTCAAGCGAATGCTCGCGCGCGTGAACGCCAAACAGAAGTACGTCGTCAGCGTGGAGAGCATCGCCGCAGGGCGCGCCCTCACCGACGGGCGCGTGCTGCCGCTCGTCGGCTCGACGGCGGCGGTGAACAAAAAGGTCGCGGTGAAGCGGCGCGCGGCTTGACGCCGGAATTGACCTGCGCGAACGCAACGCCGCAACGGACAAACTGACCCGCTGAAAGACCCGATATCTCGCGCTCCGTTTGAATGAGTGTTATGCCGCTTTCCGGCGATACTTTTCATGACGGATGCGTACTTATCTCTTTTGGTGGTGGTAAAGGTTCACCATAATGACGCCATTCTTGCATCTCGATAGAGGGATTGCGATTCAGGTCGTCGATTTTTCTGGTTGAACGCACCATTTCCGTCGCTTTCACCAATTGCTCAACCGCAGTTTTAAGATGTTCTGCTATTTGATTTGCTGTCATATCAGGTTGTGTTTTGTTGCGAACTCTTGATAGAGGGGATAGCTCCTGTAAAGCATGTTTCAATTCCGGGCATACTTTCATAATGTCGTCGCGCTGCCGTAATGTGTTCTCTGATCTACTACCCATATTCATAATTAGATTCTGGGTAAATGGAGGCAAGGGATCGCCGTCACTTATTTCATCCAGCAAAGATGTCAACTCTTCTACATCAAATTCACGCCCCCCACCCTGCCAAACCCAGATAGTGTGATCGATGTCATGTAAGACATTCCACGCAATTCGCCGTGCCTCATCACGGTGTGCTCTCTTTTCCAGCAAGTATTCTACAATCGCAACTGTTAAGGTGATGCCCAACACTTCTGTCCCTAAATTTAGAAGTAGCGCACCGGAGCCGCTGTTTGGCCCCAATTCAAACGCTTCGTAAATAATGAATACCGCAACTATTAATGCTCCGCCAGCAATAATCCATCGCATCTGAACGCCCTCCTTAATTCATGTGAGTCGCAACTTGCCGCAATAGGCTTTTTCTAGCTCTCAAGTCAAAAAGTCGCCAACGATTAGCCATGATCGCGATTTTAACGGGATTATTGCGCGCAAAATTCCCAGTGCCAAGGCTCATAGAAGTAGGGGCAGAAGCCGAAGCGTTCGGCGTTGCGGACGAGCCAGCGATAGGCGCGCGTCTGGGTCTGGAGCGCGCGGTTGCTGTCTTTGGTGATGGTCGGCTCGCCGCCGACGTAGAGGTCGAGCGCGCGTCCGGTGAAGTGTGGGCTGTTGACGGCGAGCGCGGCACGACCCGCGCCCGGCTCCAACTTGCGCAGGCGATCCTGATACTCGCGCGAACGAAACGCCGAGATGATTTTTAAATACTTTTCCGATGCGGCGAGTTCGCCGCCCTGACTCGCGAGTTGCACGTAAGGGTCTGCGGCGGCCGCGGCCAGCATGCGCTTGTAGGCCGCGTAAGTCTGGCGTTCGACTTTGCGCAGGTCTTCGGCGCGTGCCGAGTCCCAGAACTCTGCGGCGGGGGCGGTGAGGAGTTGGTCGGGCTGCGGGTACGTGCTGTTTCTGCGCCGCCGCCCCTGCCATGTCGAGATCATACGCATCAGCGTGGCCTCGTTGAGCACGCCGCTCGCGGCGAGTCCTTCACGTTTTTGCCAGCGCGCGAGACTCTCGGCGAAGCCTTCGCTCGCGGCCTCTTCGTCCGTGCCGATCAGGCGTTGGATGAGCGGGACGTAGATCGCCCACCCGCGCTGCGTCTTGCCGCCGAACGTCCAGCGCAGGCCGTCTCTGAGCACGCGGTTTTGCTCGGCGGCGGGTGCCGCCAGAGCAGGCGCGCTCGCCGTCTCCACGTTCGTCTCCGTGGCCGATGTAAGAGGAGACTTGTTCGCGTTTGACGACGGCAGCGAAACGGGCACGGGCTGCGTGGCCGTGCGCGCTTCAAACAGGCTGCGACGCCCGCCCGTGTCCGTTTGGAGCGGGACGATGGCCGTGACAGAGGCCAGCGTCGCGAGCGACACGACGGAGATCAGAACAAATTTTCTCTTGTTGAAAATCATAAGGCGGCCATCAATTCAAGGGGAGGGAAGAAAGGCGTCCGCTATAGCGTCAGCGCGCTCGCGCGAGATTCGCTTTCGCGAAACACGGTTGCGCCGCGCGCGTGCCTTACGCTTGTCACAGGGGAGAAATGATTTTAGTCGGCCGCGCTCCATCTGCCAACCCGGAGGCGTCGCGCGCAGTGGCCGCGAGAAGCCGCGCGGAGTGCTTGCCGGAACGGTTGAGTTCAACATTGGTGCGCCGCGGAGGCGATGCGTTTTTCAACGGGCATTCCTTAGCGCGGGGAGCAATCTTTGCTTGCGCTCTCTTGCAACTTCAGAGACCTTTGACGGCCAGGACTTCACGCGCCGTCGTGCGATCGCCGGTGCAGCTTATTCTTCGCGGCGCGTTATAAAAGCTGAGTTTGAATCCCAGAGCCTTGTATAATTTTTTGATTCTCGGCGTGGCCTGATTAGACAGAATAACCGGGCCGGGATGTGCGGCCAGCCACACGGCCGCGCGCTCCTGATCTTCCCATGAAAATCCACCCCGGCTGTACGTGGTGAACTCCACATCGTAGGGCGGGTCGGCGTATATAAAGTCGTCGCTCGCAATCTCTAACTCTGCGAAATCGAGATTGGTGAATTCCCATGAACTGAAGACGGCGCGATAGTTGTTAAAGTCTGCGGCGTATTTAAGGGTCGCCGCATAAGTGCCGAACGGGACATTAAACTCACCGCTCTGGTTGAACCTGCACAATCCGTTAAAGCAAGTTCGGTTGAGATAGTAAAACAACTGTGCGGCCTCTCTGCTTCGCCTTTTGCCGTTCTTGATAAGTTTATTGAACCGATCTCGATTGGCGTAATAGACGTGTTGGTCGTTGCGCGCGTCAATTGTGATGGGAAAGGGTTTTTTGAGCCACTCGTAGAAGTTAATCAGGTGTGGATTGGCATCATTCAACAGCGCCAGTTCAGGACGAAGGCCGAGCGCGACCGCCAACCCGCCGCAGAATGGTTCGACGAAACGCCTGTGCGCGTGAGGTTGCCAGTAAGGGCGTATGATGGGCGCGAGCCAACGCTTGCCGCCAGCCCATTTGAGCGGGGGCTTCAACGGCGCATCGCTTTCGCGCATCGCCCCTGCCGTTGCGCGCTTCGTTGCTTTCCCTGAATGTTCGCTGAGGGGAGTCGAGGTCATGAGCCGGTTTGTCGCAGGGAGTTCTCGTGTGCCAAAGGCTGACGGGGCGCATCGTACAGGGAGCGGCGGTAAACTGCAAGAAGGGCACTCGAAGCCGTAGTTGCGGCGGGCAATTTCCGCGCTTGACCGATGGCGCGCGGATTCGGCAAGATTGCGCGTGTCAGCCCCGCAACGGTTTTCCTTTAGCAACCTGTCGAAGGCGTGTTTCCACATGATTAAGTTGATCTTGCTTCGTGCGTTGTGCCTGTGCGTGCTGTGTTTGGGCGGCGCGCAGGCGGCGGCGGTGTGCCGTGCGCAGGTGTTGGAGCGTGAGTTGGAGGCAGCGGCGGGCGCGGCCACGGTGGTGTCGGTGAAGAATTTCAGCGGGCGCGTGACAATCGTGGCCGCCGGAGAGGGCGAGGATGAACGCAAGCGCGTGTCGCTCAGGGCTGAGTCGCCGGGGGCGGCGGTGCGCGAGTCGGACGTGCGTGCGCTCTCAGAGGGCGGGCGCGTGGAGGTTGAAGTCAGAGAGGGACGGGCGGAGCGCGACCGCGTCGATCTGTTTTTGCGCGTGCCGCAGCGTGCGCGCGTGAGGGTCGAGACGCGCGCAGGGGCGGTTGATGTGTCCGGGTCTTTGAGCGAAGTGGAGGCGGCGACGGACACCGGCACGATTCGCGCAGACGTGCCGCTGGATTCTCTGCGCTACAGTTTTCGCTGGACGGCGAGCCGGCCGCGTTTTTACAGTGAAGCGGAATTGGGGAAGGTTGAGGAGAAGCGCGGCGGGCGCTTCGAGGTGTCGGGGCGCATCGGCGACAAGAAGGCGAAGCGCGACGTGCGCGTCAAGTTGGACTTTGAGACGGAGCGCGGCGTGATCCTCTTCGGCGTTGACCCGGCGAGCGTGCCCGCGGACTTGCGCGAGCGGCAGTTGACTGAGGCGGCGCGCGCCATCATCAGGAGCGGCCAGCAGAATTTGATCGAGGCCATACGCAAGATCACGCCGCGCTTCGTCGGCGAGTATGCGCGCACCCTGCCCCCGCCGCGCGGCGGCGCGCCGGTCTTGAGCGTGGCGACGAAGGGCGAGCGCGTCGCGCGCGAAGTTGCGCCGCAGTTGATGCGCGTGACGGCGAACGTGACGGACAGGATGGGGCGTGCGATTGCCGGGCTTGGGCGCAAAGACTTCATCGTCTCGGAGGGCGAAGCGGTGCGCGAGGTCTTGGAAGTCGAGCCGACGCGCACGCCGTTCAACCTCGTGCTGCTGCTCGACGTGTCGGGGAGCGTAGAGGAACGTCTGGACTTCGTTAGGAAGTCCGCGCTGGCCTTCGTCAACACGGTCAGCCCGCAGGACAAGATCGCGATCATCAGCTTCCGCGACGACGTGCAACTCATCTCCGACTTCACGACCGACCGGAGCCTCCTGGCGCAGCGCATCAAGGACATCGAGGCGGGCGGCGGCACGGCGCTCTACGACGCGCTCGCCTACACTCTCGTTGATACCCTGAAGCCTCTGCGCGATGCGCGCACAGCCATCGTCGTCATCTCCGACGGCGACGACAATCGCTCCTTCATTCCGTTCCCCGAAATCCTCGAAACCATCGTCGAAACCGGCGCGGTCGTCTACCCGCTCTACATCCCCTCCGGCCTCATCCCCGCGTCGAGCGCGCCCGCCGCCGCGACCACGCTCGACCCGACGCGCACGCGCTACCTTTCGCTCACCTCGCGCGCCGATGAAGAAGGGCGCAAACTCGCGAGCGTCTCAGGCGGCGTCTATTACCCCGCGCGCCGCTTCGACGAACTCCAACTCGCTTACGACGACATCGTTGCGCAACTGCGCACCTCTTACACCATCAGCTACGCCACGACTTCCGTCCCCGCGCGCGGTCGCGTCCGCGTGCGCGTCGCGCGCGAAGGCGCGGTCGTGCGCCTCAGTCCGGCCGTCGGCGCGCCAGCTTCACAGTCGAATTAAGAAGCTGTTTGAAGAGTAAATCTATGTTTGTCCTGGAGTGACCTTTGAGATTTTTGTCCCGCAGGGACAATTGCTAATAGCGAGAGCGATTTATCGCCGGGTGTCGCACACGCATCTTTAGATAAAGTCCCGTAGGGACGATTGAATCTTCTTCAACATTCAATCGTCCCTATCGGGACTTCGCACATTTTGGAAAGGTGCGGCGGCGGGTGTTACCATCCGCACTGATGAAAAGCCCTCTGCTGTTATCGCTGTTCGACGAGACGGAGCGACGCCCGCTGTCTGTCTCGGAGTTGACTTCGCAGGTGCGCGGGGCTTTGGAGAACCGTTTCGCGGCCGTGTGGGTTGAGGGCGAGATTTCAAACTTCAAGGCGGCGAGTTCCGGCCACTGGTATTTCACGATCAAGGACGAGGGCGCGCAGCTTCACGCCAAATGTTTTCGCGGCGTCAACCGGGCGATTCGCTTTCGGCCGTCGGACGGTTTGCAGGTGCGCGCGCGCGGGCACATCACCGTCTATGAGCCGCGCGGCGAGTATGAGTTGCTCGTCGAAGGACTCGACCCTATCGGCGCGGGCGCGTTGCGCGTGGCCTTCGAGCAGATGCGCGACCGGCTCGCGGCCGAGGGGCTGTTCGCAGAGGAATTGAAGCGGCCGCTGCCGCTCCTGCCACGCCGCGTCGGCGTCGTTACGTCGCCGACCGGCGCGGCCATCCGCGACATCATCCACGTCATCAAGCGCCGCACGCGCACCGTCAGCGTCCTCGTCGCTCCGACGCGCGTGCAGGGCACAGGCGCGGGCGCTGAAATCGCGCGCGCGATCCATGCTTTGAACGAACACCATCTGAAGGCGCGGCGCGAGGGGCGCACGGCTGACTTGATCGATGCGATCATCGTGGGGCGCGGGGGCGGTTCGAGCGAAGACCTGTGGGCGTTCAACGAGGAGGAGGTGGCGCGCGCGATTCGCGCGTCGCTGATTCCGGTGATCTCTGCCGTCGGGCATGAGACGGATTTCACCATCGCGGACTTCGCGGCCGACGTGCGCGCGGCGACGCCTTCAGCGGCCGCCGAGTTGGTGGCGGCGCGCGAGGATGAGATGACGGCCATCGTGTTGACGCTCGCGCGCGATCTGGTGCGCGCCGTCGAGTATCGGCTGCTCATCGAACGCGAGCGCGTGAGCGAGGCGGTGAGGTCGGAGGGCTTCGACGATGTGCGCGAACGCCTGCGCGCGGCGCGACGCGCGACGGACGAACTCACGCGGCGGCTGGAAGCGCAGATGAGAGGTGCGCGGGAACGCGCGCGGAGAAATTTGGAAACGATTACGCTACGCCTGTCGCCCGCGCATGCGGCGGGGCGCGCGAGCGAGGGGCGCGTGCGCCTCGCCGTGACGCGCGCCGCGCTGGATGCGAATTTCGGGGCGCGTCTGGAAGAGGCACGGGCGCAACTGGAAGTGGCGGTCGCTTCGCTCGATGCGCTGTCGCCGCTCGGCGTGCTCGGTCGCGGTTACGCGCTCGTGCAGGACGCGCACGGTCGGGTCGTGCGTTCGTCAAGGCGCGTGCGCGCGGGCGAACAGGTGCGCGTGCGTCTGGCGGAAGGCGCGCTCAGGTGTCGGGTCGAGGGAGTGGAGGGCGAGAACTGATGTCCACCGTGCCGGGAGAGAGGGCGAAGAAGGGTCGGCGCAGCCGCATCGTCGTCAACGTCGATCAGCCGCCGCCTCCGGAAGATAAAGGCGCGGCGCTCGCGCGTTGGCGGGGGAAGTTTCGCGCGCGGCGCGTGCAGGGTCGAAGACGGCGCGTGTTGTCCGTCGCAGGGATTGCGCTCGCCGCGTTTGTGCTCTTGCTCGGCCTCATCGGCTGGTGGTGGTGGCAGAGTTTCAAGAGCAGCCCGGCCTACACGCTGGCGCTCGCGGCGGATGCGGCGGTGTTGGACGATCAGGGAGCATTCGAGCAGGTGGTTGACGTGGAGGGCGTGAGCCGGAGCGTCGTGCCGCAGGTGATCGAGCGCGTGCGGGGCACGGACAACGCGCTCGACATCCCGCCGCAGGTGCGCCGCCAGATCGCGCAGAACGCGCAGGTGTGGCTGCCGGGCGTGCGCGAACAGGTGCGCGGCGTGTTGATGGCCGAGACGAGACGGCTCGCGGAGCAGGCCGGCGCGCGCGATTATCCGTTCTTCGTGCGCGCGCTCGCGCTGTCGCGCCTGGGCGAGACGAAACAGCTCGCGGGCGCGCGCGACAACCGTGCGGCGACGTTGACGTATCAATTGAACGAACGCCCGGTCGAGTTCGGTCTGAGGGGTGGTGGTGGCGAAGGGCAGCCGGATTGGAAGATCGTCTCCGTCAAGAGCGACGATCTGGCGGCGCGCGTGGCGGAGCAGGTGGCGCGCACGTTCCCTATGATGGGGAGATGAAAGCTTCCCGAGACACTCAAGCTGAAGTGAATCAAGTATCCTGTTAACATGAAGATGAAAAAAGCGGAAGCGCAGAATCAGAACTTCGAGGCGTCGCTGGCGGCGTTGGAGAAGATCGTGCGCGAGTTGGAGCGCGGCGAGTTGCCGTTGGAGAAGAGTCTGGAACTGTTCGAGCGGGGCGTGCGCCTGTCGCGCGAATGTCAGGAGCGTTTGCAGGAGGCGGAGCGGCGCATCGAGGTGCTGTTGCAGCGTGACGGCGGCGAGGGGCGCGCGAGCGTCTTCGGCGCGCTCGGAGGCGATGAGTTCGGCGCTTCGGCGGACGATGCGAACGATGCGGAGGACGATGAGAGCGTCTTCTGACACGGTTGTCAAAGCAGGCGCACGCGCGGAGACGGGAGACGCCGAAGCGGCGCGCGCCTATCTGGAGAGCGCGCGCACGATTGTCGACGCGCGCCTCGACGCGCTCGTGCCCGCCGCGAGCGTTGAGCCGGTCGCGGTACACGCGGCGATGCGTTGGAGTCTCTTCGCGGGCGGCAAGCGGCTGCGCCCTGCGCTCGTGCTTGCGACGGGCGAGGCGTTCGGCGCGCTGCCCGACAGTCTCATCAACACGGCCTGCGCCTTTGAACTCGTACACACTTATTCGCTCGTACACGACGATCTGCCATCGATGGACGACGACGATCTGAGGCGTGGGCGTCCGACCTGTCACGTCAAGTTCGGCGAGGCGACGGCCATTCTCGCGGGCGATGCCATGCAGGCGCTCGCCTTCCAGATCATCGCCGAAGACGACGCGCTCGACGCGCACGCGCGCGTGCGGCTCGTCGCTGAACTGGCGCGCGCGGCCGGGACGCCCGGCGGCATGGTGGCCGGGCAGTCGCACGATCTCTCGGCCGAGTCGCGCAGAGACGTGACGGCCGCCGAACTCGACCTCATCCACCGGCACAAAACGGGCGCGCTCATCGTGGCCGCCGCACGCGCGGGCGCGCTCATCGCGGGAGCGGGCGAGCGTCAACTCCGCTCGGTCGGCGACTACGCCGCCGCGCTCGGCCTCCTCTTCCAGATCACGGATGATCTGCTCGACGTGACGGCCACCGCAGAGGCTCTCGGCAAAACGCCCGGCAAAGATGCGCGCGCGCAGAAGGCCACCTATCCAGCGCTGCACGGCCTCGATGCGGCGCGCCAACGCGGCCGCGCCGTCTACGAACAAGCCCTCGCCGCGCTCTCGGAAGGCGAACAAAACGCGCCCCTCCTGCGGTCAATCGCGCGCCTCATCCTCGAACGCCACGCCTGAAGTTTCTTGACACTCCGGCACGACAACCAGATAATCAGCGCGCTGAGACATCGTTCGTGCGTCTAACGCGCTCCCGAAACAATTGCCCGTGAGACACCTGACCGGCCAGTTGTAACTTTCGGAGAATTGACATCTCTCGACCCTTGCCGCATCAGGTGCGCCGGAGAATTAAGATGTACCCTCGGAGAACTAAAAAAAGGCTGCCCGCCGCGCTCCTCATCTGTCTCGTTATCGCCGCCGCTGGTTTGACTCTCTGCCTTACGCCGAACGGGCGCACGACGACGGCCGCCGCCGCCTCTTCAGCCTCAAGTTCCGCGACGCTCTCGCGAGCGCAAAGTGCGACGTCGCCTTCGGTCAACGCCCGCCGCCGTCTCAACGGCAAGATCGCCTACGTCAGCGGTGATGCAAACAGCATCCAGAATCACGACATCTGGGTGATGAACCCAGACGGCAGCAACCCTACTAACCTGACGCCGAACACCGCGCAGTCCGCAGAGGTGTCGCCCGCGTGGTCGCCCGACGGCGCGAAGCTGGTTTTCAGTCGCAGCAATTCCGTTACCGGAGAGTCGGAGTTGTTCGTGATGAATGCGGACGGGAGTAGCCAGACCAAACTGCCCGTCGTCGGCGCTGTTTCTCCTGTCTGGTCGCCGGACGGGACTAAATTCGTCTATTCCTCCCGGCGCAATAACGTGTCGGACATTTACATCGCGAACGCCGACGGGAGCGGCGAGGTGAAGCTGACTGATAACGCCGGCAGCAACAGTCGCCCGGCCTGGTCGCCAGACGGTTCTCAGATCGCTTTCGATAGCACTTCGAGACCTTCCGGTGACGGCATCTACTTGATGAATGCCGACGGCAGCAACCAGAGGAGGATCGTCGATACCAGCGTCGTCAAGGGCGCGCATTCACCCAAATGGTCGCCTGATGGCTCTCTCATCATGTTCTCGGGCGCGCTGTTCGCCAATCCCGGCCCCGCGAAGGCTTATCTCGTCGCGCCCGACGGCAGCAACCTCACGTCTGTCAATGGAAGCGGCCCTTATTACGACCCGGCGTGGTCGCCGGACGGACAGCGCATCGTCTTTCGCACCCACGACGAACTGGCCGCCGACATCGGCGTGGTCAATCTAGACGGCACGGGCTTCAACAAGTTCTCTCCCAATACACGCATCATCGACAGCCAGCCCGCGTGGCAGCCGCTCATCGGCGGCGAAGGCAAAATCCTCTTCACCAGCGAGCGCGACGGCAACCCCGAAATCTACGTGATGGACGCGAACGGCTCGAACCAGATCAACCTGACGAACAACCCGGCCAAAGACTCAACGCCCGCCTGGTCGCCCGACCGCACGCGCATCGCTTTCACCAGCGACCGCAGTGGCCGCTCGAACATCTACGTGATGGATGCCGACGGCGGGCAGGTGCGCGCCGTGACGCACATCGGCTTTGACACGGTAGACTTTCGCGTCTACGACCCGGCGTGGTCGCCCGACGGCACGAAGCTGGTTTACGTCGGGAGTTTCATGGGCGAAACGTCCGGCCTCTACGTCGTCAACGCGGACGGCACCGGCGAATCCCGCCGGCTCCCCGAAGGCAGCTCGGACGTGGCCGACCCGGCCTGGTCGCCCGACGGCTCGCGCATCGCCTACGTCGGGCGCGAAGGGTTCAACAACCCCGAAGACGGCATCAGCTATCACCTCTTCGTCGTCAACGCCGACGGCACGGGGAAGACGCGCGTCGGGCGCAGCCCCTTGCCCTTCAGTTCCTTCCCGTACCCGCCCACGGGAAGCGGCCCCGCGTGGTCGCCCGACGGCGCGCGCCTCGCCTACTCCATCAGCTTCGGTAGCACGATCCCGCAGATTCAACACGTGAGCGCGAGCGGCGGCCACCCCACATCCATCACGAACCACCCGTCGGCCAACACGCAGCCGGGATGGACGGCCGACAACCAAATTGTCTTCACGTCCGACCGCGACGGCCAGCGCGACATCTACTCGATACCTGTCGAAGGGAACGTCGACCGCCCGACGACGCGCCTCACGCAAACCACGGCGGCCGACTACGACCCGAACCCGCAGCACGACCCGGTCGTCCCGCAGCGGACGGCCTCCACCATCCAGTGGCGCGACGCCTTCTTCCGCGTGCGCGAGGGCGGGACGGGCGGCGGCGACCCGCTCGTCGTCACGCGGCTCGGCGACCTGTCGCGCGCTGCCTCCGTGGACTACGAGACGAGCGACCCCCCGCCTTGCGTAGGCGATGTCATTTGCTCGCGCCATGCTTCGGAGCGTTCCGATTACATTAGAACCTCAGGCACGCTCCATTTCGCGCCGGGCGAGGCGGCGAAGACGATCAACGTCCCGCTCGTGGACGACATATTCGTCGAGGGCGACCAATTCTACGACCTCGTTCTGACGGGCGTGACGGGCGCGACGCTCGGCGCGCAAGCTACCTCGCGCGTCACCATCACGGACAACGACACCGCGCAGTCGCCCGACGCGCCCAACCCGATTGACGGGGCGCGCTTCTTCGTGCGGATGCACTACCTCGATTTCCTCGGCCGCGAACCCGAAGCGGCGGGCTGGGACGCATGGGTCGGCGTCTGGAACACCTGTCCCGACATCAACCGCGACGAGCGTTGCGACCGCATCACCATCTCTTCGGCCTTCTTCCGCTCGCAGGAATTTCAGATGCGCGGCTTCTTCATCTACCGCTTCTACCGCGCGAGCTTCAACCGCCGGCCGACTTACGCCGAGTTTGTGCGCGACACGGCGCGCATCACAGGCCAGACGCTCGCCGAGATTGACGCCAGCAAAGATGCTTTCGCGCAGGCGTGGATGCAGCGCGCAGACTTCCGCGCGGCCTACTTCAGCACGGGCGGGGCGGATAGCGATTACGTCTCACGGCTCATTGCGAACACGGGCGCGACGCTCACCGGCAACGTGACGCGCGCCACGCTGGAAGCCGACCTGCGCGAGAACCGGCGCACGCACGCGGGCGTGCTGCGCGCCATCGTCGATCACCCGAACGTCGAGGCGGCGCTGTACAACGAGGCGTTCGTCACGATGCAATACTTCGGCTACCTCAAGCGCGACCCGGAAGAAGAGGGCTTCCAGAACTGGATGCGCGTCATCAATCGCGGCGACGGATATCGCGTGATGGTTCACGGCTTCGTCAACTCCGTAGAGTATCGCGCGCGCTTCGGCCGGCCGTGAACGAAGGGCGAAAGTAGAAAGGCATCAGGGGAAAAGGGAAGAGGCATGCGGCGCGCCGCATGCCTCTTCCCTTTTGTCCGTTAGACGTTTCTCTTGAGTTTCAGATTTCGGCGTGCGGCGGGTTTGCCGCCACCCTGCGCTGCATCGTCTTCAGCGGTTCGGGCATGAAGGCGGTGAGGTGGTGCGTGGCGGTGTGGCCGTCGGCAAAGGCCTGGTAGAGCATGCAGTCGGGGAGTTGGAGACAACTGAGCGGCGACGTGTGGATGTAGCCGCTGTCGATGCCGATGGCGCTGTGTGAGATGTAGATGCCGTGGCGGCCGAGGCGTCCGCGCAAGGGCAGAAGCGGCGCGGGCGTGTGGCCGAAGACGCAGGGCTTGCCCGTGTAGTTGCGAAAGAAATTTCCGTCGCGCGACCAGAGAAGGTGCTGCACGGGCGTGTCGCGCGGGTGCGCGCCGCCGGGCAACCCTGCGTGGACGTAGAGCGCGTAATCGTCTTCGTGAAAGAGCGGCATTGAGCGGAAAAACTCTACGTGCGCGGGCGGGATGGCAGCCGTGAACTCCGCCCGCAGCATGGCGAAGTCCTGCTCGCTCCGCACGCGCAAAGGTTTACCCGTGTACTGCTGAAACGTGCATTCGCTCCCGACGGCCGCGTGCAGCCAGAGCCTCGCGCCCTCTTCGACGAAGTCGAGCAACATCTGTTCGTGATTGCCGCGCAGGGAAAGCACGCGCTCCGGCTGTTCGTCGCGCAAACGCACCACGTCGGCCACCGTGCCGGGCACGTCTTCGCCGCGATCAATGAGGTCGCCGAGGAGGACGAGCATGTCGCGCTTCGGGTCGCGCGGGATCATCTCGACGAGTTGTTTCAACTGCGCTCGCCGCCCGTGTACGTCGCCGATGACGAAGGTCTTCATTTCGCTTCAATCCAACGGACGCCCGCCGCTGCTCGCGTGCGCCCGGCCGTCTCATTCCACGCCGACGCGCGCCTGCGCGTGTGATTTCTCGATGCGTCCCATCAACATCTCGAAACGCGGGTCGGCTTTGAGTGCCGCCCATTCCGGGTTCGCCCTGAACCAGGGCAAATTCTCGTTGCCGCGATTGATGGCGCGCTCCAACCATTTGAACGCCTGATCGTGCATGCCTTCGACGGCATAGGCCGTCGCGATCCAGTAGGGCGCGTCGTGATCCGCCTCGGCCACCTCCTTGACGCGCTCGGTCAACTGCGCGCGCGCCGCCTCGTGCTGGCCGACTTTGCTGAGCGCGATGGCGTAGTGCGGGCGGATGCCGTCCATTTCGGGATGCGTGTCGAGCACGCCGCGCAAAATTTCCGCCGCCTCCGCCGCCTTGCCCTGCCGGTAGAGCGCGACGGCGCGAAAGGTGCGTATGAAGGGATGGTCGGGTTCGATCCGTGCGCCGTCGTCGAGTTCGCGCATGGCCTCTTCCATCCGTCCCTGATACATCAGGATGCGCGCGCGGTTATAACTGACGACGACTCGCTCGGCCGGGTTGAGACTGAGCATGCGGTCGAGACTGCGCAAAGATCGTTCGTAATCGCCGTCGAGACGGTAGAGGTAAGAGGCGACGAACTGCACGCCGATATCGTTCGGCGCTTCGTGGCGCAGGTTCTCCACGGCCGCGCGTGCCTTCGCCTTCTCGCCGCGCGCCAGATAGATGAAGACCATGTGCATACGCGCTTCCATGATCTTCGGGTCGATGTCGAGACCTTTGCGGAAGGCTTCCTCGGCGCGCTCGTAGTCCTCGAAGTCGCCCATGGACTTGATGACGCGATTGGCGTAGCAGCCGCCGAGCGCGCAATGCGCGAGGGCGAAGTTCGGGTCGAGTTCGATGGCGCGTTTGAAATTCTCGATGGCCTCTTCGACATCTTCGTTGGCGAGCGTGTGATAGATGTAGCGCCCCATGGCATCGCGCCCGCGCAGGTAGATGTTGTAAGCGTCGGGGTTGGCCGTGGCGCGCTGCGCCAGCCCGTCGCGCTCGGCCGTGCTCAATTCGAGGCGCAATCCCTCTACGATGCGCTGTGCGATAGTGTCCTGCACGGCGATGATGTCGTCGGCGGTGGCGTCTATGCGGTCAGTCCAGAGCAGGTCGCCCGAAGCCACGTCGAGCAATTGCGCGTTGACGCGGAGCTTGTCGCCCGCGCGCAAGAAACTCGCGGCCAGCACCGCGCCGACGCTCAACTCCTCTCCGATCTCGCGCGGGTCGCGCTCCTGCCCCTGATATTTCACGATCAGAGACGACGGGCGCACCACGAGCGAGCGCAGCCGCGCCAGTTCGGTGATCACGGCGTCGGCGAGCGAGAATTCGTAGAAGCTGACTTCGGCGTCGCCGTTGAGGTTGCGGAAGGGGAGGATGGCGATGGACTTCTGCGAGCTTTCGGAGATGTTCGTCGTCTGCTGCATCTCGCCCTCGGAGCGGTGCGGCGCGGTGGAGATGTTGCGCGAAGAGGGCGGCGCGGAAGTTGATTGCGTGGTCGAAGGCGTCTCCGCGCCGGTGATGTTGCGCAGCCAGCGGCGGAAGGTGCGGCTGAAGGAATTGTTGCTGGACTGGTGGCGCGGCGCGACCGGCTCGAATTCGTCGGTCGTGTCGAGGGTGGCCGTGCCCGCGGCGGCGAGTTCGCGTTTGACGGCGCGCAGGTCGTCGCGCATTTCGGCGACGCGCTGGTAACGATCCTTCGGGTCTTTGGCGAGCGCGCGGTCGAGTATCTCTTGCAGGCGCGGCGGCGCGTCCTGTCGAAACTCTTCGATGCGCGCGGGCGTGTCATGCAGGACGGCGTAGCGCACCTCGACGTTCGTCTTGCCCTGAAACGGCCAGATGCCCGTGAGCATCTCGTAGAGCAGGACGCCGGTGGAGAAGATGTCGGCGCGATGATCGACGTGCGCGCCCGTGGCCTGTTCGGGCGCGGCGTAGGTGGCCGTCCCGTAGGGCACGCCCATCTCGGTCAGGTGCTGATCGGACTTCGTGCCGCTGCTCTTGTTCTCATCGAGCAGTTTGGCGAGACCGAAGTCGAGCACTTTGGCCGTGCCGCTCTTCGTCACCATCACGTTGCCCGCCTTGATGTCGCGGTGGATGACGCCGCGCGCGTGTGCGGCGGCCAGAGCATCGGCCACCTGCATCGTGATGGAGATGGCGCTGCGCAGTTCGAGCGGGCGTCCGCGTACGAGTTGGCGCACGTTCTTCCCGTCGATGTACTGCATCGTGATGAAGTGCAGGCCGCCCTCTTCGTGCAGGCCGTAGATGATGCAGATGTTCGGGTGGTCGAGCGACGAGGCGAGCTGGGCTTCGCGCTCAAAACGTTTGAGATTCGATTCGCGGGAGGTCAATTCGGGCGAGAGCACTTTGAGGACGAGCGTGCGTCCGAGCCGGGTGTCGACGGCCTTATAAACTGTGCCTTGCCCGCCTGAGCCGAGTTTTTCCGTGATCCGGTAGTTGAGCAGAGTTGAACCTAACATTGATGGTTACTATCTTAACTCCGAAGGTGGGGGGGATGGCAAAGATAAAAAGGGGGAAAGGGGAAAGGGTCAGGGAGAAGGGAAGAAAAAATTGGCTCATCCCCGTAAAATCCCCCCTTCGCCCTGACCCCTCACCCTTGATCCTGAATTGTTCGTCCGGCGCACGGCCGGCCTCTAATCATGCACCGTTCAACCGCGCGGCGGCGTGCCCCATCCCGAACCGACATACTGCCCGTCTTCGACGATACACGGCACGGTCGGGTCGCCGTCCGAATAGGCGAACATCTCGGCGCGACGCGCGCGGTCGTTTTGCGCGTCGTACTCGGTGAACGCCACCCCCTGCGAGTTGTAATGATCACGTGCCTGCTGGCAATAAGGACAGCCCGGCTTTACATAAATCACGATCCCCATGTTTTAGTTCAACCTCCCTTCGCGCATCTAGTTTAGCAGCCATCACTCGTGAATCGTAAATCGTAAATCGTGTATAGAGAAAAGCCGTAAATCGTGAATAGATAAAAACCACTTCTTCTCTATTCACGATTTACGATTCACGATTTACGGCTTTTAACGGTTATACTCCCGCGCAGAGTTTTACCGAAGGCCGACGGGAAGGGCGGAGTCGAAAACCCTCTTGATTGACAGCGACCTGTTTGAGCCATACGAGCGCCTGGTGACGATTGAAATTCTCGGCCACCGCGTCGAAGTGCCGGAGAACAATCGCTTGCTGCGCTGCTTCCAGTTCCTCTCCATGCGCAGCATCTCCTACGGCGACTTTTGCTGGAACGGCGACTGCACCAACTGCCAGTTCTGGTATCACGAAGGCGGGGAACACGAACCCGGGCGCGACGACAAGACCGCGCTCTCCTGCCGCTTCAAAGTGCGCGAAGCAATGGTCATCACACGCCTCAACGAACACGTCAAACTCGAAGGAATCAACAAGGAGAAGGACGAAAGAGATTGATTCATTGATTCATCGGTTCATTGGATCAATGAATCAATGAATCAATTCCTGCTACACTTCCGCCTGAACAGTTCTGACAATTCACGCCCTCGCGTAGAAGGGAAGGATTCGCTACGAATGCGCTTTGAGTATTATCACGCGGGCTTGGAAGATGTGCCGAAACTCTCGGTTGACGGCCTCGTCCCCGGGAGCGTCCACTTCTCGCACTGGCAGGGAAACGAGACTCCGAGAGCGGTCAAGGCCGACAGTTCGACCGAGATCGCTTTGAACGTCGTCGCTTCGCCCGCGCGCGCCGAGTTGACGCAAGGGCTCGAACTCGTCACCAACAACCACTTCGACACGGACGGCGTGCTCTCCGTCTGGACGATGCTCACGGGCGAGCGTGCGCTCGACCTGCGCGCCGCGCTCGTGGCCGCCGCCGAAGCGGGCGACTTCTCGGCGAATACGGGCGCGCAAGCGATCCGCGCGAGCCTCGTCTTGCAGGGCGGCGACGGCTTCGTGCCGGACGCCGGGGTCGCCTCGCCGCTCGCGCGCCATCTGGCGGCGGGCGCGGTCGTTGATGAAGCGCGCGCCTACGCGCTCGTGCTGCCCGAAGTGGAGCGCGTCATCACGCGCACGAATTATTACGAGCACCTGTGGCACGAAGAGTGGGCGAAGATCGAGGCATCGCTGGAGAGTTTCGCGAGCGGCGCATCGCGCGTGGAAGAGGACGCGCGGACGGGGTTGTCCTTCGTCACCCTGAGCCGCGACCTCTACGGCGCGCGGGGCTTCTCGCCGACGCGCCACGCCGCGCCCTACACGGCCATCACCGAGCACGCGCGCGGCCGCGTCTATCTGATCGCCATCCCGCTCCGGGACGGCTGGGGCTACCGCGTGGACTATCCCTATTACTCCTGGGCGGAGACGGTGGTGCGCCCGCGCATCGAGCGGGCTGACTTCGCGCCCCTCGTCGCACAACTCAACGAGTTGGAGCAGAACCGCGAGGCGCGTTGGCAACTCGACACAGAGAGCTTGAGTTCGGCCTTCAACTTCGTTGACGGCGAAGGCACGCTTCGCACCTCTAGCCTCGCGCCCGACGTGATCGCCGAACACCTGCGCGCCGCGCTCGGCGAGCGGCCATAGTTGTCAGTAGCGCGTGGTCAGTTGCTTTGTGAGTCGTGCGTCGGCGGCTAAAAACTCAAGTGGACGACCCGCAACAGACCGCCGGCGGCTGACCGGGCACAGGTTCTTTATGTACGACGCGATCATCATCGGGGCGGGGGCGGCCGGATTGTCGGCCGCGCTCTGGTGCGACGAGTTGGGGTTGGACGCGCTCGTGCTCGAAGCGGGCGCAGAGGTGGGCGGTCAACTGCTGAACGTCTACAACCCCGTCAATAATTACCTCGGCGTGCGCGCGGCGAACGGCCGCGAGTTGCGCGACCTATTCGCCGCGCAGATCGCGGAAGCAGAGTTTGACCTGTGGACTGAAACCGAGATCGAGAGCGTTGACCTGAAGGCGAAGCGCGTTGCGCTCAAGAGCGGCGAAGAGTTGCAGTCAATCAGCCTTGTGCTCGCGACGGGCGTCAGGCGTCGGCGGCTGGGGATTCCGGGCGAGGCCGAACTGGCGGGTCGCGGCGTGGTTGATTCCGTGATGCGCGACCGCGAAGCCTTGGCGGGGCTGGACGTGTGCGTCGTCGGTGGCGGCGATGCGGCGGCGGAGAACGCTCTGTTGCTGGCGGAAGTGTGCCCGACCGTGACGCTCGTCCATCGCGGCAAACGCCTCTCGGCGCGCGCGGAGTTTGTCGAACGCCTGCGCTCGGAGCATTGCATCACGATTTTCACGGAGTCGGAAGCGCAGCGCATCATCGGCACGGAGCGCGTCGAGGCGATAGAGATTTTGCGGCGCGGCGCGATCAAGCCGTTTCAGATGGCCGTCGGCGGCGTGCTCGTGCGCGTCGGCGTACAGCCGAACGACGAACTGTTTCGCGGCCAACTTCGACAAGATGCGCGCGGTTACGTCGCCGTCACGAGCGAACAGGAGACGAGCGTCGAGAACGTGTTCGCCATCGGCGACATCTCCAACCCGCAGAGTCCCACCATCAGCAGCGCGACGGGCGCGGGTGCGACCGCCGCGAAGGTGTTGGCCGCGAGGTTGAGTAATAAAACCCGTCACTAGTCCGTGGCCGGCAGTCCGTGGTCGGTTGTCAGGAACTCTTGATTAGTTGTTCAATTCTATCTTTAGCAACTTGTATCGAGAGCCACGTGCAACGGAAAATTGACCACGGACAACTGACAAATCTTTTATGACTTACAAGACGATCACGCCGGAGGAGTTTGCCGAGCGCGCAGCGCGGGGCGAGCGTGTGCGCCTGATTGACGTGCGCGAGCCGGAGGAGTTCGAGTTGGCGCGCGTCGAGGGCGCGGAGCTTTTGCCGCTCAGCCGTTTTCGGGAATGGGAGGGCGCGCTCGACGCGGGCGAAGAGATCGTGGTGATGTGTCATCACGGCGTTCGCAGCGCGCAGGTCTGCGCTTATCTGGCGGGGCAGGGTTTTACGAAGATGTTCAATCTGGCGGGCGGCATAGAGCGTTGGTCGCAGGAGGTTGACCGGAGCGTGCCGCGATATTGAAGGAGTAAGGAGTAAGCAGTGAGCAGTGAGCAGTGAGCAGTAAAAACTGTCTTCTTACTTGCTACTTTCTTACTGCTTACTGCTTACTGCTCACTGCTCACTTGTTGAGGTTGAGATGGATAATACGGAGTCAATCATCACGATGTTGGAGAACGCGCCGTGCGTGATCGTGCCGCTGGTGCGGGCGGTCGCGCCGGAGGTGTTGAAGCGCAGGCCGCGCCCGGAGAAGTGGTCTGCGCACGAGCATGCTTGTCATCTGGCCGAGGTGCAGCCGATGTTTCTCACGCGGCTGGAATTGATGTTGAGAGAGCGAGAGCCGCGCATCGCGCCATACGATCCGAGCGCGGACGACGAAGCGGGCGCGCTGCTCAAATTGGATTTGAGCGACGCGCTCGAACGCTTCACACGCGAGCGGGCGGAACTCGTCGAGGAGTTGCGCGATTTGTCGGCAGAGGATTGGCAGCGCACGGCCGAACACCCTGAGTACGCGCATTATTCCGTCTTCATCATGTTCCGCCACCTCGCGCTCCACGACATGCTCCACTCTTACCGCATCGAGGAACTGCTGCTCAAGCGCGACTGGGAAGGATGAATTGCGGAATGCGGAATGCGGATTGCGGATT
>DASVPS010000020.1:0-5210 GCA_036389555.1 Pyrinomonadaceae bacterium
CGCGCCCGTGCGCGCGGCGAGTTCACAATGGCCGCTGACGAAATCGGCATGCAGGTGGGTCTCGACGACGTACTTGATCTTCAATCCCTGCGCCGCGCTCTCGGCGATGTATTGCTCCACGTCTCGCTGCGGGTCAAACACCACCGCTTCGCCTTCCGAGCCGATCATGTACGAAGCATGTGCGAGACAGCCCAGATAAAATTGTTTGAAGTACACCCAAGCCTCCAAGACACTTGCGATAACTATTTGAAGTTGCCCGCGACGCGGGCGCGAAACTTCCGACGGGTCGTTAAATTTTCAAACGACGAGAAAGATGATTGCAGGCGCTTAAGGCGCGTCTCACTTTCTGGTGTAGCCCGCAGGATAATTGATCTCGGCATCGGCGTCGGGGGTTTCGATTTTGATGCGGTGGAAGCCCTTGTGGGCGTGCGTCGAGAGATAGGTCAGGGCGAACTGGCGCGAGAGCCTGTCGGAGAGTTGACGCAGGAAAGGGTCGAAGCTGACGGGCGCGCCGGTGCCCTGAAAAAACGCTCTGCCGCCGGTCTCCTGCGCGATGCGCTCAAGCGAGCCTTGAGCGTTACCGACCAGAACCGTGTTGCCGCCCGACCCGACCGTCGGCGCGTAGATACCGTAGATCGCCACGCTGCGACGCTGCGCCTCGCTGATGGCGCGGTCGAGGTCTGTGCTCTGCGAGGGCGAAGAGTTGTCGAAGCCGCGAGAGAGATCGAGTCCGTCGGAGACGACGAGGAGGGCGCGGCGCGTTCCGAGCGGTACGCCGCCGTAACGCTTCAGCGCATCGTAAATCTGCACGTATGGATTGTAGGGCGCGGCGTTGGCCGAGCCGACCGGGATGCGTAAGGCTCTCGCGGCGCGTTCGAGATCGGTCGTGAACTTTTGCCTCAACTGAAGCGATCCGGCGCGCAGGTAGCCGACCTGGACGAGCGAGCCTTGCGGCAGGCGGCGTATGAAATTCGCGAGGCCGTTGATCTCCAGACCGATGGCCGAGATGAGGTCGTCCTGTATGAGCAGGGTCAGGGCGAGCGGGGTGCGGTCGGCGGCGCTGCGCGTCGAAAGTATCTCCTGTCGTTCGCCGTCTTCGGTGACGACGAAATTGAGCGTGCGCAGTTCTTCGCTGGCCGGACGCTCCTCGCGTAGTCTGAGCGTGACCGGGATCGTCACCGAGCGCACGCTGCGCGGAATGTCCGCGCGACGCGCGCCGTTCCCGTCGCCCTTCTGCACGCTCGCATGCGCGCGCGCACCGGCGTATGGATTGGCGGCGCAGGCCAGCGCGAGCAGCAAGAGTAGCGTCAACCCCGGCGGCAGTCCTTTTTTCATCATCTCTCCTGTCTACCTTGTCGCTTTCCGCTTAGACGATGCATTATATCGCTTGAATGTCTCGAAGCGAAGAACACTTTACATGAGCGATAAACGCAACCGCCGGCTTACAGTCAAAGAGCGCACCACGCTCTTCTTCCTCCAATACGCGCCGTGGCTCGCCTTCCTCGTCGTCGCGCTGCCCGCACCCCTCTATTTCCTGTCGCGTTATTTCAGCGCCACGACGGGCGCGGAGGCGGGCGAGTTCATGCTGGTCGCCATGTCCACGCTCGCGGGCGGCGCGATCCTCGGTCTGTTCGTGGTCGTCTTGCTCTTTATCTATCGCCGTCAATGGGAGCGGAAGTTGCGTAACCGGCTGGCCGCCGACGGCATAACGAGCGACGAGTTGCAGTGGTTCGAGGGTGAATTGACGAAGGCTGAGCGGCGCACCTTGCGCGAGATCGAAGGGCGCAATTTGCTGCTGGCCGACGCCTACCGCGAGACGCTCGCCGCGCGCCTGACGGCGACCCGCGTCGCCGCCAATGCCAAACGCGAAGCCGTCGCCGTCGAACGCCGCATGCAGGACACCTCGCGTTTGCAAGCGGCGGGACGCGCCACGCTCGAACAGGAGTTAAGGAGCGACCGCGAGCGTCTCGGACGAATCGAAGCGGAGGCCACCGAGCGGCGTGCGCAGGCCGAAGCGCGCCTCTTGATGATCGAAGCCGCGGCCGGACGCGACGCCAGCGACGAAGAGACGCGCATCGCCCTTCAACGCCTCGAACTGGCGGAAGCTCAAGTTCCCTACCCGCTCGAAACCGCACGGCTCGAACGCGAGGCGCGCGAACAAATTGAACAGGAGTTGCGCGCGAACAGGCAACTCTCGATGGGCGAGACCGGCGAACGTCAAAGCGGACAACGGGCGGGCGGAGACGGTTAACAGAACTGTTCAAAACACCAGCGACCGCTTCGTCCCTGTGCCTTCCTTCGTGCCGCCCGCGAGAAATTAATCTCATGCCGGGGGCGCGCAGGAAGACGGAAGCATTGGAAGCGTTCAGTTGTCCATCTCTCCGAGACGCCGTTCCAAATCCGCGAGTTGATAGACGCCGTCGGCTATGCGCACGGCGTAGCCTTCGGCGACGAGCGCGCGATTGCCGAGTCCCGCGTCGGGTCTGGAGAGACCTGTGACTTTCGCCAGTTCGCCGCGCAAGGTCATCCCCGCCCCGTCTAGAAAAGCACGCGCCACTTCGCGCAACGCAGTCTCGCGCTTCACCCTCACTTTCAACTCCGCGCCGAAACGCACCTCCGCCAACGTCCAGATGTATGTGAACCACGGCTCGTACATCACGTCGCAGGGAATCACTTTGAGCGTACGCTGCAATTCGTCTAAGGCGCGCGTCAGGCGCACACGCTCCGCCATCTTCGCCGCCCACCTCAGATCGCACGACGCCATCTCCCACTCGCGGCGTAAAACTTTCAGCACCGCACGCGCCTCCGCCGACAGGCGCGCGCTCTCCTCTCTGCGCGCCACACCCCACAGCGCATTCAGGTGCGGCACGAGCCGCGGCGCGACGAACAGGGCGCGCGCCTTCGCGAGTTTCGCGTAGTAGACATTACCGCGCCGCATGATCTCATCTTTCAGCAGCCACGTCTGGCTGCTCTCCGGGTCTTTCTGCACGTTGCGCGGCATGTGCGCGTCACGCCTGCCGCACACGCTCACGTAGAGCGACGCGCCCGGTCGCCGCGCGTCCGTCATGGCCGCGCAAAACCCCGCACGCTCGATCAACTTCTCCGCCTCGACCGCCGTCTCCACACGTCTCTCCGGTTCACGCTGCCACATCCGGTCGCGGTAAGCTTCGATCTCTTCCGGCAACTGCTTGATGTCGCTCACAGGCTCTCCACTTCTGCAAAAAATTGGAACTACTCCGACGCGCCCCACGCAAAGGAATCTGCCGCTCGACGCGACCCCGCTTGCTTTCAAATTGACTGACCGAACTCTATCAGGCTGACCGAAGAGTTTCCTAACCAGCGAATTCCATAATTAAAAACGCTGCTTTTCGCGGGCTTTTTATCTATTTCCATCATTCGCCCTTCGTGGCACAGTCATTGCCCAACTGTTCCGCGGCGGCGCAAGTTGAAGCTCCAGGCCGCTCTCAGATTCTTACCCATCACGTTTCCTAACATACATGGTTAATAGATTGAAACTAATCAAACGCTATTCTCTCGTTTCAAGGCTCGCGGCCTTCGCGCTGCTCGCAACGCTGTGCGTTTGGTTCTTCCCCGCCGGCACGACGAGCGCGAGTTCGGGACAGAGCGGGAAAGATAAAGTCGCCGCAGACTTACGCGATAAAATCGGCAAGGCCGGAAACGGCGAGCACGTGAAAGTCATCATCCAGCCCAACGGAGACTGGAACCAGTCGCTCGATTCCGCCATCACCTATCACAATGGCAACACGTCGCGCAAGTTTTCCAACTTTCAGGCGCGCGCGCTTACTCTCCCCGCACCCGCCGTTCAAGCGCTCGCCAATCGCCCGGATGTCGCATACATCTCCCTCGACCGCGAAGTGAAACAACTTGGGCACCTGACGCTCACGACCGGCGCGGACGCCGCGCGCAGCATGGGCGGCGCGACCACTCTCGACGGCTCGAACATCGGCATCGTGGTGATTGATTCCGGCATCGACCCCAACCACGTCGCCTTCACCGACAGCGCCAAAAAATCGCGCGTCGTTTACCAGCAGGACTTCACCGGGGAAAACCGCACCGACGATCCTTACGGCCACGGTTCGCACGTCGCCAATCTCGCCGCCGGCAACGGCGACGTGTCGCACGATGCCTACCGCGGCATCGCCTCCAACGCGAAGATCATCAATCTGCGCGTGCTCAATTCACAGGGGCGCGGCCTGACCTCGAACCTGCTCGGCGCGCTCGATTGGGTTTTCACCAACCACGACAACCTCACTTACAGAATCAAAGTCGTCAATATGAGTCTCGGCACGGCCGCCATAGATTCTTACAAGTACGATCCGCTCTGTCTGGCGGCGCGTCGTCTGGTGGATGCCGGAATCGTGGTGGTCGCGGCGGCGGGCAACGAAGGCAGAGACAGCGAGGGGCGCAAGATTTACGGCCAGATTCATTCGCCCGGTAACGAGCCTTCCGTCATCACGGTCGGCGCGGCCAACAGCTTCGGCACAGACTCGCGCGCCGACGACAGCATGACCTCTTACAGTTCTCGCGGCCCGACGCGCAGTTTCTGGACAGACTCCTCCGGCACCAGACACTACGACAATCTGATCAAGCCCGACGTGGTTGCGCCCGGCAATAAACTGATCGCCGCTCAGTCGGTGGGCAACTACCTCGTCGCCGACAATCCCACGCTCGACGCAAACGTCAGCACCAACACGGCGAAGGAAGAGATGTATCTCTCCGGCACTTCCATGTCCGCGCCCGTCGTCGCCGGTGCGGCGGCCTTGTTGCTGCAAGCCAATCCGTCTCTCACGCCCAACCTCACCAAAGCGATCCTGATGTACACCGCGCAGCCGCTCGCCGGGTTCGACCACTTCGAGCAGGGCGCGGGGCAGATCAACATCGAAGGCGCGATTCGTCTAGCCCGTGCAATGCGCACAGACGTATCCACGGCCGCGCTGCCCCTCGGCGCGCCGCTGCTCTGCAACACCTGCTCCCTGCCCGTGCCACAAACGACAATCGCGACTCACACCTTCCAGTGGTCGCAGGGAATCATCCTCGACCACGCCTACGCCAGCGGCTCCGATCTCGTCACCCGCTACCAGAAGATTTACGACCTCGGCAGCATACTCGCCGACGGCACGATGGAATCGAACGGCGTCCTCGTTGGCGATGGCGTGCTCGTCGGCGACGGCGAGCTAGTCGGCGACAGC
>DASVPS010000021.1:0-14046 GCA_036389555.1 Pyrinomonadaceae bacterium
CACTCATCACCCATCACTCATCACTTCTCAAGGTCTTTTCGTTGCCGCGCTGCTGCCGCCGCTCTGGCGGGAGCGCACGAGCGTCTTCAGTTCGTGCATAAACTCGGTTACGTCCTCGAATTCGAGATAGACGGAGGCGAAGCGCACGTAGGCCACCTTGTCGAGTTCTTTGAGACGACGCATGACCATCTCGCCGATCTTGCTCGTCGGGCGTTCGCGCTCCGGCGACTCCTGCACGTACTTCTCAATCTGATTGACGATGGCGTCGAGTTTCGACGACGGCACGGGTCGTTTCTCGCAGGCGCGCAACAGTCCGGCCATGATCTTCGTGCGGTCGAAAGGCTCGCGCCGCTCGTCCTTTTTGATGACCATGTAGGGGATTTCGTCTATGCGCTCGTAGGACGTGAAGCGTCGCTCGCACTTGAGACATTCGCGGCGGCGACGGATCGCATCGCCCTCGCGCGACTCGCGCGAATCAACCACCTTGTCTTCGAGGTATCCGCAGAAAGGACATTTCATAGAGACTCCGTTTCCAATCCATCGGGGAAAGTTAAGGCCGCTGGCAGGAGCGCCCGAACGCGCCCTTGCCCGGCCTCGCTCGATAACCCTTGCTCGTTCAGGTCTGCGCGCTCACGCGGCGCGTCAGAGTTGCATCCGTTTCGTCCCGCTGCTCCTCGCGTGGGTCGCTCGCGGCCAGATTGCGCAGGCGCTCAAAACTCACGTCGCTCCGCAGGAAATAGTAGAGGCCGAACAGGAGCGCGGGCGCAAACACTACGAGGTGCAGCACGATTGAGATGGCCGCGGCCTCGTCGCGCGGGATGCCGAGAAAGATGAGACCGGCGGCGGTCGCGGCATGGAACGCCCCGGCCGCGCCGCCCGGCGTCGGGACGAGCGAACCGACCAAAGCCCAGCCGAGCACGAACAGCGTCTCCGTCGCCCCGAACGGCAACCCGAAGGCGCGCATCACAAGCCAGTTCGCCACCGCGATGATGCCCCACAAAAGCGCGGTCAAACCGACCGTCACGGCCAGCGCGCGCGCCGAGACGAGCACGCTCAAAGCGCCTGCCACCTGTTCGAGCAGATGCGTCAACAAAGCGCCCGCGCGTTTGAGCAAACGGGGCGCACGCACGAGCCTCGCCTCGCACCATGCGATCACTTGCCGCGAATATCGTTTGAAGATGACGAGCGCGAAGATGCCGACCGCCGCCCCGACGAGCAGAATGATGCCCGCCTCGCGCACGCGCGCATAGGCCGCCGCATCGCCGCCGCCGCCCGGCGCGCGAAACCAGATGAGGTTGACCGCGAAGAGCAGGACGACCGCCACCATGTCGTAAATACGCTCGACGCCGATGGTCACGAACGCCGCCGCGGGGCGCACGCGCGGGTCGCGCAGCGGCAGAAAAGTCGGCCGCACCACTTCGCCCGTCCGCCCGATCAAAAAAACGGCGCTGAATCCGACGGTCGTTGCGGCGAACAGGTCGCGCACGCTCGACTCGGTGAGCGGCGCGAGCAGCGCGCGCCAGCGCAGCGCACGCACGAAGTAGGTCGCCAAAACGATCAGGACGGCGAGCGCGATGAGACGCCAGTCCGCGCGCCCGATGGCCGCGCGCACGCTCGCCCAATCCAGCCCGCGCCCGAACCACCACAGGACGCCGGCGGCGACCAGAGTTAATATTATAAATTTGAGATAACGACGCAAATTCAGGGCGTCCCCGCGCCATTTTCTTGCCGAACGATTGCGCTTGCGAAGGCGCGTCTCTTGACCTCTCGCGACTTACCGACCACAATATGTTGGGTGGCCTCGTAAGGCTACAGTATTCATGATCAAGTCGCAAGAAGGGACGCCGGAGGGCGAAAGCCTCTCAAAGGCGGCCGAATGGCAGGCTCAGCGCGGCGCGCGAACCACGACGCGGTGAAGTTTGCCGGGCGGGAAAAGGCGCGCGCGGGCGAGTTTTCGACCCCGCCGCTCGCCGCCCGCGGACTTCGTTTTACCCCTTCTGCCCGGTAGTTTTACGGGGAACTTTCCCTTTCCGCCCGTCGTAAGTGGGTACGGCAATGGAGTCCGCCGTCGGCGAGACGCTCGAATTTTACTCGCGGCGAGACGGACGGAAAGGCGTCCAAAGTGTTGGGAGCTGCAAAGGCTTTGACGGTCAACGACGGTGCCGAACTGGTCAGGAGATGTCGCGCGGGCGATGGCGCAGCGTGGGAGGAGATCGTGTCTCTCTATTCCCGCCGCATCTACAACCTCGCCTACCGCTTCACCTCCCGCACCGACGCCGCGGAAGATTTGACGCAGGAAGTTTTCGTCCGCGTCTATCGGTCGCTCGAACAGTACGACCCGAAACAGGGCGACCTGCAAAACTGGTTGATGCGTCTGGCGCGCAATCTGGTCATAGACGATTATCGCAAGCGGCAGCGCGCGCCGCAGGATTCGCAGGGCGAGGATTTGGAAGGCCACACCTACCATTTGCGCTCGGCCAATTCTTCGCCGCACGTCGAGATGGAGCGGCGCGAACTCGGCGAGCAGGTGCAGGCCGGCATCGATAAACTCGCGCCCGACCTGCGCACCTGCGTCATCCTGCGCGACATCGAAGAGTTGAGCTATCAGGAGATCGTCGATCTCCTGCAAATACCCGAAGGCACCGTGAAGTCGCGCATCAATCGCGGGCGGATCGAACTGGCGAAGATACTGAGGCGGATGCGAGTGGTCGCCATGAGCGACGTTTAAAGTGACATTTAACTCAACGCGGAACGGTGAAGGAGGAACGATGAAGATAAAATCAACAGCAAGTGCAGGCGCACCGCGTTTCTTATTCATCGTTCATCATTCCGCGTTCATCATTTAACAAGAAGGGTGAAACGAGAAAAAGATGCTGTGTTCGGAATTTGAAGATCGTTTGACTGATTACCTCGACGGGCTGCTCGATGCGACGACGCAGGTGGCGTTCAACGGCCACGCCCTCCGGTGTCCTGTCTGCCACGATCTGTTGAGCGAAGTTAAAAACACGCTGCGCGCCTGTCGCACGGCGACGCCGCCTGCGCCCGCCGCCAGTCTCGACGCGCGCATACTCATGCAGACCGCGCCGGAGTCTGCGATGACGTGCGACGAGTTTGAGAATCACCTGACCGACTATCTGGATGGCTTCCTGCCCGCCACGCTCTACCATCGCTGGGAGCGGCATGCGGCTTTGTGCGGCCGCTGCACGAATTTGCCCGGCGAGGTGGTGCGCTCCATCGGCGCTTGCTACACCTACATCAACGAGGAACGCCCCGTGCCCGCCGCGCTCCATGCGCGCATACTTCAGGCCACGCTCGGCACGACCGAGGCGGAACAATTGCGCGCCCCGCTCGGCGCACGACTGGCCGAACTCGTGCGCGGTTGGCTCGACGTGATCGTCTCGCCGCAACTCGCGACGGTCGCCACGATGCTCCTCGTCGCCGTGCTCGTCGGCACCAGCACGCTCTCCGACGACGGCTCAATCGGCGGCATGTACCGCGCGAGCCTGCGCTTCGCATCGAGAACCTACGAGCGCGGGGCGAATTTGCCCGTCGGTCGCGCCGTCATGTCGGGCGATTTGAAGGGAGTGGCGGGCAGCTTGGAAAACCTTCTCAGTTCGCCCGCGCAGAACGAGAAGCAGAACGCGCAACCCACTCAGAGCGGGTCAGAAGGGCAGAAACAAACCGAGCAGCAGAAGCGTTAGTCGAGAGTTCGGCCGGGTTCATGAAACCGGGCGTTGGCGTAAAGTGACGGGTTGGTAAAAGTCGATTTTTAGTTGCCTGATTTACGAGGGTAACTACTGTTGGCACAGGCAAGTTGATGAACTGTTCTTATCACAACATGAACGCGGCGGTGGTGCAGTGCAGTCGCTGCTCGCGACCGCTGTGTCCGGCGTGCGACCATCGCATACGCGGGTTTCCGTATTGTCAGGATTGCATCGTGGCGGGCGTCGAACTGTTGCAGCAACAACCGGCGTTGCTCCACGCGCCGCAGCAGATACGGCGCAGGACTTCAAAGTGGGTGGCGACGCTTCTTTCGCTGCTCGTGCCCGGACTCGGCGCGGCCTACAACGGGCAGACCTCGAAGGCGCTCGTGCATTTCGCGCTGTTCGCGAGTTGCTGGCAGATGGCGGCCGTGACGAACGCCGTCGCGTTCTTCGTGCTCGGCGCGCTCGGCGTCTGGCTCTTCGCGGCCGTAGACGCCTACCGCACCGCCGAACTGATCCGCGCCGGCCTGATGCCCGACGCCGAATCCGACCCCATCGCGCGCCGCCTCTACGGCCATCCGCTCGCGTGGGCGGTCGTGCTCATCGCGCTCGGCTCGATCTTTTTGCTCAACACTTTGTTCGGCGTGCAGTTCCCCGTGCGGCAACTGCTGCCCGTCGCGCTCGTCTTGCTCGGCGCGTACATGCTCTTCGATTACCTGCGCACGCGACGCGAACGCGATGGCGCGGGCGCGTTCGATGCCTTGCATGCGCCGCCTTCGTTCCTGAACAGCGCGCCGCTCGACATGACGCGCTTCAGCACGGGCGAACTCAACTCGCAACTGACCGGCGCGCGCTCCGGTAATAAGACGGACGCCGGGTGGCCGTTCGACCCGCGCGCCTGAATGTTTCGGACGCGGCGCGCGTCTGTGCATCTCGCCACGCGGCTAGGTTGTTTGTTATGATGTGTGCGCGCGCGGGACAAACGGATTCGCTTGTCGCACGCGCAGGTAATAATCGGCACGAGGGAGATTTTTCATGACTGCATTACTCGCAACTTTCGGACGCTGGGGCGGCATCCTGACGCTCATCGCGCTCCTCATCGTACTCGTCAAACAACTCATCGCCCTCGTCGCCTTCCTGATGGTCGTGCTCAAGATCGCCATTGTCGTCGCCTTCGTCGGCGTGTTCCTGCTGATCATCCTGACGATGTTGCGCGCGCGCGGCCAGCGCCGCCGAGAGGCCGGAGACTAGAGGGTCGCCGCTTCCATTTCGAGATCAAACAGAGGCTCGGTTCAAAGTTGCCGGAAGCAATTTTGAACCGGCTTTTTGTCTTTAGTTAAAGGATTTTCTCAGGTTTTGGCGGTTGCAATCGCGCGGCGGGGTGTGATAGGGTGCTGCCCCTTAAGCAGATCAAGCGGCTCGCCTCGTGGTTAGACGCAAGACCGGATCAGGCTGCCGACTGCCGTAATCAGGCAGGTTCAAACCTAATAAAGAAGCCCCCAATTGTGGTTTCGCGCACCGTCGCCCACTTCGGATGACAGTGACTTTCGCGCTCATTCTGCGCTGTTCCCTGTGTGATTTACGCGCAGATTAGTGATAAAGGAGCACATTCTCCCGATGACCAGAGACGACCGTCTTTACGCTTTTATCGTCGCCCGCACCTCGCGCTCACGTTCCAAGATTCGCCGCATCAGCATTCATAAACGCTGGCTCAAAGCCGCGACCGCGCTTTTGTGTCTCGTCCTGTGCGCCGCCCTCTACGGCCTCTATGGCATGTTCCGCGACGCGCAGCACTTGAAGATCGAACAGGAGAATTCGCGCCTGCGCGTGGAGAACGAGAAGCAGCGACGGCAACTCCAAAAACTGGAAAACCGCGTGGACGCCATCGAGGACACTTCGCGCCGCATCGCTGAGATTTCCGGCGCGCCCGTGCAGGAAGAGGGCGAGAGCACACAGGGCACAAGCGGGCGCGGCGCGGGCGGCCCGCTCGTAGAGATGGACGCGGCGGCCATCGCCGCCGTCGAGACGCGCGCCGTCCAACTCGAACAGGAATTGCGCGCCTACGAATCGGCCTTGCGCGAACGCGCGCGCATCCCCTCGATCTGGCCGGTCGCGGGCGGCGAGGCGACAGACAGTTTCGGCGGGCGTCGAGACCCTTTCGGCGGCTCGTCTGCGGAGTTTCATTCGGGTCAGGACATATCCGCCGAGCGCGGCACGCCCGTCTATGCCGCCGGGCTTGCCACCGTGAAGTTTGCGGGCACGCAGAGCGGCTACGGCCAGATCATCATCCTCGACCACGGCGACGGCCTCACGACGCGCTACGGCCATCTCTCGAAGATCGAAGTGGTCGCCGGGCAATCGATAGGGCGCGGCGAAATGATCGGGCGCGTCGGCTCGACCGGACGCTCGACGGGGCCGCACCTGCACTACGAAGTTCGCATCAACGAAGAGCCTGTCAACCCGCGTTCCTACCTGCCCGCGCCTGAGAAGACGAGCGCGCCGGTGACGTGCGCGCAGCCCTGAGGCGCGTTTACCCGAAGTTTTTTATGCTTGACAGTTCCAGCCGGTTCGCTTAGTATGCGCCGTCGTTTTACGAAGAACGGGTGAGGAACTCGTTTATCCAGTTAGTGTTAGAAGTAATACAGAAATGAGTTTGTGTAGTCTCCCGCTCCGTCCGCATGTGGTGAAGAACGCGCTATCACGCTAGTTCGCCACGGGCGGATTTTTTTGTCTTCATGCAGTTCCGACGGGGGCGTTCGCTCAAGCGCTTCCGGCTCATGAGAGTATTAACCCCACCGGCACGAGAACAACTGCAAAATTGTTTTTGTACCGTTTCACCCGAATCGTTAGGAGGATTCGTTAGCTATGCCTAGAATTACCGGTAAGGTCAAGTGGTTCAACAACGCGAAGGGCTACGGTTTCATCGAACAGCCCGGCTCGTCAGACATCTTCGTTCACTATAGCGCCATTCAGGGCGACGGCTTCAAGACACTCGAAGAAGGCCAGGAGGTCGAATTCGAAGTGACGCAAGGCCCCAAAGGCCCGCAGGCCGAACAAGTGACCAAGGTGTAATCTCCCCACCACAGCTTCCGCTTCGGAAAGCCACTGGCCGCTTCCGGTCTCTAGTGAGCCGGCAAGCGTAAGACAAGCCCGAAGAACTCGACCAAAGTTTCGCCCGGGCAAAAAAATCAAAGGCGCGCTCAATGGATCATTCCAATGAGCGCGCCTTTGATTTTGCGAGCGATTTGATTCTCGCCAGACTAATTCCCCGTTTTATTTGTCGGCCTTCGCCTTGAACTGCACGCGCCCACCTTCCAACTGCACCGAGTAGCTCACGCGCTCGCAGCCCAGACGCTCCTTCAAGGTCTCCGTCTTCTGCGCCAGCATGCGGTGAAACTGCGCGAACGAGAAATCATCCACGTTCTCGCCGCACTGTCGCTTCGCCTCGACGAGCGTGTCGTAGAGACTCTTGACGGTCGGCACCTCCGTGCGCGCGTCGGCGCAGACGAACGTCGTGCGCTCCGGCGCAGAAGACGTGGCCTCCTGTTCCTGCTTGGCCTTCGCGCGCTGTGCGAAAGCTCCGCGCCCTTCCTCTCGATCCTGAATGGTGCGCCGCCAGAGGTCGCGAAACGAGGTGTAGCGCGCGACGAGCGAATTGTATTGATAGCGTTGGGCGTAGGTGAGTTGGCGTTCGTCCGCGAGCCGTTTGATGAGCGTCTCGACGCGCCCTTTCGTGTCGTAGGGCGGACGTTTCGAGGAGCCGTTGAAGTAGATGTCAAACTCGACTTTCAACTTGCGCACGTCGTCTTCGAGCCGGGTGAGTTGCTCGTCAATGGTCGGCTGTGCGTCGCGCTCGATGATCATTTTCTTCACCCCGCTCTGGGGCGACTGCTGATCGTTTATCCGGCGCGCGAACTTATTTTGACGAATCGGCACGGCTGTTTACCTCTCTTTACCCGCGCCCTCATCGAAAGCGCGTCCATTTTGAACATAACGTTTGGCTCGCGGCGGTGTCAATGAAAATAGTCGGCCGTCGCCGGTTGCCCGTGGTCAGTTGTTCGCCGGTGACAGTTTATTGCTATCATTCGTCGGCCGATGGCCTTAAAATGCTCGATCTACGCCCGGTACAACAACGGACAATTGACCACGTACAGACGACAAATCTCTATGCCCGCCACACAACTTCTCCGCGCCCTGCCCTCGATAGACGCGCTGCTGCGCACACCGCAAGCGCGCACGCTCGCCGAACGCACGGGTTTGCCGCGCCTGACCGCGCTCGCCAGAAGCGTCACGGACGAACTGCGCGAGGACTTGCGGGCGCGCACCGACGCTGCGGGCACGCCCGGCGCGGCGAACGGAAGACTCTCGCGCGAAGCGTTGCTGGCCGAGGCGGTAGGTCGTCTGGAACGCGCCGTCGCGCGCGCGGACGCGAACGGCCTGCGCCGCGTCGTCAATGCGACGGGCGTCATCCTGCACACGAATCTGGGGCGCGCGCCGCTCTCTGTGGCCGCGCGTCGCGCCGTCTCGGAAGAGGCGGCCGGGTATTGCACGCTCGAATACGATTTGGAGACGGGCGCGCGCGGCAGGCGCGGCGCGCGTGCGGAAGAATTGCTCGCGGAGTTGACCGGCGCGGAGGCCGCGCTCGTCGTCAACAACTGCGCCGCCGCCGCCCTCCTCGTCCTCTCGACGCTCGCGCAGGGCGGCGAGACCATCGTCTCGCGCGGCGAACTCGTCGAGATCGGTGGCGACTTTCGCGTGCCCGACGTGATGGCCGAGTCCGGCACGCGCATGCTTGAAGTGGGCACCACCAACCGCACGAAACTCGCAGACTACGAGCGCGCCATCACGCCGGAGACGCGGCTCATACTGCGCGTCCACCCGTCGAATTATCGCATCGTCGGCTTCACGGCCGCGCCCGCCCTTGGCGAACTCTGTGCGCTCGCGCGCGCACACGATCTGCCCGTCTACGAAGACGCCGGTTCGGGCGCGCTCATAGACCTCGGCGCATATGGCTTGGACGAACCCTTGATCGGCGAATCCATCAGGCAGGGCGCTGACATCGTGACGTTCAGCGGCGACAAGCTGCTCGGCGCGACGCAGGCCGGACTCGTCGTCGGACGCCGCGCCCTCGTCGAACGCTGTCGCCGCAACCCGCTCTACCGCGCGCTGCGCGCAGACAAACTCGCCCTCGCCGCCCTCGCCGCCACGCTCGACGCACACGCGCGCGGCGCGACTTTCGCCGAAGTGCCCGCCATGCGCATGCTCGCCGCCTCGCGCGACGAGATCGAACGACGCGCCCGCGCCTTTCTCAGACGCGCACGCACGCGCCTCGACCCGGAAGCCTTCCGCTTCGAGATCATCGACGGAGAATCCGCCATCGGCGGCGGCTCCGCGCCCACGACACATCCGCCGACCGCCCTCATCGCCATCACGCACGCGCGCTCGTCCGCCGTCGCCCTCGAAGCCGGGCTGAGGCAAGCGCGCCCGCCCGTCATCGCACGCATACTCGACGAGCGCGTCGTGCTCGACTTGCGCACCGTGTCCGCCGAAGAAGAGCCGGAACTGCTCGCCGCGCTCGCCGCGCTTAAAGACGGTTGACGAAGAGTTTGTCCGCGGCCAGGTAAAAATTTGCTTGCCTCAAACCCGCCCGGCAAGTCATACTGAATGCAGGCCGGGCGCGCTCCCGGCCGTAACTTTGAACGCCCACCTCTTAAGTCCCCGGAAGTCTAATCTTGAAACGTTCCAGCACTTACCTACTCAAGCTCCTCTACGTCTTCGTCGCGCTGTTTCTGCTCGCGGCGTTAGTGCTGCAAATCCTGTCGAGTACAGGCCGGCTGCCGGCGACGCTCCCGCCGGGCGTGCCCATGATCGTCTCGGTCGCCGCGCTCGTGCTCGCACTCGGCGTCCTGCTCAGACGCCTCTGGCTCATAGACCGTCTGCTCACACGCCAGTTGCCGCAGCGTGCGACGCAAATCTTCCCAGACCATCCCGTCAGCGAAGTGCTGCACATGCAGGAGGCCGAACAGGAACGCAGCGACCGCATCTCGCGCATGTCGCACGAACTGCGCACCCCCATCACGAGCATCAACGGTTTCGCCGAATTGTTGATGGGCGACAACAGCGTCTCCGGCGAGGCGCGCGAGTTCGCCGAAATCATCCACACCGAAGCCCAGCGCCTCTCCCAGATGATCAACACCGTCCTCACCGAAGTCCAACTCGCGGAAGACACTCTGGGCGGCGACAAGTAAGAAAAGCCGTGAATGGTAAATCGTAAATCGTGAATAGAGAAAACCTGTCTTCTTCTATTCACGATTTACGATTTACCATTCACGGCTTTCCTACTGCTTGTTGATTGTGCCTCGGCAGGTGAGGGCTTTGCAGTGGCAGCGCTTGTCGTTGGAATGGAGGGTGGTTACGTAGTCGAGCGTGATCTCTTCGCCGGGGTAGATGTCGCGCAGTGCCATGAAGAGGATGTGGCCGTGCGTGATGCGCATGTAAGAGTTGGGCGTGCAGGAGTGGTTGATGTAGTGCGTGCCGTTGCCGCCGCGGCTGCCGTCCAGACTCCAGTATGAATTGACGGCGCAGATACGTAGTTTCCGCCGCCCGCGCGAGCGCCGCGCCACCTCCGCCCGCGAAATCCGCTCGCCCGCATACTCCGCGATCTTCCGGCCTCTGGGAAAGAAGATCGTCGCGAAGCAACCTCTGCCATCAATCTGCGACGGCCTCAAGGTCAGGCCGGGAGCGAGTTTCATAAAGGGAGCTTGTCAGTAGTGAGTTGTCAGTCGCCCATCATCAGTAGTCGGTTGTCAGTTGTTACGTGGTAATCACGCGAGTGGCTACAGATCGGATTGAACAACTGACGACTGACGACTGACGATTTACTTGAGTTGAAAACTGCGCGCTATCGAGTCGGTCTGGCTGCGCAGGAGCGAGAGTTTGTCGCGCGCGCCGGTGAAGTGCAGGACGTAGATGGTGCGGTTGTCGGCTTGCAGGTAGTAGATGCGCCCGATCATCGCCTTGCCGCCGCCGGTGTACTCGTAGGCGGAGGCCACGCCGTTGATGCGCCCGATGAACTTCTCCTCTTTGCCCTCGACGTAGCCGGGCTGGAAACGCAGTTTCAGATCGTGATCGCGGCGGGCGAGGTCGGTGGCGGTCGTGCCGGCGTCAACCACTTCCTTGCGAACGCGCAGGAGTCCGTCGCTGCGGTCGCCATAGATAAACTCTGTGTGATTATGCACGCTGTCGGGTCGCGTCAGAGCGCGCCACTTCGCGTTGGGCAGTTCGAGCGAGTATTCGAGCCGCTCGTTGGTGTACTTCTGCACCCCGTCCTCTTGCGCCAATGCGGGGAGGGAGAGCATGAGCGCGCAGGTGATGAGAATGGTCAAGCGTCTCATATTTTAAAACTTTACTCCTGTCTATTAGTGGTCGAGAGCGATTCGCGCGTGGTGCGCTCCGTCGGGTGGTTGCAACGTCAATCAGATGGTCAGATGCCGCCGTGTGGGCGTCGTGTTGCCCCGCGCGGTGCGATTCAGGCGGCGGTGGCGGCCGCAATCGCGGCTCGCTGCGCGACGAAAAGTTGTTCCAGCCCGACGCTCGCCAGCGCCAGTAGTTCGTCCATTTCGGCGCGCGTGTATGGCTCGCCTTCGGCCGTGCCCTGCACTTCGATGAAGCGATTGTCGTCCGTGCAGACGACGTTCATGTCAACGGCGGCGCGCGAGTCTTCGTCGTATTTCAGATCGAGCAGGGGCGTCCCGTCAACGATCCCGACGCTCACGGCGGCCACCTCGCCCTTGAACGGCGGCCGCGTGATTCTGCCCGCGCGCTGCAACTTGTGACACGCCAGCGCGCACGCCACATACGCGCCCGTGATCGAGGCCGTGCGCGTGCCGCCGTCGGCTTGCAGCACGTCGCAATCAACCATCAGCGTGCGTTCGCCGAGGCGTGAGAGGTCTATGACGGCGCGCAGGGAGCGCCCGATGAGTCTTTGAATTTCGTGTGTGCGGCCGGAAGCGCCGCCGCGCCCCGTCTCGCGCTGCGTGCGTTGGGTGGTGGCGCGCGGCAGCATCGCATACTCCGCCGTCAACCAACCCTGCCCGCTGTTGCGTCGGAAACGCGGCACGCTCTCTTCGAGCGTCGCCGTGCAGATGACGCGCGTTGCGCCCATCTCGATGAGCGCGGAGCCTTCCGCATAGGGCATGAAGTGCGGCGTGATGCGCAACTCGCGCAACTCGGCGGCGGCGCGCCCATCCGTGCGCTTGTAAGTAGTTTTAAGCGGGGTGAAGCTCATCGTGTCCCCAAACCTCCACGGCCTCCAATCGTGTCGGCGCGCTGCCGAGGAATCGCTCGGCGACGCGCGCGAAACGCTCCTCGGCGTCCGTCACGTAAAAGTGGTCGAGATCATCGCACAAACGACGTTCGCGCGCACGCTCTTTGAGCAGACGCCCGGTCGCCGTGTCGAACCGGCGACGCCGCAGGTTCCCGCTTTCGAGCGCGGCCTCCACGCTTCCGGCCGTCGCCTCGCCGGAGTCTATGAGGCGCACACCTGCGCCCACAGTCTCCTGAATCACGCGCCGCAAAATCGGATAGTGCGTGCAACCGAGGACGAGCGCGTCCAGGCGGCCTCCTCCTAAGTCAGTCAAATATTCCGAGGCCACCGTGCGCGCCACGTCCGTCTCAGCCCAACCCTCTTCGGCCAGCGAGACGAAGAGCGGGCAGGCGCGCTCCCACACCTCTGCCTCCGGCGCGAGTTCGCGGATCGCGCGCGCATAAGCGCCGCTGCGCACAGTGGCCTCCGTCGCGATCACGCCGATGCGTTTGCCCTCGGACGCTGCGACCGCAGCCCGCGCGCCCGGCTCGATCACGCCGACTACGGGTACGCGCACGCTCGCGCGAATGGTCGGCAACGCCAGCGCCGACGCCGTGTTGCACGCCACCACCAGCAACTTCACGCCGTGCGCTTCGAGAAAACGCGCGTTCTCCACCGCATAGCGCTCGACGGTCGCCAGAGACTTCGTGCCGTAAGGCACGCGCGCCGTGTCGCCCAGATAGACGAAACGCTCCTGCGGCAAACGCTCATGCAGCGCGCGGTAGACGGTCAGCCCGCCCACGCCGCTATCAAATATTCCGATTGGCAGATCAGGATTCAACTTGATTATCACCGGACACGAACACAACCGGCGCATGGTAGCACCATAGCTCTCAAACGTTGAACCGGAGGTTACGCGCGCTCCCCCGCGAGGGGCGTGCGGGTATCGCGTCGCAGCAGCCTGTCGAGGCTCCATTCACCGCCGCCCGCGACCGCGAGAAAGAGGAACACGAAGCAGTAGAGCACGGCCAGTTCGCCCCGGTTCTGGAGCGGCCAGAAACCTCCCGGCGCATGCATCTGGAAGTAGGCCACGGCCATCATCCCCGACAGGATGAAGGCCACGGGGCGCGTGAACAGTCCGAGTATCAAGAGGAGTCCGCCGAAGAATTCGAGCGCGCCGCCGATCCCTATTTGCGACATCAGAGGGGGCGTGGGCGCGCCCGGCGGGGCAAGGAAGCCGAAGAGTTTCTGCGCGCCGTGCGCGATGAAGAGGAATCCCGAGATGATTCTGAGGACGCTCAGGAGGCGCGGCGTCCAGTTGACGAAAAACGAATCTGTGTTGGTCGTAGTCATATCCGAAGTAAGTCTCCTTGCTTGTTTCACTAAACTAACTAACGTCCATGCACGGGCGAAAGCGGCGAGGGCGTGCGCGCTTAT
This sequence comes from Pyrinomonadaceae bacterium, assembly GCA_036389555.1. Taxonomy (GTDB): domain Bacteria; phylum Acidobacteriota; class Blastocatellia; order Pyrinomonadales; family Pyrinomonadaceae; genus JAIVJZ01. Next base: position 13,447 of record DASVPS010000021.1, read on the forward strand.
GAAGCAACTCCCGCCGCTCCGAAACGAAAGCTCGAAACGGTGATGCCGCCAAAGAACGCATCCTCGTGATAGACGCGCACGCCCGCCTCCGCTTCGGCAGCCCCTGCGGCGACCATCAGCGGCATCAGGTGATCCTCTCTGGGATGTGCCGCGCGCGCAGAGGGGGCGCTCTGCCAGTCGCGTAGCAGACGGTTTCTCTCTTCCGCCTTCGCCCCGCACACCGTCGCGGTCAACCACTCGTCGAACTCGCGCGAAGGAACTTTCGCCCGCGCATCAAACTGTCTCAGATTATGATAGCTCAGCCCGCTCGCCAGAATCAGCACGCCCTCTTCGCGCAGAGGGGCAAGCGCGCGTCCGGCGGCGAGATGCGCTTCGGGGTCGTAGTCGCCGCGAATGGAGAGTTGCAGCACGGGCACGTCCGCCGCCGGGTAAGCCACTGCGAGCGGAGCGTAGACGCCGTGGTCGAACCCGCGCAGAGCGTCGGCGTGCGTGCCGATTCTCGCCGACGCGAGTAGTTCCTGCACCCGTCGCGCCACTTCGGGCGACCCCGGCGCGCCGTACTTGATGTGGTAAGTGTGTGCGGGGAATCCGCTGTAGTCG
>DASVPS010000022.1:0-12555 GCA_036389555.1 Pyrinomonadaceae bacterium
AGCTAACCGGGGCAGGATTCAGGCGCAAGGCAGCAATCCCGGCGTGGAAATATCAATAGCGTGGTCGCGGGAAGATGTGCCCTCAAAAGTAGATGGGCAGGCTTGGCTCGATAGTGTGTGGAACAAATTAACTGCCTCACAGCAAAGAGACCGGCAGGAAGCCTATGAAGACGCTGGACGATTTATTAACAGAGCACCGCAAGATGGGTATTTGGCTCCTATCAGTAGAACATTCCAGAACACACAGCCTAGAGACCCTCGGGCAAGAATAGATATTGAGATAATTACAGGACGCGCCTTCGAGGGGCCATTCTAAAAGAGGGACAAAAGCCCGAACTCCCCAATCTCGACTTTACCCATTATGTAGACAAACGACTTAAACAAAATACTTACGTTGCCATGCTTTGACTCTATAATAATGAATAAAGTCGAGAATAGAGAATTGTTCCTCAACGATGCTTTAGCTACTATGACTGTAAAGGGTGGTTTAGTGCAGATTAGTACTCGGTAACGTGGTGGTGATATGCCGGAAACAATAAACTGGAAGTCCCTAGCTGAACACCTCGGCACATTGAGAGACGGTGGAGAGGTCGGTGGTTCGAGCTATGCACGTCAAGTTATAGAGAGTTTGATAGGAGAAGAAAATTTACGACAGGCTGTTGAATATTATATCGATGGAAAGCCCGGATGTGAACTGGCTAGGTCTGTTCTATGGCAGATACAACCATGGTCGGCCATGAAGCATTGTTATGACATTTATAAATCTGATGGCGACATCGGAAAAAGAAGAATAGCTGTTGAGTTACTACGTGTTGTGGCAGATCGTCGCGCGATGGGATGGATCACTGAATTTCTTGAAGATAAAGACCAAGAGATTCAAATATGGGGGATGGGACTACTTAACCAGCTGGTTTCTTCAGGCTCGCTTTCTGAATCGGAGACCGAAGAATTACTTACACAGGCAGGGACACATGCGAATCCAAGTGTACGAGAGATTGCGGCATCTATAAGAAGAGGCTTGATACGGGATTAATTTGAGTGAGGTGTAGGCGGAGGCCATACACGGCATCAGTAGCAGCTATGCGTGCCAGAACTGCTGCCCCGACAGTTTCCTGCGCGGCTTCACCCGCCACGACACGTTCACCGGCTTCCCCGGCGACGAGTCCTTGTGCGAAGCCATGCAGCAGAACGAAGATTGCTACGGCACGGTGCTTGAACCCTTTTGAACGGTGGCGGCGGCGACTCAGGACTGGTGGCGTGTCTCCGGGTCTGTGAGGTCTAAGGCTTCAGAGCGGATGCGTGCGACGAGGTCGGGTTCGCTCGGACGCTTCGCCCAATCCGCCCCGCGCGTCTCGGCCACGATCACTTGCGCCAGCAGTTCCGGCAGCGTGCTCCCGATGTGCTTCCAGCCGTGCCCCACGGCGTGCCAATTCTCGAATCGCTGGTAGGCCACGTCCAGATGGAACGACATCGAGAGTTCATAACCCTTATCCCGCAGGATGAGCAGGATGGGATTGTCGAGGTCGCCGCGCTCGGCGGCGATGAATTTGTTCCCGTCCCTGGCGATGAGTGTGCGCATACCGAACCTCCCGAATTGACAACCTTCGACCCGTTTTTGCTACTATACCCGTCGGCTCGCCGGATACGCTTCATGTTCGCCGGACTGCAACGACAGCAACCCCGGAAGACTCCTCAAAGTTCAACATTTTAACGCGACCCGTCTCACAGCCGGCGGGTAATTTTTATGGCAATGACTAACGAAAAGTTTGACGAGATGGTCGGCCGTCTCGAAATTCTGGCGAAGAACGCGCCCGGTAAATACAGGTTTCGCGTCGCACTCCTCGCCCTGCTCGGCTATGCCTACATCATGCTGGTGGTGGCGGTCTTGTTCGCGATCTTCGCCGTCATCATCGGTCTCAGTTGGAAGTTCGGCAAATTAAACTTCTGGGTGTGGAAATTCGGGTGGGTGCTGATCGCTCTGGCGTGGGTCGTGATTCGCTCATTGTGGGTCAAGCAACCGCCGCCCGAAGGCTTCGAGTTGACGCGCGCCGAAGCCCCGCGCCTCTTCGACCTCATCGAAGAAGTCACGCGCGCGCTCGACGCACCGCGCATCCACCACGTACTCGTCCTCGATTTCTTCAACGCGGCGGTCGTGCAGGTGCCGCGCTTCGGGTTCTTCGGCGGTTATCGAAACTATCTCCTGCTCGGACTCCCGGACATGCAGGCGGCCTCGCCCGCACAGTTTCGCGCCACGCTCGCGCACGAACTCGGCCACCTCTCCGGCAACCACGGACGCTTCTCCGGCTGGATTTATCGTCTCCGCCAGACGTGGGGGCAATTGCTGATGCGGCTGGAGAGCGAGCAGCGCTGGGGGTCGTTTTTCTTCACCACGTTCTTCAACTGGTACGCGCCCTATTTTCAAGCCTACTCATTCGTGCTGGCACGAACGCACGAGTACGAGGCCGACGAGGCGGCGGCGCGTCTGACCGGCGCGGAGAACGTCGCCGAGATGCTGATCGATACGAGGCTCAAGGGGAGTTATCTCGAAGAGAAATACTGGCCGGAAGTTTATCGCCACGCCGAGACCGACCCGCGCCCCGTCGCGGGCGTCTATGCCAATCTCCCGCAAACGCTTTGCCAGCCGCTCCCGCCCGAGACGGTCGCGCGCCAACTCAATCTCGCGCTCTCCGAACGCACGATCTCCGACGACACGCACCCCGCGCTCGCCGACCGCCTGCGCGCGCTCGGCTACCCTGCGCAAAACGGCTTGGTCAATGCCGACTGGGCGCAACGCTATCAACCCGCGCCCGTCGCGGAGAGCGCAGCGGATTTCTACCTCGGCGAGCAGGCGCAGACGCTCATCGCGCAGTTCGACCGCGCGTGGCAGGAAGGCATCGCCGAACAGTGGAGCGAGCGACACAACTACGTCCGGCGCACGCGCCAGACGCTCGACGCGCTCGAAGAAAAAGCGCGCGGCGGCACGCTCCTCTTCGACGAAGCGTGGGAACGCGCCTCGCTCGCCACGGAACTCAGGACGCCCGAAGAGGCCATCCCCTTACTACGCGAAGTGCTGGCACAGCGCGCCGACCACGCGCCGGCAAACTTCCTGCTCGGCCAATTGCTTCTGCGACAAAACGATCCGGCCGGCGTCGCGCATCTCGAACAGGCATCGGCGCGCGACCCCGACATGCTCATCCCCGCCTGTCAGGTCTTGTTCATACACTTCACTGCCGCGGGGCAGCCACAGGAAGCCGAACGCTATCGCCAGCAGGCGCAGAAATATGTCGCGAAGCTGGAGGAAGCGGAGCCGGAGCGCAGCAACATCAATTCGGCCGACGAATTGATCCCGCATCAGGCCGCCCCGGCAGAGGTCGAACGCCTGCGCGGGCAGTTGAGTCCGTTCCCGCAAATCAAGACGGCCTATCTCGCGCAAAAGAAGTTGGAGAAGTTTCCGGACAAGCCTCTCTACGTGCTCGGCCTCGTGGCGAACGCGCCCTGGTATCAACTCGACCGCACGGCGCTGAACCGGCAGTTGATCAATGAAGTCGTCTCGCAGGTCGCGTTCATGGGAGAAACTCTGGTCGTCGTTCTGGACGGAGAGCACAAGAAGCTGCTCAAAGGCTTTCGCCAGATCGAAGGCGCGCAAATCTTTCCCTGACCCGGCACGCGCACGCTCAAACTGCACCCGATTCGAGCGTGAGCGCGAGCGCAACCCACTCGGCGAGCGTCAACGTCTCGGCACGCCTCTGCGGTTCGACGCCCGCCCGCTCAAGCAACACCTCTGCGCCGCCCGCAGCTTCCACCTGTGGCCGCAGCGTCGGCGGGGCGTGGCGCAAATTATTGAAGATGGTCTTGCGCCGCTGCGCGAACCCCGCGCCGACCGTGCGCCACAGCAACGCCTCATCCGACACCTCGGCCGCCGCGCTCTCGCGCACGCGCAGATGCACCACCGTGCTCCACACCTTTGGCGTGGGGCGAAACGCTTCCGGGCGCACGTCGAACAGCGTGCGCGCCTCACAGTAGGCTTCGGTCAACACGGACAGGTAGCCCCGCTCCGACGTGCCCGGCGCGGCCGTGATGCGCTCGACCACCTCGCGCTGTAGCATCAGGATCATCTCCGTCAAACAATGCCGCTGCTCGAACAGGCGTTGCAGGATGGCCGTCGAAATGTTGTAGGGAAGATTGGCGACGACGCGCGCCGACGGCGCGGGCAGGATGGCCGCGCAGAAATCAATCGCCAGCGCATCCGCTTCGATGAGCGTGAAATTTTCCCGGCCGCCGAATCGCTCGCGCAACAGCGGCACGAGATCACGGTCGAACTCGACGGCGACCAGACGCCCGACCTGCCCTGCGAGCCGCGCCGTCAAAGCCCCCCGCCCCGCCCCGATCTCGACGATGGTCTCATCCGCGCGCGGCACAACCTCGCGCACGATGCGCGCCACCACGCCCTCGTCCACGAGAAAATTCTGTCCCAGACTTTTCTTCGCCATAAAACAGAGGTCAGAGGTCAGAGGTTAGAGGTCAGAAGTTAGAGAGAAATTAGTGAAATCAGGTTTTGGTCTTTCACTGACCTCTAACCTCTGACCTCTAACCTCTGCTTTTCGGGTATCCGGTGATTTCGACATCGCCGCCGCGCTCTGTGATCTCGACATCGCGGAGGCGCGTGGCGTCGGCGATGCGGGTCGCGCCCGTGCCGGAGACGGCGGGCTTCGCGTCGCTCCCGCCGATGATGACGGGCGCGACGAAGAAACTCACCTTATCCACGAGACCGGCATCGAGGAACAGGCCGGCCACGCGCGCGCCGCCTTCGACCAGCACGCTTTGCAGCGTGCGGCCGTGGAGTTCCGCAAGCACGGCGCGGAGGTCGCGTGCGCCGCCCGCCGAGCGCACGACTTCAGCGCCGCGCGATTGAAGCGAGCGAGCGGCGTGCTCGTCGGCAGCGTCGGAGGTGTAGATGATGAGCGGCGTTTCGCGCGCCGTTTGTGCGAGTTGAGAATCGGGCGAAAGACGCAAGTGGTCGTCGAGCAGGACGCGCGCGAGCGTGCGATGGCGCGGGAGATGGCTCCGATCCGTGAGCAGCGGGTCGTCCGCCGCGGCCGTGCCCGCGCCGACGAGGATGGCGTCGTACTCGTGCCGCAATTCGTGTACGCGGGCGCGCGATTGTTCGTTCGTGATCCAGCGCGCGTCGCCGGTGCGCGTGGCGATGCGGCCATCGAGCGACGAGGCGAGTTTGAGATGGACGAAGGGGCGCGCGTGGCGCATCGCGTGAATGTATTTTTCGTTGAGCCGCGCGGCTTCCGGCGCAAGGAGGCCGACTTCTACTTCCAGCCCTGCCTCGCGCAGGTGTGCGAAGCCGCGCCCCGACACGAGCGGGTTCGGGTCTTCGATGGGCGCGACGACGCGGCTGACGCCCGCACGGATGAGCGCGGCGGTGCAGGGCGGCGTGCGCCCCTGATGCGCGTGCGGTTCGAGCGAGACGTAGGCAGTCGCGCCGCGCGCACGCTCTCCGGCCTGTTCGAGCGCGAGCGTCTCGGCGTGTTTGACGCCCTCGTACAAATACAAACCTTCGCCGACCACTTCGCCGCCGTCGCGCGCGACGACGCACCCGACGAGCGGGCTGGGGCTGACGCGGCCAATGCCACGCGCCGCCAATTCCAACGCGCGCCGCATCAAACGCGCATCCGTCTCGCTCCGCGCATCTAAAGTCGAATTTATTATTTCGGGTTGCAAGCTTGGGTTTCAGGTTTCGGGTTTCAGGTATGAAGTTCTTATTGCTTGAACTTGAAACCTGAAACTTGAAACTATTGAGACTCGAAGAGTCCGTCAACGTAGTGTTCGGCGTTGAAGACGACGAGGTCGTCAACTTTCTCGCCGATGCCGGCGTAGCGGATCGGGAGGCCGAGTTCTTTCGAGATGGCGACGGCGATACCGCCTTTGGCCGTGCCGTCGAGTTTCGTCAGGACGATGCCGGTCACGCCCGCGACTTTCAAAAACTGCCGCGCCTGTTCCAGCCCGTTCTGCCCGGTCACGGCGTCGATGACGAGCAGCGTCTCGTGCGGCGCGCCTTCCACTTCGCGCCCCGCCACGCGCTTCATCTTTTCGAGTTCGGCCATCAAATTCGACTTGTTGTGCAGACGCCCGGCCGTGTCCACGATGAGCACGTCGGAGTTGCGCGCTTTGGCCGCTTTGAGCGAATCGAAGAGGACGGCCGCCGGGTCAGTTCCCTGCTTCTGCTGTATGAGCGGGACGCCTGTGCGTTCAGCCCAGATGGCGAGTTGATCGGATGCGGCGGCGCGAAAGGTGTCGGCCGCACAGATGAGCACGTCGTTGCCCTCGGCCTTGATGCGCTGTGCGAGTTTGCCGATGGTCGTCGTCTTGCCGACGCCGTTGACGCCGACGATCATCATCACGTAGGGCGTGATGTTTTCCGGCACGCTCGTCTCGGCGGCGACGCCCTTCGCTTCCGACGCGCGCAGGATCGAGAGCAATTGATTTTTGATCGCGGCCTTGAGCGCTTCGATGTCGTTGATCTCTTTGCGCGAGATGCCGCGCCGCACGTTGTCGAGGATGTCGAGCGTCGTCGGCACGCCGATGTCTGCGGCGATGAGAGCTTCTTCGAGTTCGTCGAGCAACTCTGCGTCGATCTGTTTGCGCCCCTGAAAAACCGTGTCGATCTTCTCGGAGAGCGATTCCCGCGTGGCCGAGATGGCGCTTTTGAAACGCTTCTCAAACGTGCGTTCGAGCGCGGCCTCTTCGGCCTGCAACTCTTCAATCGAACGGTCGAGGCCGAGGATGGAAGTGGAGAAGGTGGAGCGCGTCGGGACGGGTCGCTGCTGCGAGACGCCGGGCTGTGACGGTTCGGGCGTCGTGCGCGATGCGCCGCCCGTCGTGGTCGTCGGAACGGTCGAGGGGCGCACCGCGGCGGCGGCGGGGGGCGCGGCGTCCGTGCTCGTCGCGCCGATGCCTGTGTCGTTGCTGCCTCGCTCTTGTGATAGAGGCGTCGGCGCGCCGCCCGTCACGGTCGGTTCGAGCGTCGGCACTGCGGGCGTGATTTCGGCGCTCGCGGTCTTGCTCGTCGCGTCGAGATTGGCGGGCGGTTCGGGATGCGCCGCCGCGTCGTCCCCAGCCGCAGTTTCTTTCGCGCCGGGCTTGAGCGGTTCGTTGAGTCCGAGCGTGATGTAGCGGTCTTCTTTTTTGCGTCGCCAGAATGCCATGTGATGGATGAATGCCCTTAGCGTAAAATTTCGTCGAATTGAAAGTCGCTGATTATAACTGCATCCGCCCGGTAGGGACAAAAGCGTCGAGAGCCTGTCGTTAATGCGAGCGCGTATAATTTCTTCGCACGCCGAGCAAATAGTCCTGCGCCAGCCCTCCCGCCACGCAGACAGCCGCGCCCCGCGTGAGCACCGGGACATCCGGCAACTGACGCAAATTTGTGCGGTCGCCGCGCTTCTTTATCCGTTCACATGCGCGCTTCTTTGAAATATTTTGCCTCAAACTCACATAAACAGTGGGATGGAAATATTCAGGAAAATCGCCTCTGGCAATTCAGTTCAGGGGACAAGCCCTGCCGGATTTGAAATCGACCCGCTGCCAATTGAATGTTTATCTTGACATGTTCCGCCGTCTGCACTATGTTGCGCACACTTTTGCGGTGTTCGGCGCGTGTTTCGTGAGCCGCCGGGTCGTGTTCCTGCTGAACTTCCGAGCGCAGCCGGGACTGTTGTTCACGGGCGATGCGCGAGCCTTCAACACCAACTTCAATCGCGGGGTGCGCCGCCCCGGTTCATGCGGGCGCTCCCGTCCACATATAGCTTCCTCTCGTGCGCTCCTTGCTCGCCACCGCGCGCCGCGAGTCTTTCCAACACCTGTCCTCGGTAGTCTCTCCCGAACAAGGAGTTTGCCATGAAACTCAACCTGCCGAAATTTGAACGATTACACATCCTCATCATCACGCTGCTCGTCCTGCTGGTTCCCTTCAGTCTCTACTACTGGGGCTTCGTCCGCCTGCAAACCACTTACTTCACCGAGCACAAGTCGCGCCAACTCGCCGTGATGGGTAATCAGATCGGCGCGAAGCTTAAGAACCTCAGCGGCGTCGTCCAGAACGCCTCCCTCCAATTGTTCGAGCGCGTGGCGGAGGCGAAGAAGAACAGGCGTCCGCTCGAAGATTCGGCGTTGAACGAATTCAGAAAGACGCTTGCCATCAGCGACAGGCTCGAACTACAGGGAGCATTTCTTCCCGCCCTGCCGAAGAGCGCGGACGCGAAACCCTCTCTCAAGAGCCTGACCTTCAAGCCGGAACGTGAGACGGACATCTCCAGGCTGGTGATCGAGTTCACGGTCGGGTGGAATGACAACTCGCCTGCGCAGAGTTTGCAGGTGGATGCCGATCTGGGCGGAGTGCTGCAATCGATTTTAGGCAAAGAGGTGTTCGACTCCGTGTTGATCGCCGACGCCGAGAGCGGCGTCGTCATCCACCAGCATAACCGCCAGAGCGGCTCGAAGCTGCGCGTCGCGACGCTCGATGCGTTGCGCGACGAGCAGAAGAACAAGGTTGACCACCTAGCCCTCGCGCAGGCGACGAACATTCAGGACATCAAACTGGCGGGCAATGATTACAAACTCTTCTCGCGCCCCGTCGAGATGGGCATCGCCGTGGCGGGCAGCGAGCGGCCGGGGTTGAGGTGGATCGTCTGCGGTTTGATCAGCGAGGGACAATTCCGCCGCGAGCAGATGGCGATCTCCTACACGGTGCTGATCGTCTTCACGGTGGTGATGATCCTGGCGGCGCTCAGTTGGTCTTTCCTTAAGCTGTGGCTGATGGGGGCGAAAGACAGGCTGCGCGTCGCAGACGTATATTTCCTGTTCTTCTCGGCGATGATCGGCGCTGCGCTGCTCACGCTCTTCTCGCTCTACATTTATAAGTACATCAGCATCTCACACGAGGTGGACGATAAACTGGAAGCCTTCGCTCAGGACGTGCATGACAATTTGCACGCCGAAGTGCGCGCCGCGCTAGATGAACTGGACAAATTCAACGAAGACCTCGTCGCCGATCCGGCCAGCCGCGCCCTGCTCGCTGCGTCCATGCCGCAAAACCCGCGCCCACGTCTCTCGCCGCAGGCGGATAACGGCCGCCGCGCCGGGGGAGGGGCGAAAGGCGCGGTGCAACCGGAGACCCTGAAAAAGACGCACATCCTCCCCGGATACATCCTCAAGCAGGAGCGTGAGGCGGGGATCGAGCACCCGTATCCCTTCTTCGCCACCGCCTTCTGGGTCGATGAAGAGCGTCGACAACGCATCAAGTGGACGACGCGGGATGCGGCCACGCGCTTCATCACCCTCCCACAGGCGCGCGCCTACTTCAACAACATCAAGGAAGAACGGTTCCTCCACCTGATGAAAGGAAAAGTGGACAGACCCGCGCCGAGGGACGGCGAGACCGAGCAGGAGCGCGCCTGCCGGGAAGACAACGAGCGCGCCGCGCATCACGACTTTTGGCTCGAACCGATCACCTCGCCGCTGGCGGGCATCGAGTCGGTGATTATTACAAAGAAGCTGTGCGCGCCGTACTCGGCCTGGGTCGCGGCGCTCGACACGCGCCTGCTGTCGATGCTTGAGACGGTGACGCCGCCCGGCTACGGCTTCAGCGTCATAGAGGCGAACGGCAGGGTGCTCTTCCACTCGAAACTCGCGCAGCACTTTGAGGAAAACTTCTACGACGAGTGTGACGAGCGCGCCGAACTGCGCGCCGCCGTAGAGGCGCGGCAGAGCAAGGAGATCAGCGCGGACTATCTGGGCAGCGGGCACACCCTGTACACGCTGCCGGTCACAGACTTCCCCGGATGGACGATCATCACCTATCGCGACAAACAGATTTTGCGCACCATGCAACTCGAACTGCTCGTCGTCGCCGCAAACCTCTTTCTGCTCTATTCGCTACTGCTGCTGCTGTTCTTCGTCCTGTGCTACTTCTGGAACCTCAACACGAGCGAGAGGATCGAGTGGTTGTGGCCGCGCGATGAGGCGATCACGGTTTATCGCCGGGTGCTGCTCGGCAACGTCGCCTTCTGCCTGCTCCTGGGCGCGGCGATCTTCTCTCTGGAGCGCCAGCAGTTGCTCGCGCTTGCCGTGCTGCTCCCCGTCGCAGGGCTTGCCGTCGCCGGGGTTTCCCTGAAGTTGAACGGCATGTTCCGCAAGAGCGGCACGGGACGCAACGACAACGCGCCCGTCGCGAACTGCCGCCGTGCCTGGTATCAATCGATGGTTACGGCGTATGTGTCTATGTTTACCACGCTGCTGTTTCTGACGAGCGTGTTGCCCGCGATAGCCTTCTTTAAAATCGCCTACGACGAGCAGATGAAGTTGCTCGCCAAGCACGGGCAGGTGAAACTGGCGGAGGACTTGCGCGCGCGCGAAGAGCGCATCAGGGCGCAGTACGCCGGGTACGCGCGCAACCTCACCTCTGAGACGACGCGCGACCCCGCGCTGGCAAAAGACAATGGGCTTGAGGAGTTACTTGGCCGGCGACCGGATTCGTCGCCCACAGATAAGCCGCGCCCGCTCGACATATACGAATCCATTTTCCTGCTCAGGCCGCAGTATGCCGGGTACGCGCGCAATCTCGTCTCTAAGGTTATGCATGACACCGAGCGGACGAAAGGCGAGTGGGTCGAGCGTTTGATCGGACGACGGCTGGAATGGTCGCCCGCTGGTAAGCCGCGCCCGCTGGACGTGTACGAGTCCGTCTTCCTTGACACGCGCCCCGAAACGGCGTCGGCCGACGCCGGGCGGAGTCTCGTGGCCGCTCCGGCGCGGACGACGGGCGAGTCGTCTGCCGCTTCCAGCCGCTTCCCGAAGGCTGCGTCTTTTGAAGAGTATTTGAGCTACCTGCGGCCGCTGGTGAATCGCACGAGCGGCGAGTGGGCTGGTTTACTAAACACACGTTCGGCCGACGGCGTCTGGGAATGGAGTACGCCGGAAGAAAAACGGCTGCGGTTGCAGACGCGGGAAACAGACGTGGCGGAACACGCCGCGCCTCTGCGCCTTAGTTCCAACGTGCCTTTCCTGAGGCTGCCCCTGCCGGGGCATTCGCTCTCAAGCACGCTCTGGTGGCTGAGTCTCGTCGCCATCCTCGGGTTGCTCTTCTTGCTGATCAGGTTCGTCGTGGTGCGGGTTTTCCTCCTGAAGCTCGACGACCCGATGATGACGCTCTACGCGCGCGACTTCCACGACAAGAAAGCGCCGAAGAAACAGTTTGTCGTGCTCGGCGCGCCGTTCCTCGACGTGCGTTGGTTGCTGAACGGATCGGCGGTCAAGCGCATCACAATGCAAGAGGCCGTTTTGAAGAAGGCTGCCGCAACGCAGCACGGAGAAGCGGAGCAGAACGGCGACCTGCTCGCGATAGATAATTTCGATTACCGCAGCGACGACCCGGAGTGGAATCTGAATCGGCTTGAGTTGCTCGAAAGTTTGCAACAGGACTCGCGCCCGGTCATCATCTTCTCGCGGCACGACCCGTTCCGCTTCTGCCTCGCGCCCTCCTGCGCCACGCACCAGTCGCCGTCGAACGGCGCGTTCGCGGCGGACGCGCCGGATCGCTGGATGAACGTCATTAGTTCGTACTGGGTCATTCACATCGAAGACACGGGCGAGCGGCAAGCGTTCATAAAGGCGCTCTGCGAGAAGAAACAGCAACAGAAGTCGCTGCGCGAGGAGGAACGGAAGCAAAAGTCGCTCGCCGTACAGGCAGACCGCAGCTTTGCGCCGCGCCTGCGAAAGCGCAGCGCCAGATTAAGGAACGGCGACGGCCGCCTCGCCGTGATCTTTAACAAATTAACGAACCGAGAGAATCCCCTCGCCTCCCTCTACGACGCGCTCGCAGACGAGTGCGAGCCGCGCACCTATTTGCAGAACGTCGGGAGGGAGATTCTCAATCACTCGAACTTCGACAACTTAACCTCCGAACAACTCGTCCGGCTGCTGGTCGAACAGGCCGATGCCTACTACAAAGCGATGTGGGCGACCTGCACGGCCGACCAAAAACTGACGCTCTACTATCTCGCGCAGGACAATCTCGTCAGCGCGAAGAACGTCGAAGTGCGGCGGCTAATGCGGCGCGGGCTGATCGTGCGCGACCCGGACGTGCGTTTGATGAATGAGAGTTTCCGGCAGTTCGTCCTCTCGACGGTGGTGCCGGATGAGATCGGCGCGGGCGTACGGACGGGCAGCAGTTGGTCGAAGCTGCGCCTGCCGTTATTGTTGATTCTGGTCTGCATCGCGCTCTTCCTGCTCGTGACGCATCCCGAAATGTATAGCTCCTCGATGGCGATCATCACGGCGCTTGCAACCGGCATCCCGGCGGTCTTTCAACTGCTCGGCATGTTCCAACGCGGTAAGTCCGCCACCCAACTCGCGCAACTGCCCACCGGGGGCACGCCGCCCGTGGTATGAACGGAGAGGACGACCCCGAAAATAGATTGAACAGGGCGGGAGCAATTTATCGCCTGCGGGGTCAGGGCGCGAGATTAAACTGTTGAGTCCCGTCGAGGC
>DASVPS010000023.1:0-21572 GCA_036389555.1 Pyrinomonadaceae bacterium
GAAAGTCGAGTTCAGATGACTTCAACGTTTGACTGCGCCTGGAAGCAGGCGGCAATGATGCCGTCTTCAAAGCGAAAGCGATGACTCAAATCGCCCATCTCAAATCCTCTGCTCCCTCTCAGGGGTGAACCCGAATCAGGCGGGCTAACAACCAGTACAAAAGGTTAATCCAGCGGACGTTAAGCGAGTCGGGGTTGGGATAAAGCAAAGTGCGGCCTGACCCCGCCCCTGCAACCGACAACTATCGAGCGACTCGATACAACCAAAAAAGGAGATAGCCAATGGTAACGAAAAAAACAGCCGCCGCCGATCAGGCCAAGTTCTTTGACCCCAGAGGTGGTGCAGCCGCGACCAAGCAGGCAGCTTTTGCGGCAGTGCCTGCGGCAGCAGCCGCAACTCGCCGGGCGTATTTTGAGCTGCACTTCGCAGGAGGAGGCACCATCTTTGAAATAGAGGTTCTCTTTAACCCCACCAGTTACCCCTTCGTGATTACGGGCGGCACGATCAAGGGCAGCATTTGCAACTCACCAACCTGGGTTGTGACGGGAGGATCAATAGGCCCGTCCTTGCAGATTAACGGCTCGAATGTGTGTCCATCCCCGGGTTGCGCCAGTAGCATCACCGTTGTTGGTAAATGCCAATGCACTCCGAGCTACATCGGGACGTACGGGTTTAATGGCTCCAGTACAATGTTCAATCATTCGACGTTGTTTCTGGGCTATGACCTTCCCCGCTAGGGAAAGAGCTTTAAGAGCCGCCCCGGGCGCGGGTGGGCTTTCGCCTGCCCTCGCCCCATCAGCCGCGTCGGGCAACGATAGATTTGTTGCCCGACGTTTTCAATTTACATGAACTCATTCAACTCGACCCGGCGATAGCATAACTTTCATCATTCTTTCTCACAGCTTATATTGAATAGCTTTCGCACGCGCCCGGTTGATCCGAGCATTAGACCTGCTGTTCCCAGTTCCACAAAATACCTCTCCCCTGAAGGTACGAAATTTCGTACCCTCATTTATTTTCCAAACTTCAGTATCGCTAAATCGAAAAATGTAGACCGGGCGGCATAGTTACTCATGCGGTCTGCTCTGCTCATCACATCATTCGCGCTACTCGCCCCGGCCATGCGCGTCTCGTCACATTCTGCAAACCTTTCCCGCGCGGCGACGTTCATGCTTGCGGAACTCAAGGTGTTCCTTCATGAAGTGAGACCGGAAAACATCCGTCCCCCAAGTGGGCTACGAAAGGTTGATATGATGAAAAAGAGTTTGCACCGCATCGCAATTTCCCTCGTACTCGGCATCCTGCTCGGCTCCGTCGCGCTCGCTGGCGGGAAGTCTAAGAACGTGACCTTTAACCAGGACATCAAAGTCGGCGACACGCTCGTCAAGAAGGGCACTTACGTCGTGACCTTTGATGAGAAGACCAACGAGTTGACGATCCGCGACAACAACAAGAAGATCATTGCGAAGACCACGGGACGTCTGGAAGAACGCAAGAGCGCTAACCAGGTGGCGTATCTGACCGCGAAGGACAAGGAAAGCAACCTCTTGTTGTCCGGCGTGCAGATGGGCAGCAACATCGTCATCGTCGGTGGCGAGACGGCGGCCGCACCGACCGTCGCCGCACCGGCAGCCAATCAATAGTCAGCCGCAGAAGGGACGACTGTGAACGCGCCGGTCAGATGCACCTGACCGGCGCGTGCGTCCATGTCTGGCAAGGCGAGTGGGGGGCGTGCGGCCGGTATGGCTCACGCCCCGCACTCGCAACTTGCCACTGGCGCGTTCCGCCTCTCGCCCCCCCTGCCGCGCGCATTCGACGTATGGACGTGACGTGCGCACACGCGCGCCTGCCTTTCTCTGCCCTTCCGATGTTCCGGCGACACGCGCAGAATTTTATTGTTGATGGGCGAAACGATTTTCGACCGCTCGCGTATTACCGTGCGCAGTTCCCGCAAATTTAGATTTGACCCCGCGAAAAGGAGAGTTTTACATGAAACGCAAGATCGCAGCAGGCAGCGTCGCCCTGGTGCTCGTGGCTTTGAGTCTGGTTGTCGCCGCCGCGGCGGCGAAGGCCGACTTCAGCGGCAAGTGGGTGATGGACAAAACGAAGAGTGAAGGCGTCGCCGAAGGTGTCGCGTATTCCCTGAGCATCACGCAGACCGGCGACAAGATCGACGTGGAGACCACGGTCAAAGCGCCGCAGGGCGAGCGCGTCGTGAAAGATGTATTCGTCGCCGACGGCAAGGAGGTTGATTTCACCCCCCCGATCCCGCAGCCGGGCGTGACCGGCAAAGGCAAGCGCACCACGAAGTGGACGGCGGATGGGTTGGGTTTGGAAGTGAGCGAGACGGCCACGCTCGAAGGCCCGCAAGGCTCTGCCGAAGTATCGGCCACGCGCAAGTGGACGCTCGCGGCCGACGGCAAGACCCTGACGATGGAGATGACCTTCAGCGGCGACATGGGCGTGCAGAAGACCAAGCGCATCTTCGTGAAGCAATAACAACATCTGCGCCCGCTCAGACACGAAAGCCCCGGCTGCTCGCAGCGCGGGGCTTTCTCGTTAGAACTTCAATTGTTCATACGTCAACTGTCGCATAGTGTGCGCACGCGCACGCGATGTCCTTCGATGTCGCCCTCCCAGAGCGTCGTCCGGCCGCACTCGTGGCGTAGATACTTCCACAGCGCGCCGCGTTCGTATTCGTCCAGATCGGCGGGGATGAGATCGAAGACGGCGCGCGAGGCGATGACTATCAACTTTCGCTTCGGGCGCGAGATGGCGACCGTGAGGCGGCGCGGTTCGAGCAGGAAGCCGCTCTCGGCCTGCGCAAACTCCCGGTCGGAGACCGTGGCCGACAAAATGATCAGTTCGCGCTCGCCGCCCTGAAAGCGCTCCACCGTATCAATCGAATTCGCCAACCGCGGGAGGCGCGCGCGCAACAGCGCCTTCTGCGCGCGATGCGGCACGACGACGCCGAGGCCGCCTTCCCCGCCGCACCCCAGACGCTCACATGCCACCTCAGCCAGCGCTTCAACCAGCGCGGCCTCGAACTCGTTCGACTGTTGCGAACCGCTCTCGTCGTGTTCGATGACGACGAGCGAATGTTCGGGCGCGAAGGCCGCGCCGAGCCAGCCTGTGAGCGCGCCGTCGGAAGCCATGCGCTCGCGGTTGTCCGAGCGGAAGTTGATGCCGTCTTCCGCGTAGATGTGGCGTTGCAGGAAGGACGCGATGTCGGAGGGGATGCGGAACGACTGATCGAGCGCTTCGTTTGTGAAGCCGTACGCGCGCAGTGTCTCGAAGATGGAGAGGTGCGGCTGCGCGTGCTTGAGATCGCGCCGGCTCTCCCTGTCCCATGCGTGCGCGAGTATCGGCGGCATCTGGCGGTGGTCGCCGATGGCGATGAACTGGCCGTCGCCGCGCAGAAAGGCAGCGGCCGTCAGGGCTTCCGCGATGCCCATCTGCGAAGCCTCATCCACGATGACGAGATCGAACAACTCCTGCGTCCAATCAATCGCCTTGCCCCTCGATGCGCCTTTCTTGACGAGATTATAAATCCCGCCGGGCGTGCCGCCGACGACGAGCAGCGGCTCTCCGAGCAGCGTCGCCCATTGCTCGCCCGCGCTCAACTCTTCGCCCCCGTCGGCAAACAGCGGCTCGACTCCCGACGCCAATTCCTCGCCCGCGTCGTTGCAAATCTTCGCCACCCGCAGACGCTCAAGCGGCGCGAGTCGCAGGTCGCCCGCGCCCGCCTGCGACAGTTGCCGCGCGCCGCGCGCGATGCTTGCGAGCGCGATTGAACTGGCCGCGTGCGTCTTGGCCGCGACGGCGACGCGGAACGGCCGCGCCGGAGTGGCGAGCGCGAGCGCACGCGCGAGCACGGCGAAGCCTAGCGTGTGGCTCTTGCCCGTTCCCGGCGGCCCCTGCAACACGAGTACGCGCTCCTGCAAATAACCGCCGACCACGCGACCCTGCGCCTCCGTCAGTCCGTGCGGCGCTTGCGCGCTTGATGCGAGCGCGGCGATCTCCGCCGCGTCGCGCAGGCGTTTCGGCCGGATGCCGCGCCCGCGCTTCCCTTCCTCTGCGTTCGCCAGCCAGTGGTAGAGATGATTCGACGCGGCGTGGCGGCAGGCATCCAGAAATTTGTCCGCGTTGAGGTCGTCGGCCATCTCGTCAATCGTGCAGACCGCGCCCGCCTCCGGTTTGAACGACCAGTGCCGGTAACGAAAATCCGAGTTCTTGAAATTCATCGAGAGCAGACGCAGGCGCAGGCGCGCGTCGTCCAACTCTTCTACGACCGCGAGACGGCCGCGCACGAGTTTGCGCGCGGGCAGGAATTTCCCCGCCTCTTCAAACAGCGGATTCAAGACCACCCAGTCGCCTTCGCGAAAACGGAGCGCGGCCATGTCGGCAACCGTCAGCAACTCTCCGTCCGTGTTGGAGAAGCTGAACTCGGCGCGGTCTTCGCCGCCTTCCGTCCGCTCGTAAGACGCGCAACGGACGATGAGCGTGCGCCCGCCCGCCGCGCGCTGTTCGGGCGGCAGCGAGAAGTGCAGGAGCAACTCCTGCATCTTCGCGTGGTGTTCGAGGTAGAGGAAATCTTCGAGCACGCGATGAAGCGCGACGGCGTGCGGGTCGAGTTCCGTCTGGTCGAGCCGTTCGAGCGAGAGCGGCTCTTTCTCCACCTGCCGGTTCTTGTATTTGAAACTCTCTTCGATGAAACGCAGTGCGCGGCAACGCTCTAAGGCGAGAGCGCGCACGTCTTCAATCGTCGTGCCGAGAAAGGAGCGCACCTGCGTGCGTTCCTGCGTCTGCATCTCCGGCGACTCCCTGAGCAGCCCCCATGCGGCGTAGGCATATTCGAGCGGTATCTCCGTCCCGAAGCGCGCGGCCGATTCAACCCACGCGGCACGCCCCGCAGACTTCTCCTCCGTCGCCGTGACGAACTCGCCCGTCTGCGCGTCGCGCGTGAACGGTCGCGCGTTGTCAAAGATGCGCGCGCGGAAAGTCTTGAGAAACTCGCGTTCCCCGTCGTGCCACTTGAAGCCCATCTCGCGCGCGACTTCGTAGAGATTCTGGCAGACCGCGCCGAGGTTCAGACGCTCGCCGACTTCTTCTGCGAGGAACGAAATCATGCCCTGCGTCAGCGCGGGCGTGGAAGTCAGGAGGTCGTAGAAGGCCGGGATCGCGCACAGCGCCGCGAAGTGGCGCGCGAGCGCGTCGAGCAGAGAGCGTTGACCGCGCCGGTCGTAGAGATAGATGTGGACGGGCGCGGAGTTTGAATCGGCCACGCGCGCAATCGCCGGGAGCAGACGCGCCACCCACGCGACGAGGAGCGCGCGCTCGCTCTCTTCAACGGGCTTCGTCCTGGTGTTCTCGACAATTTCGACGGAACCCTCCGGCCCCGCGACGATGCCGGCCAGAAGGTAAACTTTATCCTCCAGATGATCTCGCTCGGCATCAACGTAAACTTTAATGAGATTGGGATACTGCGCTTCGTCCGGCAGCGACCCCCAATCCGCGCCGAGCAGGTAACGCTTCGCCTCGACATCGCGGTCGAGCCTTCTGAGCGCGGCGCGCGCGCGCTGGGCGAGCACGGGCAGGCGGCTGCCGAGCGGCCAGCGCGCGCCGATGCGCTCAACGTCTCTCTCCCGCTCAGGCGCGGGCGACATCGAGCCTTTACCGTAATCCATCAGGCGCGAAAGTTCGCGCGTCGTCCTCACACCGACGCTCAGCAGCGCGCCCTTTTCCGTCGCCGTCAGCGAAGGGATGAGCGAGAGGTCTTCGCGTTCGGCCGTGTCTATGAAGCACAGCGCATTGTAAGGGCAGCCGTCGCAGTGCGCGCCGAGATGATAAGCGGCATCTATGAAACTATGCGCCGAGGCGCGCGCGACATCGGAATCGGCGGCCGCGACGAGTTGGTCGATCTCGTCCAGATACAGCGAGAGGTCGAAGCGCTCGATCTGGTCGGGCGCTAACTCGGAGCCGCGCGCGGCAATCGCGCCTTTGAACGTGGTGGGTCGGAGTCCGGCCGCAAGCAGCGCATCGCCGAGGAGCCGCGCGTAAAAAGCGACTTGCAGGCGAAAGCCCACCGTCTCGCGGCGGCTCGCCTTGATGTCGATGACGGTCACGTCAACTGCGTCAGCGTCGCCGCGTCGCACCACCTCTACGAGATCGGGATAGCCTTCACAATCGCATGCGCCGATGCGCCCTTCGAGCCGCGCCTGATAGTAGAAAGTGCGCTGCCCCGCCCGCTGCGACTTCAAAGCGGAGACGAAGGCCGCGGCCGAAGTGTTCTGCAAATTACACACGTCGGCGCGCGCGCCCAGTTCCGCCACCTGATCGCGTTCAAATTGCTGTCCCGATTCGGAGAGCAGCGGCGAGAGATTTTCAAAGCCCACGCGATAACGCGCCGCGATTCGTTTCGCTTCCGAAGGAAAGA
This sequence comes from Pyrinomonadaceae bacterium, assembly GCA_036389555.1. Classification (GTDB taxonomy): domain Bacteria; phylum Acidobacteriota; class Blastocatellia; order Pyrinomonadales; family Pyrinomonadaceae; genus JAIVJZ01. The sequence continues at coordinate 6,437 of DASVPS010000023.1, forward strand.
GCGCGAGCCGCAGATAGCGCTCGCAACGGTTGCGCGAGACGTACTGCGCGAGCCGGTGCGCGCCGAGCGTGCGTTCGGTAAAGATGTGTGCTTTGGGTTCGGGATCGTGCGACATGCGAGGGCGTCGGGGCAGACTTTCTTTCGGCCGGGCTGCCGACGTTGAAAACTATGTACGGCTCGCCCCGCCACAAACAAGGGCGAGCCTCGAAGGAACGAACGCCTATTTCTTCTGGCGCACCACGGTGAGCGTCGGCGTCTCCGTCCTCTCGACGGCGGCGAGAATTTGTTCACGCAGGGGAGCGTCCGCCCCGGCGTCGTGCGACAGAAACTTTTCCAGATTGTCTTTGACGGGGCTGTAGCTGACTTTGCGTTCAAAGAGCGCGGCGAATTCATCCGGCTCAAGTTGGCCTTCGAGCGCGCTCACTTTCTCCGGGATACATTTCAAACTCGTCTTGAAGCTGCATTTCAACGCGCCCGCTTCGCCCTTCAAAGTCACCGCGCCCGCCACGCGCTCGCGCGCCGCGGCCGCCGCCTTGAGTCGTTCTTTGATCTCGTCCAGACGATCCTTGATGCGCTTCTCTTCGGCGTGCAGCCCGATGTACTCCGAGACGAGCGTCTCCACCTCCGAGTCGTCCGGCGCGTCGGCGGCCTGCGCTCCCTGCGCGGCGCAGTCGGAACAGTACACGGCATCATCTCGCGTGAGGGCTTCGTCCTGAGGGATCAGGCCGCGGCACAGCGCACAGGCGACGTAGTAGTTCTTCGCACACGCGGGGCAGAGCGTTTCGCCGCGACGCCCCGCGAGGATTTTCGTCGCCGGCTCCAAACATTCCACGCACAATTGCGTCGCGGCCGCCGCCAAATGTTCCGGCGGCGCAGGGCGGATTTTGTCTTTGGCTTCCAAACTGATTTTCTCCGGGATGAACACGAGCAGAATATCGAAGTCGGACGAGACAGCGTGTGCACGCAGGGAGTGCGCGCTCAAGGCTCGCGAGACTGTAGCAAAAGCCTTTTGTCTTGTCGAGACGCTCCGCCCGCCGCCCCCTCTTTGCCTCGTCAGACCGGCGACTCGGCCGGGCAAGTTCATGCCCTGATTTCGGCCTTCGAAAGCTGTCGACAAAAAAAGTGTTGACAATATCCTCTGTCGAGTTTATATATATCCGGCGCGCGAGTGAATGCGAAATGCGCGCGCGGGGAAGAATGAGAATTTCAATGTCGATGAACCGGACACATTCAAACAGCATAGCCGCCGGAAGCCGGAGCGCTTCGGAGCGGACGCATGCCGGCCTGTTTAGCGAAGCCACGGGCTTTGCGATGGGCTTGTGCCCGAATTCGTTACCGACCTATCTGCCCGGCGGCGAAGTCATGTGCAAAGACGCGAATTCCACGATTCAACTCTGGGGCGCAGATCGTCGTCAGGTCAGTCTAATTTAAAAAGCGGGAGCGGCCTCCCGCTCCCAAAATCTCGAAAATAGCTTTAAGAGAATTGAAGGAGCGGGCCGGCTTCCCTGTCGAAGCCAAAGGCCCGCTCTTTTTGTTGTTTGATAACTGAATTGATTTTGTACGGACGAGGGCGGCGAGCGTCGCCTTTATTCGGACGGTGTGGCTTGGAGTGCTCCGATGAGAGTTTCGCAGACCGCGCCGTTCACGGGAGAAGTGTGCGCCGCTTGTTGTATCCGGCGGAGCCGCGGCGTTCCCTGCCCTCGTTTTTTTTATGAACGCAATTTTTTTCGAGCGTGAGTGGCTGAGCAGCAAAAGCACCTGACTGTAAATCAGGCGTCTGCGGACTACGTAGGTGCGAGTCCTACCTCACGCATCGCGATTTGAGACATAGGAGCATGGTGTAACAGTCAACATGGCAGTCTCAAAAACTGTCGCTTTCGGTTCAACTCCGAATGCTCCTGTCTATCCAGCGGAGGGTACGCCAAAACGGTCTGGCACCAGTCTTGAAAACTGGCGAGCATTAGTCTCATAGGGGTTCGAGTCCTCTACTCTCCGCCAGAACAAAGGGATGAGGGATGAGGGATGAGGGATGAATGAAGACAGGTGAATCGTGATTGGTAAATCGTGAATAGATAAAACCTGTTCCTTCTATTTACGATTCACGATTTACGATTCACGGCTTTTCTTCATCCCTCATCCCTCCGCCCTCATCCCTTCCGCGAACCCGTAGCTCAGCGGAATGAGAGCGCAAGCTTGCGGAGCTTGAGGTCGCGCGTTCGAATCGCGCCGGGTTCTTTCGATTTATTCCGGGGTCGTCCAAACGGCAGGACGCCTGACTTTGGATCAGGAGATGCGGGTTCGACTCCTTCCCCCGGAACTTTACTTTAGGCCGACGTAGCCCAACGGCAGAGGCGCTAGTTTTAGAAACTAGATAGTAAGAGTTCAAATCTCTTCGTCGGCATCACACTTTTCAGGCTGGAGTGGCGGAACAGGCAGACGCGCGGCGTTGAGGTCGCTGAGAGCGCAAGTCTCATTGTGGGTTCGAGTCCCACCTCCAGTATCGAGTCTCAGGCGGGAGTGGCGTAAAGGGTAAACGCATCAGTCTTAAAAACTGAGCCTCCGGGGTGTGGGTTCGATTCCCACCTTCCGCATTCGACCGTTCGCGCGCGCGTGTAGCCCAACTGGCAGAGGCGGCAGTTTCAAAAACTGCACGGTTGAAAGTTCGACTCTTTCCACGCGCACCAAATTTTCTCAAGGGGATGTATGCAAAAGGATCAAGCAACTTGATTTTCAATCAAGCGTGTGCGGGTTCGAGCCCCGCCATCCCTATCTGCATCGTGTTGGCTGTAGCTCAACGGCAGAGCAAACATTGTAATATCTGAGCTATGAACAAAAATACTCTAAGAGCTCTCGTTGACGAAGGATTAGCTATCCGAGCCATCGCGAAGCGTCTTGACTGCTCATATACAAATGTCAGGTATTGGTTGCAACGATATGATCTAAAAACGCGCTGCCGCTTGAATCGTGGTGAAAAGCTGCTTCACGGTACACGATTATGTCCTTGCGGTGAGACCGACCCGACAAAGTTTTATGGAAATAAGCAACGTGTTTGCGCGAAGTGCTTCAATAAAGGGGCAATTCGCAGAAACCACGAAAACCAAAGAAACCTTCGAGAGTTTCTAGGTGGCAAGTGCCTGTTCTGCGGTTTCAACAAGTATCCCTCAGCGTTACAGGCACATCATGTCTTTCCTGAAAAGAAAGACCCCGCATTTAGACATGTACGAAGTTGGTCGTGGAAGCGAATTGAGAAGGAGTTATCTAATTGTGTGCTTCTTTGTAGTAACTGTCACGCAGGGCTACATGCAGGACAGATAGAATCTAAACAAATCAAATACATGGTGGCTGTAGTTCAGAGGAGGAACGCTCGGCGGTGAACCGAGAGGTCATGGGATCGTGTCCCATCTGTCACCCCAAACTCTCCACACGGGGCGCGTTAGGCGAGTCCGGTTCAAGCCGCCTGAGTCTCAATCAGGAAATCAACGGTTCAAATCCGTTACGCGCTATCAATCGTTTCTCATGGAACTGTGGCCGAGAGGTGAGGCACTTGCTTGTCAAGCAAGCCGATGACGGGTTCGAGTCCCTCCAGTTCCGCTTCTCGCACGCGCCGCGAGCTATACGGGTGCAGCAGTCGCCTCTTAAGCGACGGAGACGGGGTTCGAGACCCCGGCGGCGCATCAACTGACGGAGTGTAGCCTAGAGGCTCAGGCACTTGATTTGGGATCAAGTTCACGGAGGTTCGATTCCTCTCACTCCGCCCAAACTTTCGCACCGTTAGTCCAGACGGCTGAGGACGCGGCGTTGCCAACGCTGAGACGCGGGTTCAATTCCCGCACGGTGCTCCAAATTTTTCAAGGGCGGTTAGCTTAATGGAAAAGCGTCACGCTTCGAACGTGACCGATACGGGTTCGAGTCCTGTACCGCCTTCCTTCCTCTGCGAGAGTGGTGTAGACGGCTAACACCCCGGTCTTCCAAACCGGCGTCGCGGGTTCGACTCCCGCCTCTCGTTCCAAATTTTAAACATCGCCTCCGTAGCCAAGTGGGAAGGCGACAGTCTGCAAAACTGTTAACGCGGGTTCGATTCCCGCCGGGGGCTTAACACTTACACAGCCGCGCCCCTTTATGTTTTTGGTAGCGGCCATTTCATGTAGAAAGGAGGTGACACACCGGATGACGATCAACGGAAGAGTTCTTTTGCTCAATCAGACTTACGAACCGCTCGGCACGGTCGGCGTGGCGCGCGCCATGTTGATGCTCTTCAACAACAGCGTGACGGTCGAGGAATGGGATGGCGACCGCGTCTTGCGCACGCCGCGCGAAGAGTATCCAGTCCCTTCGGTCGTGCGTCGCAAGACCTACATCAACGTGCGTCGCCGCCGCGAGGCATCGGGGATGAAACGTCTGCGCATTTATATCCGCGACAAATATCGCTGCCAGTATTGCGGCGAGCGCAAGCTGCCCGCGACGCTGACGCTCGACCACATCTACCCGCGTTCGCGCGGCGGCGACAACTCGCCCGTCAACATCGTGACGGCCTGCCTCGACTGTAACAACCGCAAAGGCAACCGCACGCCGGACGAGGCGCGCATGCCTCTCTTGACGACGCAGAGCGCGCTGCGCGTGCGTTTGGAGCGTGTGGTCTTGTGCCACTACGCCGAGGCGCGACCCGAATGGCGGAAGTACCTCTTTCTCGATGAGGCCGAAGGCGGCGGCAACGCGCACGACGCCTCGCGCGAGAAGCGGAACACTGCCTATATATGAAGGGCGGGCGTGGCCCGCCCTTCCGTACCTCGCAGAGGTAAGCGAAGGTAAGCCACACGGTCGGATAGCTCAGACGGATGAGCGCCGCGCTGAAGACGCGGAGAGGTTGGTTCGATTCCAACTCCGACCATCGAACAACGCGGAAGAGAAGATTTTATTGTGGTGTAACTCAACTGGTGGAGTGCTTCCCTGTTAAGGAAGAAGTTGTGGGTTCGAATCCCACCGCCACAGCCAATCTGTATGCAGCCGGTTAGCTCAGACGGCCAGAGCGCCTCTCTTACAAAGAGGATGTCGAAGGTTCGAATCCTTCACCGGCTACCAAAGTTTTTCGGGGCGTGTCTCAACCCGCCAGAACGGCGACTGTGCGGGTGTGTGGAGAATCGAGGCGCGGCTTGCCTCACGCCCCGGCCAAATCTTCAACTACAAATCTGTAACGTCAAATTTGTAACGCCAAAGTTTCCCGCGGCGACGTAGTTCCAACCGGTAGAGCGGCTGTCTCGTAAACAGCAGGTTGAGGGTTCGACTCCCTCCGTCGCCTCCATACACAAAGGGTCTGTAGCTCAGACGGACAAGAGCGCTCGTCTTCTAAACGAGTCGGCGCAGGTTCGAGTCCTGCCAGACCCGCCACACGTTCCTGACACATTGCGGAGTAGCTCAGCCGGCAGAGCATTCGCCTCATAAGCGAAAGTGCGCGGGTTCAAGTCCCGCCTCCGCAACCAATGTTCCGCCAGCTTGATCTTCGGGATGGTAGCTTAATTCGGCAGAGCGACAGTCTTGCAAACTGTTAAGTGAGAGTTCGAGTCTCTCCCATTCCACCAAAATATTGCGGCGTAGCTCAACGGCCGAAAGAGCACTCGTCTTGTAAACGAGTTGATGCGGGTTCGACTCCCGCCGCCGCAGAAAAGTGTGTGACTCGGGGATAGAGCAAGGGCGGCTCCGTGGTCTCATAAGCCACGATAACGGCAGGTTCGACTCCTGCCCCCGCAATCAATTTTCAACTCCCACAAGTTCCCCACCCCAAGCAAAGGCGCACAGTCCCGGCCTCTCGGTCGGCCTGTGCGCCTTCCCGCCTTCGTCTGGGGACGAAGAGAATTTTTATTGTGCTGAAGCCTTCAGGCAAGCCAGCGCGCTCTTGAACGCGGCTATCGAAGGTTAGCAATCCTGAACATGACAAACGATCTATGTTGACCCGGAGCGCGAGTGACAGAGCGGCAGACTTTTAATCTGCGAGGTGCGGGTTTGAGCCCCGTCGGGTCAACCAAGTCTTGGGAGCCTGCGCCTAATGAGCGTTGGATTTCATAGTTGGAAACTGGTTAACGTGCGCTACAATATTCCAGCATCAGTTACTGGCGAGCGGCGTGTGTAACCCGCGCCTTTTCCCTGCGCCTTCTCGAAGGACAACTTCAGCACCCAGAGAGGATAGACACATGAAGAAATTAATGCTCGCCGCCACACTGACGATGTTCGCGGCCGTGTCGGCGCAGGCGCAGGTATCCAGTCGGCCGGGACCGGGAGATGATACGAGGCAGGCCGCGTTGCGCGATCCTGACCCCGTCCACAGGGACGAACGACTGATTAGCCTCAGCCACAGGGAGATGATGGGGCCGGGGGATGCAAGCGACGCCTCGCGTCTCGGGCGCGTACCCACGTTCAAGGCAGAGTTAAACATCACGAACCGCGGCTCCAAGACGATCAAATACGTCTCGTGGTCAGCCTCGCTCACCGACCCGGCCACGGGCGCTGTGATCCGCACATACAACATCAAGACCAAACAGCGAATCGCCCCCGGCGGGACGAAAACGCTTAAGAAGCAGTTGCCAACGCCGCGCGCGCCAGTGGTGCGTGTCGCCCCCGGCGGGCGCAAGTTGCCCGTTGTCGCCGATCTAAAATCCACCGTCGTTCAGGTCACTTATGAGGACGGGTCAACGTCTGAGACGCCATAGCGTAGAGGGCGTATGTCTTCGACACGGCGCGCGATCCGACAACGACATATAACCTGACCACGATAAGCCTCGCCTTCACCGGCGAGGCTTATCGTTTGTCTCAGGACGCGATGCCTGCCGGAAGCGCCGTCGCGTCCCGTCGGGTCAACCAAATTTTCGCGGAGTAGCTCAATGGCAGCAGCACCCGGCCGATAATCGGGCGACGGAGGTTCGATTCCTCCCTCCGCGATCACACTCGAACATTCGCGACGTCTGACACTTGATTTGTTAAACTCTCTCCCGCTCCGACACTCTTCAGAGGACGCCGAAATCTTCCGTGCAAATCTCAATTCCAGTTCCGCCCGCCTTCAACTTCAAACGCACCGCCATGAGCCACGGCTGGCGCGCGCTCCTGCCCTTCGAGTTTGACGAAGCGGGCTGGAGCATCACGCGCGTGCTCGCTCTCGACGGCGACGGCGGCGCGCCCGTCACCGTTCACATCACCGCCAGCGACGACGCGCTCCGCGTCAATGTTGCCCGCCGCAAACTCGGCAAACGCGACGCCGCCCGAATCACGCGCGACGTGCGCCACATGTTCCGGCTCGACGACGAGTTGAGCACCTTTTACGCAGCCGTCGCAGCTGACCCGGACTTCAGTTGGATCATCGACGAAGGCGCGGGTCGCCTGCTCCGCTCGCCTACAGTCTACGAGGATTTGGTCAAGACCATCTGCACGACCAACTGCTCCTGGGCGTTGACGACGAAGATGGTTGAAGGGCTGGTCAACAATCTGGGACGGCCGACGGCAGAGGACGGACGGCGCGCGTTCCCGACGCCTGCGGCGATGGCCGCCGAGCCGGAGAGTTTTTATAGAGACGTGGTGCGCGCCGGGTATCGCGCGAATTATTTCAGGGAGTTGGCCGAGCGCGTCGCCTCCGGCGAACTCGACGTGGAGAGTTGGATGACGAGCGAACTTCCGACCGCCGAACTCAAACGCGAAATGAAGCGCGTCAAGGGCGTCGGCGAATACGCCGCGGACAATCTATTAAAACTCCTCGGCCGCTACGATTGCCTCGCACTCGACTCTTGGGTGCGTGCCACCTTCTCACGCCTCCACAACAAAGGCCGCACCGCCGCCGACCACAAAATCGCACGCCACTACGCACGCTTCCAGGAGTGGCGCGGCCTCGCCCTCTGGTGCGACATGACGCGCGATTGGGTTAAGGGATGAGGGATGAATTAAGAGAAGCATTCAATCTCTTGAGTGCTTCTCTTAATTCATCCCTCATCCCTCCGCCCTCATCCCTAATGTTGATGATGGGCAGAGCGGTTCGACGGGGCATTCGGCGCAGAGCGGCGTGCGGGCTTTGCAGACGGCGCGGCCGTGCGCGATGAGTAGGTGCGGGAAGATGATCCAGTCTTTACGCGGCACGAGTTCGATCAAATCGCGCTCGATCTTTTCGGGCTGTTCGTGCGCCGTCAAGCGCAGACGCTGCGAGACGCGCGAGACGTGTGTGTCAACGACGACGCCGGAGGCGACGTGGAAGGCGTTGCCGAGCACGACGTTGGCCGTCTTGCGCGCCACGCCCGGAAGCGCGATCAACTCTTCGAGCGTCTCCGGCACGCGCCCGCCGTGCTCGTCTGAGATCATCCGGCATGCGCCCTGAATCGCCTTGGCCTTGTTGCGAAAAAATCCCGTCGAATGAATGTCGCGCTCAAGTTCGGCGGGCACGGCACGCACATAATCCTCCGCGCTCCGATACTTCACAAACAACTCGCCCGTCACGATGTTGACCCGCTCGTCCGTACACTGCGCCGAAAGGATCGTCGCAATCAATAACTCAAGCGGCGTCGAATAATTCAGCGAGCAACGCGCGTCCGGGTATGCGCGCTTGAGCTGGCTGATGATCTTCCCCGCGCGTTTCTTCTCTTCGGCAGCAATCATAAGAAGCTGTTCTTTGTCAGTAGTCCGTTGCCAGTTGTCAGTTGTCCCTGGTCAGTAGTCCGTTGTCAGTTGTTCTTTAGTAGGCACTTGCTCGATACCATCTTTAGCGACATCCTTCATGCAGCACGAACAATGGACTACTGACTACTGATAGCCTTTGTGATCTGCGCGGCGACGCGAGCGTTCTGTTCGAGCAGGGCGATGTTGGCGCGCAGCGTCGCGCCGCCGCTCTGGCCGGACATGCGCGAGAGGAGAAAGGGCGTCAGTTCGCGACCCGACACTCCTTCGCGCTCCGCTTCGGCCAGAGCCGCTTCCAGACTTTCATTGAGCACGTCCGCCGGGACTTCGCTCGCCGCGGGCACGGGCACGCAGACGAGCAGCGCGCCGTCCTTCTCCAGTTCAAACTGTGCGCGGGCAATCGCGCCCGCCTCCTGCGGCGTGTCGGCGCGCACGTCCACGGGCAGACCGCTCCGGCGCAGGTAGAAGGCAGGCAACTCGTCGCAGCCGTAGCCGACGACTGTGATGCCGTAAGTCTCCAACCACTCGCGCGTGGCCGGAAGGTCGAGGACGCTCTTTGCGCCGGAGCAGACGACGACCATGCGCGTGCGCGCCAGTTCCGGCAAGTCTGCGGACACATCGGGCAATTGGCCGCGATGCACGCCGCCGATGCCGCCGGTGGCGAACACTTTCAGCCCCGCGCGCTCCGCGATCCAGATCGTAGAGGCCACGGTGGTCGCGCCGTCCCAGCCGCGCGCGGCGGCCAGGGCTAAGTCGCGTCGGCTGATCTTTTTCACGTCGTCGCTCGTGGCAAGGTGTTCGAGTTGGGAGTCGTTGAGGCCGACGCAAAATAGGCCGCCGAGGATGGCGATGGTGGCGGGCGTCGCGCCCTCCGCGCGCACGATCTGTTCGAGCCGCCGCGCGGTTTCGAGATTCGACGGGCGCGGCAGACCGTGCGCGATGACCGTCGACTCGAGCGCGACGACGGGACGACCAGCCTTCAACGCTTCCCCAACTTCGGGACTCAAACTAAGGACATTTAACTCAGGCATGAGCATTCACAAACTGATAACAGCATTCACAAACTGACACTACTCTTCCTTTCCTTCATCCCTCATCCCTCATCCTTCATCCCTTCCCCTTCACGGCCTGCCCCCCGACGCCGCCGCGGGCGGTTTGACGATCACGGCCGGGATGTTTTGCTCGCGCACCAGCGCGTTGAAGGCCGGGAGGTCTGTCTTCAACACCGCGTCCAGCTTTTGCAACTGCGCGTTGATCTTCGCCGTGAGGTCTTCGTAGACGGCGTAAGACTGTTCGGTCGGCGCGCTGTCGGCGCTGGAGACGACGCCGCCGAGCGCGGCCAGTTTGTTGTTCAGGCGAATCGGGTAGTTGAGCGGGTCTTGGCTGCTCTGGTTCTTCGTCTGGTACAACTCCTCTTCGACGGCCGTCAGTTTCCCGCTCAGAGATTTCGCCGCATCCGAGATGGTCTTGAAGTTCGGCGGGCCTTGCACCCGTTTGAGCAAATCGTTGATCTGGCCGCGCGCTTCGCGGATCGAGATAATCGCGTTGTGCGTCTCGGTCAGCTTGTCGCGAATCTTCAACTGCAAGTCGAGTTGGCGGGCGAAGTCCGCGTCGGTGACGACGAGGCGCGGGTCTTTGCGCACGTCGAAAGTTTCGGTGTAGGTCTTGCCGTCGGCGGTGAGTTTGACCTGATAGCGGCCGGGCGCGATGCGCGGCCCCGTCACGCTGCCCGCCCACAGGATCATGCCGGGGAAACGCACGGCGTCTGCGTGGCGCATGTCCCAGACGAAACGATTGAGGCCGGCCTCCGTGGTCACGCGCGCCGCGCCCGCGCCGCCGCCCGCGAAGAAGGACGACTCTTCGCCCGAAGCGGCTTGCGGTTGTTCGGGCGGCGTCTGCACGAGTGCGCTGCCGGGCGCAGGTGAGGGTTGCGGCGCGGGCGCTTTCGCGGTGAACGTGCGGACGGTCTTGCCCGAGGCGTCCAGGAATTCGAGCACGACATCCGTCGTCGGCTTCGTCTTCAGATAGTAATAGACGACCGCGCCGTTCGGCGGATTGCTGCCGATGGTCGCCGTCGCGGGAAACGTCGTACTGCCGCCCTGCATGCGATAGGGGTCTTCGGGTTTGAAGAGGCGCGTCTCCATGTTCGCAGTGTTTGCGCCCGCGTCCATCAATTGATGGAGCACTGTGAGGTCGTCGAGAATCCAGAAGGAACGCCCCTGTGTGGCCGCGACCAGATCGCGCTCGCCTTTGTGGACGGCCAGATCGGTGATGGGGACGACGGGCAGATTGTGTTGGAGCGACTGCCAGCTCTCGCCGTCGTTGAGAGAGACGTAGATGCCTGTTTCCGTCCCGGCGTAGAGCAGCCCCCGCCGGTTCGGGTCTTCGCGTATGACGCGCGTGAAGGCTGTGTCGGCGATGCCGTTCGTGATCTTCTTCCAGGTCTTCCCGTAGTCGTTCGTCTTGTAGAGGTAGGGACGGAAATCGTCGAGTTTGTACATCGTGGCGGCGACGTAGGCCGTCGCGGCATCGTTCGGCGAGGCATCAATCGAGTTGATCTGAATCCATTCGGGCATCCCCTTCGGTGTGACGTTATCCCAACGGCCGCCGCCGTCGCGCGTGACGTGGACGAGGCCGTCGTCGGAACCCGCCCAGATGACGCCCGCTTTGACGGGCGACTCGCTGACCGTAAAGATCGTGTCGTAATACTCGACGCTCGTATTGTCTTTCGTGATGGGGCCGCCGGAAGAGCCTTGCTTCGTCTTGTCGTTGCGCGTCAGATCGGGGCTGATCGCAGTCCAGCTCTGGCCTTCGTTCGTGGATTTGAAGAGGATGTTTCCGGCGGCGTAGAGCGCGTTTGGATCGTGCGGGGAAAACAGGATCGGGAAGTTCCATTGGAAGCGATACTTCATCGCCTCCGCGCCCGCCCCCATCGGGTTGTCAGGCCAGACGGTGACGTTCCTGAGTTGCCCCGTGCGGTGATCGTAGCGCGTGAGCAGCCCGCCGTAGGAGCCTGCGAAGACGATGTTGGAATCCTTCGGCGACGGGGCGATCCAGCCGGATTCGCCGCCGCCCACATCCCACCAATCGCGCTCGGTGATGCCGAAGTCGTTGGTGCGCGAGGCGATGCGGATGGTCGAGTTGTCCTGCTGCGCGCCGTAGATGTTGTAGGGGAAATCGTTGTCGAGCGCGACGCGGTAGAACTGCGCGGTGGCCTGATCCTGTTCCGACCAGGTGCGCCCGCCGTTGAAGGAGACGTTCGCGCCGCCGTCGTTCGAGTTGATCATGCGCGCAGAGTCGTTCGGCGCGATCCAGAGGTCGTGATTGTCGCCGTGGGGCACGGAGATGGAAGAGAACGTGCGCCCGCCGTCGTTCGATTTGTAGAAGCCCGTGTTGAGGACGTAGACGGTGTCTGCGTTCTGCGTGTCGGCGTAGATGCGCGTGTAATACCAGGCGCGCTGGCGCAAATTTCGCTGCTCGTTCGTCTTCGTCCAGGTGCGCCCGCCGTTGTCCGAACGAAACACGCCGCCGTCTTCCGCCTCGACAATCGCCCAGACGCGCTCCGGGTTCACAGGCGAGACGGTGATGCCGACCTTGCCGACGAGTCCGCGCGGAAGACCCGCGTTGCGCGTGATCTCCGTCCAAGTGTCGCCGCCGTCGGTTGACTTGAAGAGGCCGCTGCCCGCGCCGCCGCTCTCCAGACTCCACGGCGTGCGCAACACTTCCCAGAAGCCCGCGTAGAGGATGTTCGCGTTCGACGGGTCGAACACGAGATCGATTGCGCCCGCCTTGTTGCCACGTTGGAGAATACGCTCCCAGGTCTTCCCGCCGTCCTTCGAGCGGAAGACGCCGCGCTGTTCGTTCGCCCCGAAGAGGTGGCCGAGCGCGGCGACATAGACGATGTCCGGGTTTCGCGGATGCACGCGCACGCGCCCGATCTGGCGCGTGTCTTCGAGGCCGACGCGCTTCCAGGTCTTCCCCGCATCCATAGACTTATAGACGCCGTCGCCATGCGAGACATTGCCGCGCACGGGCGACTCGCCCATCCCCACATAGATGACGTTCGGGTCGGATTCGCAGATGCCGATTGCGCCGACCGAACCCGTGCCGAAGACAGAGTTGTCCGAAATCGGCTCCCAGGTCGCGCCGCCGTCCGTAGTCTTCCAGACGCCTCCGCCCGTCGCGCCGAAGTAGTAAACAAAAGGCTGCGACGCGACGCCCGCCACCGCCGTCACGCGCCCGCCGCGAAAGGGGCCGATGCTGCGCCACTGCAAGAGCTTGAGCGGGTTGGAGTCTTTGCCGGCCGACGTTTGCGTAGGCGACGTTTGCGCGGGCGGTCTTTGCTGCGCGCGAGTGGAGACGAATGACAGGGAAAATAACGCGACGAGCAGCAGGACATATGCGACGCTCGGACGACGATGACAGGTGCTCGAATTCACCATGATAGATTTATCCCTCAATTAAGTTTAGCTACAAGTTTATTGACAATGTAATGCTTTGCAGCCCCGACAGGGGCGATTGAAAATAGCCCGGCGATTTATCGCCGGGATAAATGAGAGATGTTTTACTGAGTCCCGTAGGGACGGTTGAGAATGATCCCGGCGATAAATCGCCGGGCTATTACCAACTGTCCCTGCGGGACATAGGTGCGACCGGAACTTAAACGACTCAACTTCAACGACTCGCCGTCGCGGTTGATTTCAAATGCTTGTCGAACCACTCCAACTGCCGGCGCACGAGATCGATCTGGTGGTTCGGTTCGGTGATGCCGTGCCCTTCGCGCGGGTAGCGTACGAAGACGGTCTCGACGCCGCGCTTGCGCAGGGCGCGATAATACTGTTCGGCCTGCGCGATGGGGACGCGGCGGTCTTGTTCGCCATGCGTGATCATCAGCGGCGTCTTGACGCGATCCGCGTAGCGCACGGGCGACCACTTTTCATAAACTTCGCGCGCCGTCCAGGGCGTACCGCCGAAGCCATACTCCATCAGGCCGGGGATGTCGCTCTGGCCGTGGAAGCTGTACCAATCGCTGATCCCTGCGTGGCCGATGGCGGCCTTGAAACGGTTCGTCTGCGTGATGACCCAGAAGGTCATGAAGCCGCCGTATGAACCGCCCATCACGCCGAGGCGTTCGGGGTCGGCCACGCCCGACTTGATGAGTTCATCAACGCCCGCCATCAGGTCTAGATAATCTTTGCCGCCCCAGTCGCCGACGTTCGCGGTGGTGAACTTGTGGCCGTAGCCGGTCGAGCCGCGCGGGTTCGGCAAGAGCACCGCGTAGCCGTGCGCGGCGAAGATTTGCGCGCGCGTGTTGAGGCCGTAGGCGAACTGCCCGTAAGGCCCGCCGTGAATCTGCAAGATGAGCGGGTAGCGTTTGCCCTGTTCATAGCCGAGCGGGCGGACGAGCAAGCCTTCGATCTCCAAACCGTCAGGGGCTTTCCAGCGGACGACTTCCGTCGCGACGAGCGCGAAGTCTTTGATCTGCGAGTTGAAGTTCGTCAGACGTTGCGCGCCCTTGCCCGTGCTCGATGCGACCCAGATGTCGTTCGGCGTACGCGCGTCGTTGAAGGCGAAGGCGAGCATGCGCCCGTCGCGCGAGAGGTCTACGCCCGCGTATGCGCCCTTGCTCTCGAAGATCGCCTGCGGCGGCGCGTTGCCCGCGGCCGAGACTTTCAACAACTGCCCGTAGACGCCTTCCGCGCCCGCCGCATACAACGCCGCGCCGTCGGGCGACCACTTCGGCGCGCCGTAGACGGAATCGTTATACTTGCCCGTCAGGTTGCGCGGCGCGGCGGCGTTTGCGGCGGCGGCCATGATGACGAGATCGGTCTTCGGCGCCCACGAGTTGGGGTCGGGATTTGAGAGATAAGCGATCCACTTTCCGTCGGGCGAGAAGCGTGGCGCGTAGTCGGGGCCGGGATTCGTGGTGAGTTGGCGCGGCGCGGCGGCGGGCGCGTTTGCGGCGGCGGGGGCGACGTAGAGGTCTGTGTTGCGTTCGTCGGAGATGTCCGTGAAGGCCGACTCCTGCGAGCCGCCCTTGCTCATCGCGTAGGCGACCCACGCGCCGTCGGGCGACCACTGCGGGTCGGAGACCGTGAACGAGCCTTCCGTCACGCGCCGCTTCTCTTTCGTGTCGAGGTTGATCGTCCAGAGGTGCGAATAGATGAAGCCGCTATCGACGACGATGGCGTCGAATTTGTCCTTCTTGCGCTTGTCGCGCTCGGCCTTGTCCTGCGGCGTGTCGCGCACGACGTAGGCGAGCCGTTTGCCGTCGGGCGACCAGCGAAACTGCGCCACGCCCGCCTCTTCGTCCGTGACGCGTTCGGCCTCGCCGCCCGCGACCGGGATGGTCCAGATTTGATTGCGCGCTGGCGCGTCGGGGCCGGGCGCGCTGCGGTTGGCGAGAAAGGCTATGCGCGTCGAATCGGGCGACCATTGCGGCGCGCTCTCGCCGCGCTCGCCGTTCGTGAGTTTGTAAGACGCGCCGCCCGCC
>DASVPS010000024.1:0-2058 GCA_036389555.1 Pyrinomonadaceae bacterium
GATGAGTGCGCCGGCGGCCGTCAGCGGGTCGCCGCTCGTGGTGGTCTGTTCCATCAGACGCGCGATGCCGAAGTCCACCACTTTGGCCTGAAGTTCGCCGCGGTGATCGCGCGTGAGAATAATGTTCGAGGGCTTCAAATCGCGATGGACGATCTCTGAATGATGCGCAGCCCCGATGCCGTCGCCCACCTGACACGCGATCTCCACCGCCCACTTCACCGGCAGCGTCCCTTCCGCGTTCAGGTATTCGCGCAGCGTCTGCCCGTCGAGCAATTCCATGACGAGGTAAGCCTCGCCGTCGGCGAGCGCGCCGTAGTCGTAGGTGTTGGCTACGTTCGGATGATTGAGGCGGGCGGCGGCGCGCGCTTCGCGGCGGAAGCGTTCGAGCGCCTGCGGGTCGGAGACGGAATCGGGCAAAAGCATCTTGACGGCGACGGGGCGTTCGAGTTCGATGTGCGTGCCCGCATAGACCGCGCCCATGCCGCCGCGTCCGAGCAGACGGTCTAGACGATACTTCTCGGCGATGAGGCGGGGGCCGGGGCGCGCGTGCGTCAACTGCCCGTGCTCCGCCACCTCACAGACCGCCTCCGTGTCTTCATAACAACGCCTGCATGTACGGCAGATTTTCATCCGACCAAAACACTCCAAACGTTTTCGCTGGCAGCCCCGACTGATAAAGCGAAGTGTGAGGCGGGCGCGTCCACTGGACTAACCGAAGAATAATTCGGCGACGTGATAAATCTCATCGCTCAGTTTCTTGATCTCGCGCACGGCTTCGTCGAGCGGGAAACTGACGACGCGGCGGCCGTGCAGCGCGGCCATGTGTCCCCACTCGCCGGCGGCCGCCATATCATAAGCTTTAATGCCGAAGCGCGTGGCGAGCACGCGGTCGAAGGCGGTGGGAGAGCCGCCGCGCTGAACGTAGCCGAGTTGCGTAAAGCGCGTCTCGATGCCGGAGATGCGTTCGATCTCGCGCGCCACGAGCATGCCGATCCCGCCGAGACGACCTTGCCGGTAAATCTCCCCGCTGTTTTCCTCGGTCAGGAAATTCTCTTCCGGCACGGGGCGCGCGTCCTCCGCGACGACGATAATGGAAAACGCGCTGCCCTGTTCGGCGCGGTGGCGCAGGAAATCGCAGACGCGCGAGAGACGAAACGGATGTTCGGGAACGAGCACCACGTCCGCCCCGCCCGCGATCCCGCCGTAAGCCGCGATCCAACCCGTGTGTCGCCCCATCACCTCGACGACCATCACGCGATGATGCGATTCCGCCGTCGAATGGAGGCGGTCAATGGCGTCCGTCACCACGCTCACGGCCGTGTCGAACCCGAAAGTGAAGTCCGTGCCGCCGACATCGTTGTCAATTGTTTTGGGGACGCCGACAATCGGATAGTTGTGCTCGCGCCACATGTCGCGCGCGGTGCGCAAAGTGCCGTCGCCCCCGACGACGATGAGCGCGCCGAGTTCGTGCTTCTCCCAGTTGAGGCGTATGCGTTTGATGAAGTCGGCTTCGTCAAACGGGTTGGTGCGAGACGTGCCGAGGATCGTGCCGCCGCGCGGGAGTATGCCGGAGACAGAGCTGCGCGTGAGCGGAATGATGTCGTCTTCGATGAGTCCGCGCCAGCCGTTCCTGATGCCGAAGACCTGCGAGTCTTCGACCAGTGCGCGGCGCACAACGGCACGAATAACAGCGTTGAGACCGGGACAATCGCCGCCCGCAGTCAGAATCCCTATGCGCACACTCATTGGTACAACGGAGTGGAAAAAGCTCTACCTTGAGCCACCTGTTTGCTTGAATTTAAAGTCGCGCCTATAATCGCGCGGCATACCAGTCGATGTCAAACTTGAGAAGCGAAAGTGAGACCACGCGCCCGCGAGATGCGCCTGCGGATGCGCCTTTAAACGCAACGCAGCCCGCGCCGCTCATCCTGAGCCTCGACACGGCGACCGGAGTGAGCAGCGTCGCCGTCGTGCGCGGCGCGCTTGTCCTCTCGTGCGCGCGCGGCCGCGGGCTGAGGGAAAATTCCGCGCGCGTGTTGCGCGACGTAGAGGAAGCGC
>DASVPS010000025.1:0-2090 GCA_036389555.1 Pyrinomonadaceae bacterium
GCTCAATACGGCGATTCGTGAAGCCGTTCCGCACATGAAAAAGGTGGCGGAAGACAACCCGAACGCGCAGGTGCTCGTCCGAGCCGTCAAATTTTCCAACGGCGCGCAGTGGCATATCTCTCAGCCGACGCCGGTCGCCGATTTCGGCTGGACGGATTTAACGGCGGAAGGCGAAACCGATATGGGCAAGGCTCTCTCGCTCGTCGCCGAGCAACTCAAAATGCCGCCCATGTCCGAGCGCGCCCTGCCGCCCGTGCTCGTACTCATCTCCGACGGCCAGCCGACCGACGATTTCGATAAGGGCTTGAAAGATTTGCTGGATCAACCCTGGGGCAAGAAGGCCGTGCGCATCGCGATCTCCATCGGGCAGGATGCTGATGATGAGGTGCTGCAAAAATTCATCGCCCACCCCGAAATGAAACCGCTCGCTGCAAACTCGCCTGAGGCGCTCGTTAAGCACATCAAGTGGGCTTCGACCGCCGTGCTGAAATCCGCCTCGTCGCCCGCTGCCGGAGGCACGGATCACCCTGATGCGTCGCCTGCCGCCGCCGGTTCGCCGGTCGGCGTGCCCGCCCCCGGCGCGAATGCCGCGCCCGCCCCGAACGCCGCCGCGCCTGCCGCGGGTGCCGCCGTGCCGACGGCGACAGACCCGGCCAACGATCAAAAAACAGTCGATGATGTTTGGTAAAGGATCTTTCGCATGTCTAACAAGGCGGAAGCCGCGCCCGACGAACAACCCGGCGAGGTCGTATCGGGCGCGGATCAGACGGGGGCAAGCGCGGATCGCGTCGAGGCGGTGAGGGAGGCAAACACTCCCGCGCCGCCGGGTGATGCTCAGGCGCAGTCAGGGGAAACGGAAGCGACGCTGCGGGCAGACCCGCAGCGTCAAGCCACCCCTGCCGAGGACGCGCTCGTCGCAGCCCGCTCCGAGGCGGAGTGGCGCGTGATCGGCGAGACGGTGCCCGGCGCGTCGCACCTGCGCGCCGGCATACCGAACCAGGACGCCATCCTGCACGTCCGGCAGTCGAGCGCGCGCCTGCCGGTCATCGTCTCCATCTCGGACGGCCACGGTAGTAATAAGTGTTTCCGTAGCGACCGCGGCGCCCGCTTCGCCGTGCGCATCGGAGTTGAGCTACTCGACGAACTCATCAACGGCAGACACGCCGCGCTCCCGCCAGAGGAGATCGAAGGCAGGGTGCGCGAGAGCCTGACTGCCGAGTTCATCAGGCGTTGGCGCGCGGCGGTCGAATTTGATTTGAAGCGCGAGCCGTTCAGGGAAGCGGAGTTCGCGCGAATGGTTGAGAAGGACGGCGACAAAGCCCGCCGCCTCGTCGAAGCCAACCCGTACCTCGCCTACGGGGCAACCTCGCTCTCATGCCTGCTCACGCCGACCTATGCGCTCTACCTGCAACTCGGCGATGGAGAAATGGTCACTGTCTCCGAAGAGGGCGAGATCGGCCACCCCCTGCCCGAAGACTCGCGGCTGCTCGCCAATGAAACCACATCGCTCTGTCTGGATAATGCGGCGGACGATTTTCGTCTGGCCGTACAGCCGCACGGAGCCGTCGAACTACCGGCGCTCATCCTCATGACGACCGACGGCTACTACAACTCTTTTTCGACGGCCGCGGGCTTCTACCAGGTCGGCGCCGACCTGATTCAGATGCTGCGCGAGAGGGACGGCTTCGACACGGTTAACCAGAGTATAAAAGGCTGGCTCGAAGAGGCGACGGCGGCGGGCAGCGGCGACGATTGCACGCTCGCCGTCATTTGCCGCATGGACGCGCTGCGTGCGGATTCCTCGTCAGATGATGGGGGCGCGTCTGCCGCAGAGGCCGACCCTCCGCCCCGCTCCGCCGCCGCGGAACCTCCTCCCGCGCCAAGTTCCGTTCAGCCTCTGACCGACGCGACCAACGCACCCACGCCTGCCGCTTCGCATGAACAAACTGCCACGCCAAAAACTGGTTGAGCTGCTGCGCCGTCACGGCCACCAGATCATCTCCGAACCGCGGCGTTGCGTAGGCTTGATGCGCGACTACTTTCCAGCACATCGGCGCGAGATCGCCGTGCTCTCCGCCGCGCTCGAACAA
>DASVPS010000026.1:0-6321 GCA_036389555.1 Pyrinomonadaceae bacterium
GACGAACTCGTCTTCTCTTTCACCTCCGACCCTTATGTCCCGCTCGAAGCGCATTACAAGTTGACGCGGAAGTGTCTGGAAGTGTGCCTGGAGTTTCGCAACCCGGTGAGCATCGTCACGAAGTCGGCGCTCGTGCGTCGCGACCTCGACGTGCTCGTCGCGCTCGCGCGCGAGGCTTCCGCCTCGGTCTACTTCACGATTCCTTTCAACGACCCGGAGACGGCGCGCGCCCTCGAACCGTTCGCGCCCGCGCCCGACGCGCGCTTCAAGGCGATGGCCGAACTCGCCGCCGCGGGCATCCCCGTCGGCATCGGCATCGCGCCCGTCATCCCGACGCTCAACGATTCGCACATCCCGCAACTACTGAAACGCGCGCGCGAGGCGGGCGCGCGCCATGCGTTTATGACGCTGCTGCGTCTGCCCGGCAGCGTCGCGCCGTACTTCGAGCAACGCCTGCGCGAGAAGTTGCCGACGAAGGCCGACCGCGTCCTGAACCGACTGCGTGAGATGCGCGGCGGGCGTCTGAATTCGAGCGAGTTCGGCGAGCGCATGCGCGGGCAGGGCGAATACTGGCGCATGATCGAACAGCAGTTTCGTCTCCACTGCGAGCGGAACAAATTTAACCGGCACGCGGACGTTTTAGAGGCCGCGCCGCGCCGCACCTTCCGTCGCCCCTCCGCGCAAGCCTCGCTCTTCGAGTAGAGAAAATTTGTACAAGCGCGTGCGGACAAACTAAACGCTTGATCTTCTCGCGGCGAAGATTTACAACACTGGCAGTTCCTACCGAATTTACATGCATCTCGACGGAGGTACGGTTTGATGATGACGATTGGGGATGTGATCAAAGATCGCGAGCCGTATTTCGTGCGCGACTCGGCGACGGCGCTCGAAGCAGCGAAGTTCATGACGAACCTCAACATCGGCGCGGTCTGTGTGCTCGACAACGAAGGGCGTCTGCGCGGCATCTTCTCCGAGCGCGCCCTGCTGCGCCGCGTCGTGGTCGCAGGGCGCGACGCGGCGACCACGCGCGTGGGCGACATGATGAGCACCATTAAGGTCGTCATCGAATGCAGCAAGACGCCACACGAGGCGCTTGAATTGATGGAGAAGCACGGCACGCGCTATCTGCCCGTCGTGCGCGACGACCGCTGGGTCGGCATGCTCGCCATGCGCGACATCATGCGCGTCGAACTCAGCGAGCAGGGCGACGAACTGCGCCTGCTGCACGAATACATCCAGCACTGAACTGCGCCAAAAAGCTAATCGCACGGTTAACGCCTGTCGCACCTCATTGAAAGGAGTGTGTCGGCAAATTTGAGTCGCACGCAAGTTCCGTCAACCTGCATGCGGCTCAACTCTCAATCGGGCAAGGTGTCAGAGCGTGCGTGTCACTTTCGAGAGCGAGCGCGGCGCATCGGGGTCGAGACCTTTAGCGGCGGCGAGGAGCGCGGCGAAGAGTTGCGCAGGGATGATGTAGGGTATGGGCGCGAGGAATTCGTTGATGTCGCCCGGAAGTTTCAGAGCGCGCGTACACGTCCCGGCCGCCTCTTCGTCGCCGGTGATGACGAGCGTGTCGGCGCGCAGTTCCTTGAGACGCGCCAGCAGCGTGCGCGTGCTGTCCAGCGTGACGCCGGGCGGGGCGAAGAGTATGACGGGGAAGTGTCGTTCGACCATCGCGAGCGGGCCGTGCAGGAAGTCTGCGGAGGAGAAACGCTCGGCCACGACGTAGCATGTCTCCATCAACTTCAGAGCCATCTCGTAGGCGTTCGCGTAAAGCAGCCCGCGACCGACGACGACGCAGTTCTCCATGAAGACGTAACGCTCGACGATCTCTTCCACGGCCGGGCGCAGTTCGAGAGCACGCGCGGCCATCTCAGGGATCGCCGCATAGTTCGTGTGCTCGGCGCGGCCGTCGGCGAGCGCGGCGGCGAGCATGTGGAAGTGGAGCATCTGCCCCGTGAAAGTTTTCGTGGCGGCCACGGAGCGTTCGCGCCCGCCGTGCATCAGGAGCGTCTCGTCAACGAGCGAGACCATCGCGGAGTTCGCTTCGTTCGTGATGCCGACGGTGTACGCGCCTCCCGCGCGTGCGTTCTCAAGGACGCGGTTGATGTCTTCGCCCTCGCCCGATTGCGAGACGCCTACGACGAGCGCGTGGCGCAGATTCAGGCGCGCATGATAGAGCGTGTGGACGGACGGCGCGCTCAAAGAGACGGGGATGCCCGTCGCCACTTCGAGCAGGTAGCGGCCGAACAGAGCAGCGTTGTCGGAACTGCCGCGCGCCACGAGCACGATCAGGTTGACGCCGCGCGCGCGCAGGAATGCGCCGAGTTGTTCAACCTTCCCGCGCTCCGCCTCAATCGTCCGGCGCAAAGCTTCGGGTTGCTCCGCGATCTCTTCAAGCATCAAAGACACGCGCCGCCACCTCCTCCTGCTCCCGCCGTCACGGCGTGAATTGATATTCGCATTGATATTGGCATCAGTTTTCGAGTAAAAGTCTTTTCGTTCGCATCAATTCGAGTTTCGCAAACATCACTGTGTCAAATAATTTATCACGAAGGCCACGGCGGCGTCTGTTGTTTCTGTCTTGTGCCGCGCTCATCCTGCTGTTCATCAACGCCAACAGGGACGCCCGCGCACAGTCCGCGAACGCGGCTAAGGCGGCGAACGCGACGAAGGCGACCGGCGCGATTCGTCTCATCCCGCAGCCGAAACAACTGAAGCCGACCGGCGAGACGTTTCGCCTGACGCGCGACGTGCGCATCGCGCTCGCCGACCCGCACGCGGCGGACGACCGGCACGCGGCGGATGATTTTATTAAAGACGTGCGCGAGACGGCGGGCGGACTCGCCCTCTCCATCGGCCGGGCGCGCGGGCGTCGCACGATCCTCGTCGGCGCGCTCAATCTCGCGCCGGTCGAGGCCGCGCTCAAACGCGCGAACCTGAGCGCGCCGCCCGGTTTGAACGAAGAGGGCTACGTGCTCTCGGTCAGTTCGGATGAAGTCGTCGTTGCGGGCAAAACCGCGGCGGGCACTTTCTACGGGTTGCAGACTTTGAAGCAACTCGTCGGCGGCGACGCGCCCGCGGCGTTCCTGCCCGGCGTGCGGATCATTGATTATCCCGCGATGCGCTGGCGCGGTCTCTCGGACGACATCAGCCGCGGCCCCGTCCCCACCGTCGAGTACATCAAGCGACAACTGCGCACGCTCGCCGCCTTCAAGATGAACATGCACTCCTTCTACATGGAGCACACGTTCGCCAGCCGGTCGCACCCGCTCATCGCGCCCGAAGGCGGTTCGCTCACGCCCGCAGAGATCAGGGAACTCCACGCCTATGCGCGCCGCTATCACATTGAACTCGTGCCCGAACAGCAGACCTTCGGCCACCTGCACAAGGCGCTCAAATTCGAGAAGTATAACGAACTCGCCGAAGTGCCTTACGGCGACGTGCTCTCGCCGCAGCAGGAAGGCTCAATCCGGCTCGTCGCCGATTGGTACAAAGAACTCGACGAGTTGTTCCCCGGAAAGTTTTTTCACATCGGCGCGGACGAGACATTTGAACTCGGCGAGGGGCAGAGCCGCGAACAGGTACGCGCGCGCGGCGCGGGCACGGTCTATTTTGAATACTTGCGGCGCGTGCGTGAAATTTTGCAGCCCTACAATCGCCGCCTCATGTTCTGGGGCGACATCGCGCTCAATCATCCCGAACTGATCGGCAGCATCCCGAAAGATTTGATCGTGATGAACTGGGCTTACGGCGCGCGCGATGATTTCACGGCGCGCATCAAGCCGTTCAAAGACGCGGGGCTGGAACAGTTCGTCTGCCCCGGCGTCTCCAACTGGAATCAGGTCTTTCCCAATCTCGACAACGCCGCGCGGAACATCACGGCCTTCGTGCGCGACGGCCAGAAGGCGGGCGCGCTCGGCATGTTGAACACGAGTTGGGACGACGACGGCGAGACGCTCTTTGAGATGACCTGGTACGGCGTCGTGCTCGGCGCGGCCGCCTCCTGGCAGGAAGGGCAGTTGGACGTGGCGCAGTTTGAACGCGATTTCGACTGGGCTTTCTTCCGCCACGAAGGCGACTCGTTCGTGCGCGCCCTGCGCACGCTCGGCGGCGCGAACGCCCTGCTCGGCACGAACACCACCAACCCGCTGTTCTGGCAAGAGCCGTTCACGAATGCCTTTCAGGAACGCTCGCGCACGCTCAGCGAGAAGACGCGGCAGATGCGCCTCGCCGTCGAGGGCGCGGCGGAGATGCTCGCGCGCGAAGGCGCGTCGGCGCGGCGTAATCGCACGATGATCGCGTCGGCGCGTTTCGCGGCCGAGCGGCTCGGACACATGGGGCGGCGCATGCAGGTCGTCGAACAGTTCAGCCGCGACTACTGGCAGGCTTATTTGAATCTGGGCGACCGTCGCCGGGTCAACCGGCTCAGGCGTTACCACGGCGCGATCTACAACTCTCTGCGCGAGATGGCCGAAGAACTGGCGGCGCTCAAAGCGAGTTATCGCGAACAGTGGCTCGCGGAGAATCGCCCCTACTGGATGGAGAGCGTGCTTGCGCGCTACGACGTGGCGATTGCCACGTGGCTCAACCGCAGCAAGGCCATGGAGGAGGCAATGCGCGAATACGCAGAGAGTTCGACGCTGCCAAACCCGGAAGAAGTCGGCCTCGGCTCACGCCCGTCGGAGCCTTGAAAATCGCGTGCTTTCTTTTGCGTCCGGGCGAGAACTTAATCTCCGGCGAAGACGCAAAGAAAAAAAGATGTCGGGTTTGAGGAGTTCCAGAGATGGATGTTGCAGCCGTGGATAAAGGAGCCGTGCGAGAGGCGGGGCGTCTGTTGTCGCTCGATGTGTTTCGCGGCATCACCATCGCGGGCATGATCCTCGTCAACAATCCGGGGGCGAGCGGCAAAGTCTACTGGCCGCTCGAACACGCCGCGTGGCACGGCTGGACGCCGACCGATCTCATCTTCCCGTTCTTCCTGTTCATCGTCGGCGTCTCGATCACGCTCGCCTTCGCACGCCGCGCCGAGGCGGGCGGGACGAAGCGCGACCTCTATCTGAAAATCCTGCGCCGCACCGTGCTCATCTACGCCTGCGGTTTTCTCCTTGCCGGCTTCCCCTACTTCAACCTGTCCACGATCCGCCTGACCGGCGTGCTGCAACGCATCGCGGTCTGCTACCTCTGCGCGGCCGTCATCTTTCTCAAAACCAACTGGCGCACGCAAAGCCTCTTGGCCGCCCTGTTGCTCCTGCTGTACTGGCTGTTGCCGGAGTTCATAGCCGCGCCGGGTTACGCTGCCGGTGATTTGAGTAAAGAAGGAAGCCTCGCGGCGTTCGTTGATCGCGTCGTGCTCGGCGATCACATCTGGAAGGGCGGCGGGCGGATTTACGACCCCGAAGGACTCTTGAGCACCATCCCCGCCATCGCGACGACGCTCTCAGGCGTGCTCGCGGGACACTGGCTGAGGGAACGGCGCGAGGCGCACGAGAAAGTGGCGGGTCTGTTCGTGGCGGGCGTCGCGTGCGTTGTCGTCGGGTGGATGTGGAACGCCTGGTATCCGATCAACAAGGCTCTGTGGACGAGTTCCTACGTCGTCTTCACGACGGGGATGGCCTTGCAACTGCTCGCGCTGTGCTACTGGCTCGTTGACATCAAAAACTACCGGCGCTGGGCGTTGCCTTTCCGCATCTTCGGCGTGAACGCGCTGGCGGTCTTCGTGCTGTCGGGCTTGATGGCGCGCGCGATGAGTCTGTGGAAACTGCCGCGCGCGGACGGGCGGCCGGGCAATTTGCAGACTTATCTCTACGAGCACCTCTTCGCCCCGTGGGTTGCAGCGCCCGCCGACGGCGCGCTTCTCTACGCGCTTCTCTACGTGCTCCTCTGGCTCGGCCTGATGGCGATACTTTACCGGCGCAAGATTTTTATAAAAGTTTAGAAGCAGTTTGCACGAGTCCCGCAAGGGACGATTGCTCATAGCCCAGCGATCCATCGCTGGGGACAAGTTGAAAGACCATATGTGAGTCCCGTAGGGACGATTGAATATGTCAAACACATTCAATCGTCCCTCCGGGACTCTGTGTATAAAGACACGTTCACGCTCCCCGGCCATCAATGGCCGGGCTATTCTCAATTGTCCCTGCGGGACAAAGAACCGGGTTGCTTTTCACACAGCTTCTTAGAAGCTGTTTGAACGAGTCCCGACAGGGACGATTGCTAATAGCCCAGCACTTTAGTGCTGGGAACAAGGTGCATAATTATTGCTGGAGTCCCGTAGGGACGATTGCTTTAACGCAAGATGCAATCGTCCCTCCGGGACTC
>DASVPS010000027.1:0-12714 GCA_036389555.1 Pyrinomonadaceae bacterium
CAAAATGATTTCATGCTTCTTCTCCTTAAGCGACCAAAAAAAGGTGATGCGGCGGCGACACCGGAGGGGAGAACAAGCGTGGCTCGCTGTCCAGCGGGGAGAAATCATTCGACTGTATCGCGCCTTTGTTATTACGCGCACATCTTAGCAAGCGGAGCGGAAAGGGGAAAGGGGAAGCAATCAAAAACCGGGAAAAGGTGAAGGGGAAAGGCGAAGGGGAAAGAATAAAACTCAAGCTGCGCCGTAGTATTTTCTCTTTCCCTGACCCTTTAGCCCTTCCCTCTTCCCCGGTCTCAGAATGCGATGCTATAACTCACGCCCGGATATCTGCTCTTCACCATGATGAGAGAGAAGGCGTGGCGGTTGTACGAGTAATTCAGGAGCGGGTGGAGGTTGATGCCGTTGTGCGTGACGAGGGCGGAGAAATTTTTGCCGAGTTGGACGTTGATCCCGCCGACGGGCAGCAGCCTGTGTTGGAACGTGCCATAGGCCAAGCCGACGTAAGGCGCAATCGGCAACCCCGTCTCGCGCCGCAGGCTCTTGCTCAGGGTCAGGTAATAAGACTGACCCGAAGGCGTGCCGATGCGATCCGAACTCGTGCCGATCATCAAAGCGGGACGCCGCCTCGTCTCCGTCAGCAGCAATAAGTTGGCGATGGGCGCAATCTCGTCCGCGCCCGGGTTGTATTCCACGCCGGCCGTCAGGCGCGGGTGAAATTTGTAAGTTAAAGTCATGCGCACGCTGGCACGCGGAATCTGCTTCGAGAGCACGCGCATCCCGTAAACCCAACGCTCTTTGTTTTCGTTTCCTGCCCCGCTCACGGCGCGGCCTTCTCCCGGTCAACTCGGTCAAGAGGGGACGCTTGACACATAATCCTCTTCCGCCCCTTTAGCCCGCGCGTGTTCTCCGGCACGATGCTTTGCGGCCTCCGCCTCGCGCCGCGCTTCCTTCGCCGCCTGCGCCAGCAGTTCGTCAATCTTCTTCTTCACCTCGGCTTCTTTGATGACGCCGCTCTTGTGCCACACGATTCGCCCGTCGCGACCGATGATGACCGTGCCGGGGAGCGCGGGCGCGAGTCCGAACCGTTCCATGTCGCCTGTGGTTGCGCCGAGCCAGATGGGGAAATTGAGTTTCGTCTCCTTGATGAACTGCATCACCTTCGGCCGCGCCGCCTGTTCGTCGGCCGACGCGCCGATGACCTGCACGCCGAGCGCGGCGTAGTTGTTCTGTATGGCCGCGAGGTCGGGCATCTCCTTGCGACACGGCTCGCAGTAGGTCGCCCAGAAATTGAGCACCACGATGCGGCCGCGAAACGCGCTCAACTTCTGTTCGCCGCCGAAGAGGTCTCTGAGCGCGAGTTCCACTTCCGTACCCAACACTTTCGCGTCCTGCAAGACCGTGGCGGCCGCGCCGCCCGCACCCGCGACGACGTTCAAAGCGTCAACCTTCACATAGCTCTTCTGCCCCGACGCCTGCCGGAGCGTGCCCGCGATCTCCACGCGCTTGCCCATATAGCCAAGCCAATCCTTCGCGCCCTTATCGAAGCGGCCGTCTTCGAGCAGGTAGAGCTTGAACTTGTTCGCCGCTCCCTCGCGCACGGCGAGCGCGGCGTCAATTCCCTTCACCGCACAGTCGGCCGCGCACTTCAAATCGGAGGCCGTGCCGTAAGGCGTCTTCACACGGTCGTCCGACTCGAACCAGCACTGCGAGCAGACGATCTGCCCTTCCAGTTTCAACGGCGCGCTTCCCGCCGGCTCCCCTTGCGCCCGCGCCGTCGCCGCCATCACGACCGAGACGACACACAGCGACAGAGCGAAGTTCATCAAAAACTTTTTCATCCAAATTCTCCCGCGCACATCGCGCAATTTTAATGACACGTTCCCTGCTCGCAGCAACTCTCGCCGCGCAGAGCCTTATAACCTTCGCTGCCGATGATCGGAACCATTAACAACGCCGCGACCGGATCAGCCCACCACCAACCGGCGAGCGCATTCAACGCCAGCCCGCCGAGCAGGATCGCCGATAGATAAGTGCAGAGTTCGGTCTGCTTCGCATCAGCCGACATGGCCGCGCTCTCCAGACGGCGCGCCTCTTTGCTGCTTTGAAACGCACCTCAACGACGGCGCGCATCGGCGCGTGCGGCCATATCTCTACTGCCCGTATTGGGCGATGATCCGCTCGCGTATCTGCGCGGGGTTGAGTTTTTCCTCTTTTTGCAGCTTGTAGGCGAGCAGCGCTTCTTCGACGCAGACGGCGCAATGCGCGGCGTGGTCGTCAACGAAACAGGTCTGCAAACTCTTGTGGCCGAAACCCTCGTCGCAGTGGCAATAGCAAGGGAGTTGCGCGATGGTTTGCGGTATCTCTTTCACGGCCGCATAGGCCATCCGCGTCAGACCCGTAAACTGCGAGGCCGGGAGGACGGGTGGCAAGTTCTTCAAGTCCGCGGCGGTCGCGGCAAAGCGCGGCACGCGCCCCGGCGCGCCGTGCGAATGACCTTCGTGCGAGTCGCCTGCGCCCGCCGCCGTTGACTCACCCGTCCCGTGCGCGGCCTGTGCGGCCGGCGTGGACGGCTGCGCGGGCGTCGCCCTGGTGGGTTGACGCTGCGTCGATGCGGCCTGCTCGGAAGACGCGCCGCCGCACGCCTGTAACATTAACGCCGCCGCGGCCAGCAAGCCGCACGCAAGCACGAGTTTGATTTTTTTAAATGCCTTCATTGTGAGTTCTATCTCCTTACAAATTATCGAAGCGAAAATGGGCGCGGCTGCGTTCAATGCGCGTCGTGCGCGTCGCGGTCGCCGTTGCTGCACGCGGTGTTGCCGTGGTTGCCGTGTCCCTCAATTAAGTTGGATTGACGTGAAGAGCGTGTGCGCGCTTCCGGCCGAACTCTCGCGCGGGCGCGCGAGGCCGGAAACGTCTGAGAGAGGTTTTAGATGAGAAAGATGCTGATCAGAATGTGGCGACGCTCCGGGGGCGAGGGCGGCGCGTGCTGCGTGGGCGCGAGGTGCGAAACGTGCGCCGGTGAAGGGGGGAACAAATCGCTCGCGCCCGCCGCATCGCTCCCGGCGGCGCGTTTGACCTTGTTCTGTTCGGGCGTGACGAACGCGACCGTCGCGGGAGTCTGGCCTGAGCCGCCCGCGCAACATTCTGCGCACGACAACAGCCCGCTGACAGCCGCGGGGCGTGTTTCAGTCGCCGGAGACGAGGCCGCGCAACTCATCCCGTCGTGCGCGTCATCGGCCTGATCCGATGCGGTTGATGTGTCGTGCGAAGCGTCGGCTGAAGTTTGCTGCAATGCGTTGCACGAGGCGGGCTGTTCGGCGTTCGACCCGGAGATGTCGGCGCGGCAGCAATCGTGCTCGTCAGAGGCAGCGGGCGCGCCCTCTTCGTGCAGGCACGACGCGGAGGTGACGGCCAGCGCGCTGCTCCACACGCCCGCCGTGAGCGTGAGAAGCATGCCGTAGATGAGAGCCAATCGTCGCATAAACTCGCGGAATTTCCCGGTGCCTGCCTAATAATCTTCCGGTTGCCGTCAATTTAACACGAACGCTCTGTGCCGCGCCAATTTGCCGCAACCCGAAGACGCAAGCCCGCAGCCGCTGTCAATTCACGGAGACTTGATCAGCGCTCAGGCCACGGGTCGCCTTAATCTTCCACGATCAACTTGCCGCGCACCATGTTCATGCCGCAGTTAAAGGTGAAAGTGCCGGCGCGCTCCGGCGTGAAGCCGATGCGGGTCGTCTTGAACGCGGGCAGCATGCGGCTGATGCCGAAGTCGCCGAAGACGACCTGTTCCGTGCAGGAGTTGGTTTCGTCGCGATAAAAGTCGAGTTCGACGGGCGCGCCGCGTTTCACGACGATCACGTCGGGCGTGTAGCCGCCCTTGACCAGAACTTTCAAACGCTGCGCGCCCGTCGCCGTCACACTTGCCGCCGCACGCACGCCCTCGCCCGCGAAGAAATACCAGAGCACGAAGCCGATCAACGCGACGCCCGCCAGTAAGACAATAATTTCCGTCGTGTCCATAACAGAGTCTCCTCCAACTTTTCTTGCACGCTCAAGCCGACAGGCGAAAGCGTCTGAGCCGCAGGCTGTTGGCGACGACGGAGACGGACGAGAGTGCCATCGCCGCGCTCGCCACGACGGGCGAGAGCAGCCAACCCGTGAACGGATAGAGCGCGCCCGCCGCCAGCGGGATGCCCAGCGTGTTGTAGACGAACGCCCAGAACAAATTCTGCCGGATCACTTTGATCGTCTGCCGCGAGAGCGCGATGGACGTCACCACGCCGTGCAGGCTGCCGCGGATCAAAGTGATGTCCGAGGCTTCGATGGCAACGTCCGTGCCCGTGCCGATGGCGATGCCGGTGTCGGCTGCGGCGAGCGCGGGCGCGTCGTTTAACCCGTCGCCCACCATCGCCACGCGCTTTCCTTCGGCCTGCAACTTTTTCACTTCCGCCGCCTTGCCCTCCGGCAACACTTCGGCCAGCACGCGCGTGATGCCCACTTCGCGCGCCACCGCTTCCGCCGTCGGCCGGCTGTCGCCCGTCAGCATCAAGACTTCCAGCCCCAGACGTTGCAACGCGCCGATTGCCTCCTTCGAGTCGGCCTTGATCTCGTCCGCGACGGCCAGCAGGCCCGCCGCCGCGCCGTCCACGGCGACGTACACGACCGTGCGCCCCGCCTCCGTCAACCCGGCTGCGCGCTCCCGCAAATTTTTCAACTCGACGCCGCGCTCCGTCATCAACCTGAGATTGCCGAGCACGACGCGCCGCCCTCCGACTTCCGCCTCGACGCCATGCCCCGCGCGCGCGTTGAACGAGGAGACGTTTGTGAGCGCGAGTCCGCGCTCCACGGCGCGCCGCACGATGGCCTCGCCGAGCGGATGCTCGCTGCCGCGTTCGGCCGAAGCGGCGAGTCGCAGCAGTTCATCCTCGTCGAAACCGTCTGCGGCCAGCACATCGGTCACGGCGGGCTGTCCCAACGTGATCGTGCCCGTCTTGTCGAGGATGATGGTCGTCAGGCGGTGCGCCGTCTCCAGCGCCTCGCCGCCTTTGACGAGGATGCCGTGCTCCGCGCCGCGCCCCGTCCCCACCATCACGGCGGTCGGCGTCGCCAGCCCCAGCGCGCAAGGGCACGCGATGATCAGAACCGAAACGAAACTGACAAGCGCATAACTCAGACGCGACTCCACAGGCGCGGCGATGAACCACACGACGAACGCCGCAATCGCGATGCAGATCACGATGGGCGTGAAATAACCGCTCACCACATCGGCGAGGCGCGCGATGGGCGCGCGCTGTCCCTGCGCCTGTTCCACCATCCGCACGATCTGTTGTAACACCGTCTCGCGCCCGATCTTCGTCGCGCGAAAGGTGAAGCTTCCCGTCCCGTTGATCGTCGCGCCGAAGACCTCCGAGTTCACAGTCTTCTCGACGGGCATGCTCTCGCCCGTCAGCATCGCCTCGTTGACCGCCGAAGCGCCCTCCGTGACCACGCCGTCAACCGGAATCCGCTCGCCCGGCCGCACTACCACCAGGTCGCCCACGGCCACCTCTTCGACCGGAACATCAACTTCCCTGCCCCCCTCGCGGACGATGCGCGCCGTGCGCGGTTGGAGTCCCATCAGGCGCTTGATCGCATCGGAAGTCTTGCCGCGCGCACGCACTTCGAGCAGACGCCCCAGGAGGATGAGCGCGATGATCACGCTCGCCGCCTCGAAATACACGGGCGCAATGTTCATCGCGCCGCCGTCGTTCATGCCCACCATCGACGCCGTATGATCCGCAACGAAGAGGCCGGGCGCGACCGTCACGACGAGCGAATAGATGAAGGCCGCGCCCGTGCCGGTCGCAATGAGCGTGTTCATGTCGGCCGCGCGATGTTTGAGCGCCGTCCACGCGCCCTGATAGAAAGGCCAACCGCTGTAGAAGACGACGGGGAGCGTCAGTATGAGTTGCGCCCAGTTGATCCATGCGACGTTGAAGAGCGCGATGCGGCCGTGCGACATGGCGACGAGGAGCACGGGCGCGGAGAGCACTGCGGCGACGAGGAAGCGGCGGCGCAGTTGCTTCTGCTCCGCGCGCTCGGCCTCCTGTTCTCTCTCCGCCGCACCTTCTTCTTCGGCATCGCTCGCGCCGTAGCCGATCTCTTCGACCGTCCCGATCAGACGCGCCGTGGCGGTCGCGCGCGGGTCGTATTCCACGGTCGCGCGCGCCGTCGCGAAATTGACGTTCGCGCTCCGCACCCCTTCGGCATTGTTGAGCCTGCGCTCGATGCGACGCGCGCAGGCGTTGCAAGTCATGCCCGTGAGAGACAAATCAACGCGCTCGACATTGTTTGCGTCGTCACTGTTGACGTGTGCGCCCACGCCGTGCGCCGCTGCGTGAGTACTGGATGTGTCGCCCGTTGCCGCCGCTGCTCCGGCCGTGGCCGGTTTGTTGGTGATGGTCGCGCTCATTTTCGTTTCCCCTTGTTTGTCTTTTTGCGCGCGGGCGTCGGCGGCGTCGCCGTGGCGGGCGCGTGGACGTGACTATGTTCGATGAGGCCGCAGAATTGACCTTCCTCGATGCCGCGCTCGTCCCAGTCTTCGAGCGTGCGCGCCAGATCATTGCGATAGCGGCGCAGTTCGCGCAGGCGCACGTCGAGTTCCGCCAGTTTGCGCCGCGCCGCCTCGCGCACTTCGACGCAAGGGGCTTCGCCGCGCCCGCGCATCTCCAGAATCTCCGCGATCTCGTCGAGCGAAAAGCCTATGGCCTGCGCGCGTTTGATGAACGCGAGGCGTTCGAGCACCCCTTCGTCATAGGCGCGATAGCCGGAGGCCGTGCGCGCGGGGCGACCGAGCAGGCCGCGCCGCTCGTAGAAGCGCAACGCTTCGACGCTGATCCCCGTAGCCTGGGCCACCTCGCCGATCCGCAAGGTGCGCCCTTCAATCCGCCGTTCAATTTGTCTCGCCGTTTTCAACATGACTATATTGTAAACCCTGTAGCTGGCTACAGAGTCAAGCCCCCGCGAAAAATATTTTTCGAGGCCGCTTGAGGGGCGGCGATTTGACCGCGCCGCGCTAACAGTGAGACGATGCCCGAAATAATTTTTCACGCTAGCCGTGCTTCTAAAGAGGAGGTTGGAGATGTCAATTGACCCGGACAAGGTGACGACCCAGGAGGAGACGGGCGAACCCGCCGCGATAGACGAAGTGGAAGGGCGCGTTCAGGCCGAGATGAAGATCGCGGAAGGCCGCGCTAAAGAAAGTGTCGCGCAGGGCTTGCAGGACAAGAAACTCGAACGCGAAGGGCGCGAACTCATACAGGAGGGCGAACGCGAGTTGGAACAGGAGCGACAGCACGCCGATCATCCGGGCAGCGGCGGCGGCGGCGACGCCTGAGCGGCGGAGTTTTCGTCTCGCGAGAATTTTTCCAGCAACGCGCCCGTGGGCGCATGCGACCGAGCCGGAAAGAGCAGAGGCAGCCGACACGCATTGAGACGTGCCCGGCTGCCTCTGCTCTTAATATCTTACCTGCCCGCGCCAAGGTTGAGATCGGCTCTGTGGTCTCTTGTTTTGTTCAGCGGCTGCCCGCCGTCGTGTTGCCGAGAGCCTCGTCGGCGATCTCGCGCACCATCGTCGCCACCTGCGGGCTGTAGCCGACGAATTTCCTGATCAGGTTTCCGTCCGGCCCGATGACGTAGGTCTGCGGGATGCTGTAGCGCGGCGCGAGGAAAGCCTCCCAAGCCTTCGCGTCAGCCCACACTACCTTGTAA
The DNA here is from genome assembly GCA_036389555.1 of Pyrinomonadaceae bacterium. GTDB lineage: Bacteria > Acidobacteriota > Blastocatellia > Pyrinomonadales > Pyrinomonadaceae > JAIVJZ01. Next base: position 7,753 of record DASVPS010000027.1, read on the forward strand.
TTGATCTCGAACTCCTTGACGAATTCCTTGACGGACTCCGCCGTGTTTCGCTCGTCCTCCGACGTGATGCCGAGCACCTCTATGTCGCGTCCCTGATAGTCTTTCTGTAGCTCTATGAAATCGGGAATCTCGCGGCGGCACGGCCCGCACCACGTCGCCCACAAATTCAGGACGACCACCTTGCCCTTCAGGCTGGACAACGTCAGCGTCTTCCCGTCGAGCGTGGTCAACGTGGCGTTCATCAGTTCGTCGGCCAGAGGCGTCGGTGACTGTTGCGCGGGCGGCGGTTGCTGCTGTTGATTGGGCAGGCGGGGCGTCGCGCCGGCGGAGTCCGCGGGCGTCGGCGGCGCGGCCTTGCTGCCGTCGCGCGAACCATCGGTCGGGTTGCAGCTTGAAGACAACGCCACGGCCAACAAAGAGAAGACAAGCACGGCCGATGTGAGGCGCGCCGGCGTCAGGATTTTCTTCTCCGGCGCGCGCGCCGGTTGCTCAGAGGTCATGCGAAAATAACTTCCTTCGGGTTGACAGAATCATCATTCGACAATTCATAGACTAAAGCATGGGAAAAGATTTGTCAGTTGCCCGTCGTCAGTTGTCAGTTGCAGGTTGCCCGTCGTCAGTTGTCCGTGGTCGGGTTGAAGCAAGAGCAACTACCCTATGAATCACGAAACAACGGACGACTGACGACGGGCAACCGGCGACTTTTAACGAACCACTATGTTGACCAGCCGTTGCGGGACGACGATCACTTTAACCACCTGCCGCCCTTCCATGTGGGCGCGCACTTTGTCGTCGGCCAGCGCGGCCTCGCGCAGTTCGTCCTCGGAGGTGTCGGGTGTGGCCTGGATGCGCCCGCGCAGTTTGCCGTTGATCTGCACGGGGATTTCCAGAGCCTCTTTGCGCGCCAGTTCCGCGTCGGCCTGAGGCCAGCGCGCTCCGCTCGCCAGCAGGCCGCCCGCGTGTCCGAGCGATTCCCACAATTCCTCCGCGACGTGCGGCGTAAACGGCGCGAGCATCAACACCAGCGCCTCCAACGCCTCGCGCACGGCGAACTTGTCGGCATCGGTCGCCGCCGTGGGCGTAACGTCGAAGTCGCCGAGCGCGTTCAGCAGTTCCATCAACGCGGCGACGCTCGTGTTGAAGTGCAACTCTGCGAAGTCCTGCGTGATGCGCGCGATGGTCTGGTGCGTCTTGCGTTGCAGGGCGCGCGCGGTGTCGCTGAAATCGGCTTTGTTGATCTCGAACACCTGAAAGGCGTTTGTCATGCCGGACGAATCTGAAGGAACGTGCTCGACCGTGGTCAACTCGCCCCATTCTTTCAGGCTCTCGCGCCAGCGCCAGACGAAGTTGTAGACGCGGCGCAGGAAACGCACCGCGCCCTCGATGCCGGTCTCCAACCAGCGCAACTCGTTTTCGGGCGGCGCGGCGAACATGACGAACAGGCGCACGGCGTCCGCGCCGTAAGCCTCGATCATCTCGTCGGGGTCAACGCCGTTGCCCAGAGACTTCGACATAGCCTTCCATTCGCCCGTGCCCTCGACGATGTTCGTCACCATCCCCTGCGTCAACAAATTCCGCACCGGCTCATTGAACGCCACGAGGCCGATGTCGCGCATCATCTTCGTCCAGAAGCGCGTGTAGAGCAGGTGCATCACGGCGTGCTCGATGCCGCCGATGTACTGGTCAACCGGAGTCCAGTAGGCGACACGCGCTTTGTCGAAAGGCGCGGCCGCGTTCTGCGGGTCGCAGTAGCGGAAGAAGTACCAGGAGGAATCGACGAAGGTGTCCATCGTGTCCGTCTCGCGCCGCGCCGCTTCGCCGCACTTCGGGCAAGTCGTGTTGACGAACTCCGAGATGTTTGCCAGCGGCGACTTGCCCGCGCCCGTAAACTCCGCGCGCTCCGGCAACAGAATCGGCAAGTCCGCCTCCGGCACGGGCACGATGCCGCACACGTCGCAATAGACGATGGGGATCGGCGCGCCCCAGAAACGCTGGCGCGAGATGCCCCAATCGCGCAGGCGATACGTGACCGCGCCGCCGCCGAAACCTTTCTCTTCGGCGTAAGCCGCCATCTCGCGCATCGCGTCGGCGGAGAGTTTGCCGCCCCACCCGGCCGAGTTCACGAGGATGCCGTAGTCCGTGAAGGCGTGCGGCATCGCGGCCGATTGATCCAGCCCTCCCACCTCGTGATGCGGGATCGACTCCTGGTCGTGCGACACTCGCTCGATGACGCGGCGGACGGGCAGAGAGTATTTCTGCGCAAACTCGAAATCGCGCTCGTCGTGCGCCGGGACGGCCATCACCGCGCCCGCGCCGTATTCGATGAGGACGTAGTTCGCCACCCACACGGGCATCTGCTCGCCGCTGAAAGGATTGACCGCAAAGAGACCCGTGTTGACCCCCTCCTTCTCTTCCTCCTCGCTCGGCGCGGCCGCAGCGCGACTCCCGCGCTCCGCCTTCACCCGTTCGACGAAGGTCATCACGCGATCTTTTAAAGGCGAGTCTTCCAGTTCATTCAACAAAGGGTGCTCGGCCGCGACGACGATAGCCGTCGCGCCGTAGATGGTGTCGATGCGCGTGGTGAAGACGCGCACTTTCGTCTCGCTGTCCTTGATCTGAAAATCAACGTAGGCACCGACGCTCTGCCCGATCCAGTTGCGCTGCATCGTCAGCACACGCTCCGGCCACCCCGCCTCGATCTCGCGCATATCGGCGAGCAACGCTTCCGCATACTGGGTCGTGCGGATGAACCACTGCTCCAGATCGCGCTTCTCGACCGCAGTGCCGCAACGCCAGCACACGCCGCCCGACGATTGCTCGTTCGACAACACGGTCTCCTCTTTCGGACACCAGTTGATCGGCGACGTGCGACGGTAGATCAAACCGCGCTCCAACATCTTCAGAAAGAACCACTGATCCCACTTGTAATAGTCCGGCCGGTGCGCCGCCATCTCGCGCCGCCAGTCGAAACTGATGCCGAGGCGTTTGAACTGCCCGCGCATGTGCGCGATGTTGTCTTCCGTCCACTCGCGCGGTTGGACGCCCCGTTTGATGGCGGCCTGTTCGGCGGGCTGCCCGAAGCTGTCCCAGCCAATCGGGTGCAGCACGTTGAAGCCCTGCAGGCGCTTGTGCCATGCCAGCGCGTCGCCGATGGAATAATTGCGCACGTGCCCCATGTGCAGAAAGCCCGACGGATAGGGCAGCATCTCCAGACAGAAAAACTTCGGCCGCGCGTCGTCGGGTTCAACCTCGAACGCGCCCGTCTCCGCCCACACGCGCTGCCACTTCTCTTCGATCTTCTCCGGGAAATATTTTTCGTCCATAAGTCACACTCTTCCTTCTTACCTTACCTCACACACCGGACGCGCGCCGCAGCCTCCGCAGGGGCTTTCGCCTCCGGCTCAAACATTGTTGATTTGTCGCTGTGGTGAAGTCTCGCCGCGTCGAGCCTGCCCGCGCGCAAAATCAGGCGCGGTCGCCGAGCGGCACCGTAAGGAGGAGTTTGGTTGGCGGGTGAAAGATACTCATCTGCGTTCCGACCTGTCGAAAATCAAGCGCGCCTATGTTAACCCGAAGGGCGCGCCCGTTGTCAATCTTTTCGCACAACCCTCGCTTGCCGACACTCTTTAGTCAGTCACTCGAAACAATCTTCCGCCCCGTTCGCGCCGCAGGTAAAATGCTGCGGCGCAAACCGCTCGGTGAAGGCGCGCACGCTGCGCCAGAGGGGCGTGTGCCCGTAAGCATTTTTCGTCCAGCCGAGTTTGGTTTTCTCGCGCCAGACTTCCGCGAAGGCCGTCTCTTCGCCCGCGCCCGTCAGGTGATACGACTCGTGCAACAGGACGATGGCGCGCTCCGTGTCGTCAATCGGGACTTTGAAAAAATCCGGGTAGAGCGTCACCACCTCGAAGGGAAAGTTCGTCGCCGCATAAGCGTCTGTGTGCCCCACGTAGCGATTCCACCAGTTGTCGCTCGCGCGATAGCTGGCGAGGTTTCTCAAGACGAACACGCGGCGACCGAAATCCTTCCGCTCCAATACGTCAATCGCGCGCTCGACGATCTGCCGCTGCTCGAAGGTGACGGCCTCCGAGGTTGCGCGCAGCGAAACGTAGCCGACGAGGACGAACGCCCCGACCATCCCCGCAATGAACGAGACGCGCTTGAGCAGACTTCGCCCGCCGCCTCGCTCGCCGCTCGCTTCCGGCATGCCGTCGAACGTCGCGCCGCAACGCTTGCACGCGGCGGCCTCCGCCCAGTTCACCATCCCGCATTGCGGACACTTCTTACTGCTCATCTCCTTCGCACGCCGCCGGTCTATGTTCGCCCGTGCCGCCCTCTGCGACGAACGCGATGTGTGTCATCTTTATTTTAGATGCTTTTCAAATCTGCGACTTAAGTACTGGCATAAGCCGCTCAATTCGGGGAAGAGTGTGTACTCGTTCACACCAGCCATCTCAAGGTAAGTTTCGGCGTCGTCGAGCGCGCCGCGCGTCAGCGTGAAGGGATGTACCAGAAGATGTTGCGGCTTGACCCTTCGCCCACGCGCACCACGCGCGGAACTGTTCTCCAAGATATTTCGATACCAATCTTCGAGAGGCTCTCGGCTGCCGTGGAGAGTGAACCCGCCTTTCTGAGCGGAGATGCGTGGGTTTTGTCTACGCGGGTAGATAGCCACCGCGCTGTAGGGGAAAGCCTTGTCTCTGGCTTCGGCTTCGTCTCCGGGCTGATCAGCCCAAAAGTAAGTGTAATAATCGTGCTTGAAATCGGCGTTCACGTCTAGAATTTCGTCGCGCTTGTACGTCACTTGGTTCAGCCAATACGGGTCTAGAGCAGATTTCACTTGAACAGGCCACAGGCAGCGAGTATGCTGCGCGCCCATGAAGCCTTACTCCTTAGATTTGCGCCGCCGCGTGCTGGACGCCTACCGTGGTGGCGAAGGTTCGCAGCGACAACTCGCCGCCCGCT
>DASVPS010000028.1:0-25617 GCA_036389555.1 Pyrinomonadaceae bacterium
CGGGATCATAATCGCTCGCGGTAACGATTTGAAGTTACAGTATGCACTCCAAATGATGCCAAACGTCGAATTATTTGTGTACAAAGTCAGCTTCACTTTGGAGAGAGCTATAAGACCTTAATTCTCCGTATTACCGGATCACTGCAACCAACTCACGCACAAGATCGTCGAACAGGCGCGCGCCGAGGGCAGGAGCAGATCAAGATATATTCGGGATTGGCAGAGGGCACATATCAGACAACGCTGAACCTCCGGCGCGGCGAGGAAGCACGCGCCCACACCATCGCCACGCTGGCTGTCAGCGTGGCGGACGTGCTGGGATAGGTGCAGTAAGCGAAGGGGTCTATCGGAAGCGGATTTCATATCGAACTTACGAAGCATTTGATAGCGTCGGCAGAGCGTCGCAGACTTCTCACGACGCAGTCGCCGGCCAAAGAACAAGGAGGCTCAAGCAGTGTCTGCTCGTAATCCCGGCGCGGCCGCGTGCCGTCGCAAGTTCCTCAAATATTTCCCGCGTGGGTTTTCCGACGAGACTTACTTGAGTTGGGAGCGCGAGTACAAGTGGGAATCGCACGAGCGTTGGCAGGAGGCGTTGGGGCAAACGGAGTTTCGCCGGCTCCTGCGCGAGGGCGCGTTCGCAGAGGTCGCCGCGCGCGCCGTGCGCGTCGAGCAGCGCAGCCGCCACAGCATGATCTTCTCGTTCGAGAAGATGGCCTTGCGCGACGCGATCAAGTCGGAGGAGGGCGCGCGCCTCTTCGCAGAGGGTCTCTACGAATTCCTCCACGGCCGAGGGGGCGCGGCTGCCAAGTTCGAGCGTTGGGTCGAGACGGTTGACGCGCTGCCGCGCAAACAGACGCGCGTCCTGACGTGGCCGCTCGTCACGGTCTTCGGCTTCATCGCGCAGCCCGACCGGCACATCTTCCTCAAGCCGAACGTCACGCGCATCGCCGCACGCGCCTACGGCTTCGACTTCCAGTACAACTCGCGCCCCAACTGGGACACCTACTCGAACTTCCTCGCGTTCGCCGAAACCATCCGGCGCGACCTCGGCGATTTGAAGCCCCGCGACATGATCGACCTCCAATCCTTCATGTGGGTGCTAGGCTCGGACGAGTACCCGGATGAGTGAACTTGCAGAGTGTTCCGGCCGCAGCGTTTCACATCACACCTGTTAGGAGCTAACGATGAGTAGAATCGCAATCGCCTTGCTGTTGATGTTTGCGGGGCACAGTGTCTGTCTCGCGCAGGCCAGCGGCAACATCGGCTATTCGCAGGCCGGCGGCAATGCCAGAGCCGAGCAGAATGAACGAAACAAGCGTGTGCTGGCGAAGGAGGATGCGCCCCCTTCCGCCAACAGCATGTTCATCGAAGCCAGCGTGTTGATGAATGTGCGTGCCGACGAGCACGTCGCAGTTTTCGGCCTCGCGCAGGAGTGTGTCACCGTCGCCGAGTGCAATCAGAAAATGGACGCCACAATCAGCCAGTTCTCCGCCGACTTAAAGCGTCTGGGCATCGCGAGCGATGACATCTTCGTTGACTTTGCGGCGCAGAATAAGATTTATGGCTTTCAGCTAGAGGGCAACGTGGCGAAGGAGAGGTTGGCCGGCTTTGAGCTTAAGAAAAACATCAGTGTGCATTATCAGGACAAGCTCCTGCTCGACAAGTTGCTCGTCACGGCAGCACAGTCGAAAATCTTCGACTTGATTAAAGTTGACTACGTCGTGCGGGACACCGGCAGCATTCACAACCGGCTGGCGGAAGAAGCCGCGCGGATGGTCAAGCAGAAAATCGCGCGGCATGAAAAGCTGTTAGGCATCAAACTTCAACCCCCGGCACAAGTCTTCGCGGAGAGATACAGCGCCTACTTTCCCACCGAGATGTACGACTCATACACGGCCTACGAATCGGAGAATGTCAGCCAGAATTATGACCAGCAAGATAAATACACGATCCAGCGCGCGCGAAAGAGCCGCACGTTTTTCTTCAACGCCTTAAACGCGGACGGCTTCGACGCAGTGATCAACCCGATAGTGATCGAGCCGGTCGTGCAATTCACCGTCTATCTCAGAGTCAAGTATGAGGTGGGACAAAACAGCAAGTAGGAACTAATGAATTTTAGCGCACGGGCAATTGCGCGGGGTGCTAAAGTTTAGCCGGGCGACAACGCCGACGCGCCGGCCACTCCTGCGCTGAGGCTGCTCGTTGACCCGCAAGCCATCGGCTACTATTTTGCGCCGCGCGTGTTTCGAGCGCGGCGTCGCGCGCAAGGGCGCAAATTTGAAACCCGACCGGAAAGGATTCCCCCAGATGAAACTGAGTTCGAGATTGTTAATGAGCGGTTCGCTCGCCTTGTGCGCCGTCGCCGCGCTGTCGCTCGCCGTCGCTCTCGCGCAGGGCAAGCAGGACTTCACGCTACATAACCAGACGGGCGTGGAGATTCACGAACTCTACGTCTCCCCGCATAGCGCCAAAGAGTGGCAAGAGGACGTGCTCGGGCGCGACACGCTCCCCGACGGCGAGAGCGTCGAGATCAATTTCGCCCGCAAGGAGAAGGCGAAACTGTGGGACATCAAGGTCGTTGACGGCGAGGAGACCAGCGTCGAATGGGAGAACCTTAACCTGCTTGAGATTTCCGAAGTCACACTGCACAAGAAGGGCGAGCGGGTGTGGGCGGAGGTGAAGTAAGCGCACTACTATCGTCGCGAAAGAAAGAGGCGAGTCGCATTGCTGCGACTCGCCTCTTTCTTTGCGTGGCCGGTTTAATCCGGCCGGACGCGCGTCACTATCTCGTCGAGGCCGCTATTTCGTCGAGGCCGTCTGCTTGCGCGCGTGCTGTGCGTTCTGTTCGTCGAGCCAGCGTTTGAGCGGGGCGAAGTAGTCGATGATGGCGGTGGCATCCATCTTGTCCTCGCCCGTCAGAGCCTTCAAAGCCTCCGGCCACGGGCGGCTCTGCCCCATGGCGAGCATCTGTTTCAGTTTCTCGCCCGCCCGCTTGTTGCCGTAGATCGAGCAGCGGTTAAGCGGCCCCGTAAAGCCGGCCTCGCGGCAGAGCGCGCGGTGAAACTGGAACTGAAGGATCGCGGCGAGAAAGTAGCGCGCGTAGGGCGTGTTGGCCGGGACGTGATACTTCGCGCCCGCGTCGAAGTCGGCTTCGCTGCGCGGTGCGGGCGGCGCGATGCCCTGATACTTCGTGCGCAGTTCCCACCAAGCCTTGTTGTAATTCTCCGGCGTGACCTCACCAGAAAAAACTTTCCAGCGCCACTGGTCAACCAGATAGCCGAAGGGCAGGAAGGCCACCTTGTCGAGCGCGAGACGCAGGAGCAGCCCCGTGTCCGCGCTCTCGTCCGGCACTTTATCGATCAGGTTGATCTTCTTCAAATACTCCGGCGTGACGGAGAGCGCCACGGCGTCGCCGATGGCTTCGTGGAAACCGTCGTTCGCACTGTTCTGGTAAAGCGTAGACTGCGGCGCATAGGCCATCTGGTAATAGTTGTGGCCGAGTTCGTGGTGGACGACCGAGAAGTCTTCCGCCGTGATCTTGATGCACATCTTGAGGCGCACATCATTTTTCGCGTCGATGTCCCAGGCGCTCGCGTGGCAGACGACTTCCCTGTCCTGCGGTTTGACGAACAACGAGCGCTCCCAGAAAGTCTGCGGCAGCGGGTCGAGTCCGAGCGAGGTGAAGAAGCCCTCGCCGTAGCGCACCATCTGGCGTGCGTCGGTCTTCTTCTGCAAGAGTATCTTGGTGAGGTCGTAACCGGCGTCGCTGCGCTCAGGCTTGAGGAGCGGGTAGATGTTGCTCCACGTCTGGCTCCACATGTTGCCTAAGAGGTGCGCCGGGATCGGCTGGTTCTCCGAGACGAGTTGCTTGCCATACTTTTCCGAGAGCTTCCAGCGCGTGTAGGTGTAGAGCGAATCGTAGAGCGGTTTGACTTGCAGCCAGAGCCGTTCCATCTCTGCGGCGAACTCGTCTGGAGGCATGTCATAGTTGGAACGCCACAGCGCGCCGAGGTCTTTGAAGCCCATCTCGCGCGCGCCCTTGTTGCCGAGGACGACGAAGCGCGCGTACTTCTGTTTGAAGGGCGGCGAGATGGCGTGCCAGCCGAGCCAGATGCGTTTCAACTCTTCCGGGTCGCGGCTTTCGGCGAGGATGGGTTCCATCTCCTGTAGCGTCAGGCATTTTCCCTGCGCGCCATCGGGGCAGTATTTACCTTTGCCGTAATCGCTCGACAGAGACGCAGTGATCTTCGTCAACTCGTCGCGCTCGGCCGGGTTCGACGGCGCGGGCACGGTCAAGGCGAGTTTCAATAGTTTCAGCTTGCGCGCCGTGTCGGCGGGGAGTTTGAGATTATCGAAGCGCGTCGCCTGTTCGGCCAGTTGCGTGACGGCGGCGGTCAGTTCGTTGTTGGCGTCGGCGGCGAGAGCTTCCGTGTCGTCCGTGATGAAGTTCTCCTGAATCCAACTCGCGCGACTGACTTTGAGGTTGAGTTCCGTGAGCCTTTGCTCGGCGTGTGCGACGAACTGCGCGGCCTCGGCGGCGGTGGCCTTGCCCGCGTTCGTCCGGCGCGTCCCGGCCTTACGCGCCGCGCCGCCCTTCGACACGAGCGTCTGCGCGAACGCCGCGCCGCTATTGAACAATAAACTTAAAGACAACACTAAGGCGACGCCGCCCGACCGCCGCGCCGACCTGTAGGACACTTTCATACACTACCTCCAGAGTTGGACTGATCCGTTTTTCTCTTCGACTGGTGAAATTTTAGGGGAGTTGCCTGCACTATTTTAACGCCGAAGGCGGCCGCTTACATAACCGCGAAGGCCGAGCGCGCCCTCGCACGCGAACTCACTCGCCGAAGCGTTCGCGGAAATCTTTCGCGCGGCGGCGCAGGTGCAGCCAGTCTTCAAAGATTTCCGGTTGCCTGAGCCAGACCGTGAACCATTCGGCGATCTCCTCTTTCTCGGCGCGCTTCTGCTCGTTCACAGTGGCGTTGCGCGCGATCATCTGCGCCCGCTGCTTGCCCTTCAAGACCGTCTCCTGCACGCGGCGCAAACCTTCCGCGTCCTTCTTGCGCTTGAACTGGAGGCGCAAATTGTCCAGACGCTTGATCGAGGCGGCGGCCTCCTCGAAATTCGAGAACTTGAGGACGTTGCGGAACATCGCATCATAGGGGTCGGCGCTGCGCCAGCGCGCGTCCATCTCCAACACCTCTGCGTGGCGCAACTCCGCGCCCTCGTCGGCCAGCAGGCGCGCGACGATGGCCGGACTCTCCTCCGCGCCCTCTCCGAAACGCTCGCGCACGGCTGCGGCAATCGCCTCCAACTCGCGCGCGCCCACGGTCTCGCAATCCAGATGCTCCCACACCTCGATCATCAAATCGTGTTTCGTCCGCGCCCGCCACATACGTTTTTCCATCGCGCCCCAAACCTGTGAAAGGCTCTTGTCGAACTATTAATAAGCACGGATAGATTACAGGAAAAACAGGAGAACCGCCCATCGGTCTCTCAAGACCAACCGGCGGCTCTCTGTGCGACTGATGATCGGCGTGGGCTTTTACGGCGCAACGACGAGGAACACGTCCCACGCCCAGCGGTTCATCTTTGTGCCTTTCTCGCCCTCCACCTTCGCCCGGTAGCGGAAGCGGTTGCCGTACTCGTCCGTCCACTTCGATTCCCTGTAATCCAGATGCAATGCCGTCACGCCGAGCGACGGCAGCGTGTGCAACTCCCACGCTTCCGACATGCCGTTGTAATTGCTGTCCTGCCACAAACGCAGCAGCGCGAAGAACCCGTCGCGCCAGTCGATCACGCCGTCCGCGTTCCCGCCGTTCTGTGCCTTGTCATATTGGGCGAGTGCGATAAAACCGTTACCTGTAGCCGACGCCGGTTGCAGGGTCAGGTTGCCGAACAGTTCCCGCCCGCTGTCGATTGTGCCGTTGCGGTTGCGGTCTAAGGCCAGCCACGCATCGTCCGAGCCGGGCGCAGTCCAAGAGACTTGTTCGGTCAGGTGGTCGGGGTTGCCGTCGAGGTCGAAGCGCACGCCCTGTGCCCTGCTGGTGAGGCGGAAGCCGTCGCCCGCGACATCGATGAGGATGGGTGAGTAGCAGGAGCCGAAGCTGTAGATGGTGTAAGGGCAATTCGTCATCGGCAGAATTGTGCCGCACTGGTAAGATTCGGGCGGGTTGGGACACAAGTCACCTTCGCCGCTGGCGAGGGCAGTGCAGCACATCCCGAAGTCGTTAGGATATGTGCCGGGCGGGCAAGTACCATTAAAGCCGGGAGTCGTGCAACCACTGACGGGGGTGGGTGTCGGCGTCGGTGCAATCGGAAAGCAGCAGTCCCGCCCGCTGTTATAAGTGCCGTTCGGGCAGCCGTTCACGTAACCTGAAATCTTATAATTGGCAGGGCTGCCGCCTCCGGGACAGAGGCAGTTCCAGAAAGGGGATGGCGGGAACTTCGTCTCGCAATAGCAGTTCGTGTCGTTGGGGCGTGTCGCCGGGTCGCACTCTGGCGTCGGCGTCGGGTCGAGTGTTGGAGTGGGTGTGGGCGTCGGTGTGGGCAAGGATGCGCAACTGAGTAAAAAGTCTTCTATGCAATATGTTCCGAACTCATCATTACAAGATACATCTTCGGTGTAATACGTGGCACACCGCCCTCTGAGATCACTACAGGGTGCTGAGCCAGCTTTATTGATCGTCATCCCGCAGCAAGTGACCTTAACATCCATTAAACGGTTACAAGAACCCGAACACCCGCAAATGTCAGGACTGATCGAAGAGGCACTGGATATTGACTTAGGAACATTAGCCACAAAAAATTTTACCGGCAGAAAATTTGCCGGTAAAAAGAGCGCTGACGGTTGGGAGGTGGGATCAGGAGAACGATTCGGTGGAGCATTCGGCGCGGACTTGATGAATGCTAGTTTCCTATTATCTTCCACGCATGAACTGCTCGCCTGCTTCTGGTGAATATCTATCGGCATTCCATCCACAGTGTTGAATCCTGTCCCGTCTCCGAAGTTAAGAAGTTTAAATACGAGGCGCACTTTCTTCGGTTTGTCCTTCGAGACGCCATGCCTTTTAATGAAACGTTCCCACCCTTGCTGAAGTTGTTCCGGGATTTTGATCGTGTAACTATTGCCCGGCCTGATCGGCATGTCATCCGGCTGAAGTTGCTCGCTGAAATCTATCAAGTCATCTCTGCCATAACTGATCGGGAAGCCTAAATTACGGTTGTTTTCCGTGATCATTTCTGGCAGGGACAGGGAAAATCTCAAATAATAAATTGGCTTGTCGCCGATGTTCGTGACCTCGATTTCCACATCGCGCGCCCACTTCTCATTATTCAGATTCTTGACTTTAACTTTGATTGGCAAGTGCTTCGGGATTTTATTCTCTAACTCCCTTTCTTCCATCTGTGTAGATTGCGCCGTGCTCGACCCCATGCCGACGGCGCACATGCCGAGGAAGGCGGCGAGCAGCAGACCGGCTAAAACATTCGGCTTGAGGTTCTGTAAGTGAGGTCGCATGTCATTTACTCCTGTGTGACTGAGGCGTCTGAGCGATGAGGTCTCATTGCCGAGGCAGGGCGAGCATAGTCTCGCCCACAAATCAGTGTCAATGGCGAGAGGAGTTCCCGGCGGATGTGACGCATCGCCGGCGTTGCGGTAAAATCTATGATGTCTCCGGCTCACTTGCCCGTGAGACTTTACCCGTGATGCCAAATCTCGATTCAGCCCTCGCCGCCCTGCGCGAACATTTCGGCTTCGAGGCTTTCCGCGAAGGCCAGCGCGAAGTCATTGACGCCATCCTCGACGGCCACGACACCGTCGTCGTGATGCCGACGGGCGGTGGCAAGTCGCTCTGTTTCCAACTTCCCGCGCTGATGAACGAAGGGGCGACCATCGTCGTCTCGCCGCTCATCGCCTTGATGAAGGATCAGGTTGACGCGCTGCACGCGCGCAATCTCCCCGCCACTTTCATCAACAGTTCCGTGGATTTCGAGGAGCAGAAGGCGCGCATCGCAGGGATCAGGCAGGGCAAATATAAACTCGTCTACGTTGCGCCCGAACGCTTCCGCAGCGCGCATTTCGTCGAAGCCTTGAAGAGCGTCAACGTCTCGCTCTTCGCCGTGGACGAAGCCCACTGCGTCTCGACCTGGGGGCACGACTTTCGCCCGGACTTCCTCCGCCTCAAGTCTGCCATCGAAGAGATCGGGCGACCGCAGGTCGTTGCGCTCACCGCGACCGCCACGCCGCACGTCCGCGCCGACATCATCGAACAACTGGCCTTGCGCGAGCCGCGCGCCTTCGTCTCCGGCTTCGACCGCCCGAACCTCTCCATCCGCGTCGTCCACACGCAGAAGGAGCGCGAGAAGATCGCGCACGTCAAATCGCTCGCGGCCGCTGCGAAAGGCGGTTCGGGCATCATCTATTCTTCGACGCGCAAGTCGGTCGAGCAGGTGGCGCGGCGTTTGCAGGACGCCGGTCTTAGCGTCGTCGCCTATCATGCGGGGATGGAGGAGGCTGAGCGCACGCGCGCGCAGGACGATTTCATGTCCGGTCGCCGCCAGATGATCGTCGCCACGAACGCCTTCGGCATGGGCATCGACAAAGCCGACATACGCTTCGTCATACATTATCACCTGCCCGGCTCAATCGAAGCCTACTATCAGGAGATCGGCCGCGCCGGCCGCGACGGGCTGCCCTCCGAATGCGTCCTCCTCTTCAACTACGCAGACAAGCGCACGCAGGATTATTTCATCGAAGGCTCTTACCCGCCGCCCGAAATCATCGCGAAGGTCTACGAGGCGCTCGTCGCCACCCGGCAGCAACACATCGAACTCTCGACGCGCGAGATCGCCGTGCGCGCCTCGGTGCGCAACGAGATGGCCGTCCAGTCGGCGCTCATCATTCTGGAGAAGGCCGGACACATCGAGCGCGGCGCGGCGGGCGAGAATCGCGCCGAGATGCGCCTGCTCATGCCGCCGCACCTCGCGCGCGAAGTGGTGGGCGCGAAGCGCAGCGCACGCGACAAACAGGTGTTGTTCGCACTGCTCGGCGGCTACGACGTGAACGAACGCGCCGACGCCGAAATTGATACGAGCGAGTTTGCCGAAACCGTCGGACTCGACCTCGCCTCCGTGCGCCGCTCGCTGTCGTCTCTGTCGGCGGCCAACGTCATCTCGTACAAGTCCGGGCGGCGCACGCGCGGGCTGCAAATGCTCGACGAGCGACCTGTCTCGCGCCTGGCGATCCGCCCGCAAGACCTCGCCCGCCGCGCCGCGCTCGAACAACGCAAACTCCGCGAGATGATCAGCTTCTGTTACGCAGATCACTGCTACCGCGCCTTCATCCTCGACTACTTCGGCGACCGCTCGCACAAACCGGCCTGCGGCACCTGCGGCGTCTGCGTCAAGGGACATGCGCCGCAGGAGGAGGAGGCCGCCCACGGCGAGCCGATCATCGAATATTACGGCGACGAAACGGAGGGCACTTACGACGGCGAAGAGTCGCCCTTCACCTCGGAGCGCGCCGCTTCGACCGTCCCCACTGCTCCGCGAACGCGGCTCGACAAGTTCGTCATAGAGCACACGCCTTTCGCCAGCGATCTGGAAAACGAACTAGACCGGCAATCGCTCGCGGAACACCGGCGGCGCGAGGCGGAGAGCTTCGGCGGCGAGTCGGACAGCACCGTGCAGATCAGGGAGGCGCGCGCGCTCGGCGAAGACGAGACGCTGTGCGTGCGCAAAATCCTCGCGTGCGTGGCGCGCATGGAGGGGCGCTACGGCAAGGGCATTCTGGCCGCTACTTTGCGCGGTTCGCGTTCGGCCAAAATCTCCCAGTTCGGTCTCCAACGCCTCTCGACCTACGGCATCCTGCCGAACATGACGCAGGACGAAATACTGCTCTATGTCGATGCGCTCGTCTCCGCCGGCGCGCTCAGTGTGACGGGCGGCAATTATCCGACCGTCGCCATCACCGCCCTCGGCAACGACGTGATGCGCGAACGCGCCTCTATCAAACTCGCGCTGCCGAGCGTCTCCGCCGTCGCCTCGCCGTCGCCCTCTGAGGCGCGCGATGCGCGTGCCGCTTCCGGCAGGCACGCGAAGGCATCGGTCAATGCGCCGCGCGTCAGCACCATTGACGAGACCTATGCTTTCTACGAAACGGGCATGACCATCGAAGAGATCAGCCAGCAGCGCGGCATCGCGGAGATGACGGTCGAGAAGCACCTCGCCGACTGCATCCTCGAAGGCCGCCCCTTCGACATCTCACGGCACGTCAACGCGCACGACCGCGCGCTCATCGAAGAGGCCGTCGGCCGTCTCGGCGACGAGCGACTCAAGCCCCTGCGCGATGCGCTGCCCCGTCATATCAGCTACCGCATGATCCGTTTCGTCGTCGCAGACCTGCAACGCGCCGCCAACGCAGCAGCGGCGTTGGGCGTTGACGCAAAGCGTCAGCAGGCGGCGGAAGTTGCCCGTTAAAGTTCATCTTCCCTGCCCGCGCGCTTGACGTGTCGCGCGCCCGCCTTCATCATCAATCCTGTAAATTCAAACACAGGACAATTACATGACCCGCAACCCGAACACCGATCCGCCGCAACCGGAGCAACAACCCGAACTGCCGCCCACGCCGCAGCCGCACGACCCGCTTGAACCAGACCCGTCGCAACCCGAACCTTTGCCCCTGCCCCCCGACGCCGAGCCTAAATCCCCCATACAGGAACCCGACACGCCGCCGCCGGTTGGCGACCCGCCCGTCTCGGAGCCGCCGCGTCTGGCATAGATGCCGATTAACATGGGAACCGTGCAAGAGGAAGCAGCGCCTGCGAGCGGCGTGAGGGACAGGTCGGGTGTGGCCGCGCCCGCCCTTCGCCTCGCAGAGATCGCGCGTGCGCTCGCGTTGAAACCTTTCGCGCCGCACCCGCTGTTCAAGAGCGGCCATGCGCAGACGCTCGTCGCCTTTGCGTGGCCGCGTCGCCGTCGCCTGCGCGAATTGCGTGCGGACGAAGCGCGGCTGTTTGAAGTCGAACCGGGCGTGCGCGTGCTCGTCCATTGCCGCTGGCAAGATGACCGGCGCGCGTGCCCGACGCTCCTGCTCGTCCACGGCCTCGAAGGATCGAGCGAGTCTATCTACATGCAGGGCACCGCGCTCAAGGCGCATCGCGCGGGCTTCAACGTGCTGCGGCTGAACCTGCGCACCTGCGGCGACACGCTCCACCTCACCCAGACGCTCTACAACAGCGGCATGTCGCAAGACCTGCGCGCGCTCATCGCGCAACTCATCGAGCACGACGAATTGACCGACGTGTTTCTCGCAGGCTTTTCGCTCGGCGGCAACATGAGCCTCAAACTGGCGGGCGAATACGGCGCGGACTTCCCCTCCGAACTGAAAGGCGTCTGCGCCGTCTCGCCCTCGGTCGAGTTGGCCGCCTCCGCCGCGGCCATCGAGCAGCGTTCCAACTGGGTCTACCAGCGCAAGTTCATACGCAGTCTCAAGCGGCGCATGCGCGAGGCCGCGCGCCTCTATCCCGAACGCTACGACGCGGGCAGCCTCGCTCTCGTACGTACGCTGCGCGAATTCGACGAACGCTACACCGCCCCGCACGGCGGCTTTCGCGACGCGGCCGACTACTACGCGCGCTCAAGTTCGCTCCCGCTCATCCCGCGCATACAAATTCCGACGCTCATCATCCACGCCGAAGACGACCCCTTCATCCCCTTCGACTCGCTCCGCCAGCCCGAAGTCCGCGCAAACCCCAACGTGATCCTGCTCGCGCCCCGGCATGGCGGCCACGTCGGCTTCGTCGCCGACGGCAACACGGTCGGCGAAGATCGCTTCTGGGCGGAAAACCGGCTCGTCGAGTTTTGCGAAAGAATGTTGGAGAATTCAGAAAACAGGAAACAGCATTCAGAATAAAGGCGGCGATTCATTCCGACTTCCGTCTTCAGGCTTCCGACTCCTGCCTTTTGTTGTTGACGTGTTGCCATGCATAGCAATAATCTTGAAAGCGATTTTTTAGACATCACGATTCGAAATCCGGGGGTTTTTAGCACGGGCTTGATCGTCTCGCGACGAAGATCATGATTACTGCTCTCAAACTATTCGCCACCATCCTGATCGTCGCAATTAACGGATTCTTCGTCGCGGCGGAGTTCGCGCTGGTCGGGGTGCGCCGCGCGCGCATCGAGACGCTGGCCGAAGGCGGCGACCGGCGTGCGAAACGCCTGCTCGGCATCCTCGACGACCTCAACGCCTATCTCTCCGCCTCGCAACTCGGCATCACCCTCGCCTCGCTCGCGCTCGCCATCATCGGCGAACCGACCATCGCCGCCCTGCTCGAAGCGCCGCTCCACCGCTTACACGTTCCCGAAACAGCCCTCCACATCATCGCCTTCATCATCGCCTACGCGATCCTGACCTCGCTGCACATCGTCCTCGGCGAGCAAGCGCCGAAACTCGTCGGGCTGGAGCGCGCCGAACGGGTCGCGATGTGGTCGGCGCTGCCGATGGAGCTTTTCTACAAGTTCTTTAGCTGGCCGATTCGCCTGCTCGACTGGGCGAGCGCGCGCGTCGTGCGCCCCTTCGGCATGAACGCATCGAGCGCGCACGCTTCGATCTACACCGAAGAGGAGATTCGCCAGCTCATCAACGCCTCGCACAAGGGCGGACATCTGGAGGAAGAAGAGCAGACGCTGATCAACCGCGTCTTCGACTTCTCCGAGGCCGAGGTGCGCGAGGCGATGATCCCGCGCACGACCGTCGCGGCCATCCCCGTCACGGCCACGCTCGCCGAGGTGGAAGAAACGTTTTGCGAGACGGGCTACTCGCGCCTGCCCGTCTATCGAGATCAACTGGACGACATCGTGGGCGTCCTCTTCATGAAGGACATCATGCCCTGCCTCAAAACTTCGGGGCGCAAAGAGTTCGACATGGAGACGATGCTCCACCCGCCGATGTTCGTGCCCGCCACCGCCCGTCTCGGCAGCGTGCTCGCGCAGATGCAGGCGGCGCGCACGCACCTCGCCTTCGCCATAGACGAGCACGGCGGCATCGAAGGCATCCTCACGCTCGAAGATTTGCTCGAAGAGATCGTGGGCGAGATTGATGACGAGTACGACGAGGAAGTGCGCGCGCAGATCATCGAAGAGGACGGCCACTACATCCTCGACGGGATGCTCGCCGTGCGCGACGCCAACCGGAAGTTCAAGTTGAAACTGCCGGAAGACGCGGGCTATACGACGCTCGCCGGATTCCTCCTCGCGCGCGCCGGCCGCATCCTCAAACAGGGCGAGACGGTCGAGCACGAAGGCGCGACTTTCACCGTCGAGCGCGTCGACCGTCACCGCATCCGCCGCGTGCGCTTCGCCCCAGCCCCGCCGCCCACGAGCGAAGAGGTGGAAGACAGCGCCGCCTGACTCTCGTCAGTTTACTTCTCTATTTTCTTGAGCAAACGTGCGGCGTGGTTGCGCGCCATGAGCGGGATGCGTTCGTCCGTGGAGAGATCGCGCAGGACGGGGATGAGGGGCGCGGTGTCCGACAGTTCATTGCGGCTGAGGAGGCTTTCGAGGCGTTTGAATATTTTCACCGTGTCGGAAGGTTGGTATTGCCGCGCGAGCGTCACGTCGAAGATGAACACTTGCTGTTCGCCGAGGCCGCGATATTCTTTGACGAGCGCGGAGGCGTGTTCATCGTGCGTCCAGTTGAACTCCGCTTTGCGTTCGCGCGTGTCACGCTTCATCCGAAGCGTCATCGTGCCGAGATGCGGAAACTGTTTTTCATCCTGATAGTTCGCATCTGAATCGAGAAACTTCAAAGCCTCCCACGCGGCCAGAATGCGTGCGAGCGCGGCGGGCGAGATTTGCAGCGGGTCGGTGAAGAGTTCCTCGCTGTCCTTGCGCGCAAAAGAGACCTGACCGCGCCCCGCCGCGTCGTGTTCGATCACGATCCGGCGGATGTTGAAATTCGGTTGATTGAATTCGTAGTAATAACGCACGCCCGCCGCCGCCGCATCCGTCGCATTCGTTCTGGCGGGAGACGGCGCAGGGGCGGGCGGCGCTTCCCTTGTATTCGTTTTGCCGGGCGCGGGCGTCGGCGCGGGTGTCGGCGTCGCTCCGGTCGCTTGTCCGGGCGATGATTTAACGACGGCGGCCGCGCCCCCCGTCCCCTTGCGGTTCTTCTTGCTTTGCGCCGCTGCTGCCGCTGTAGCGGCAATCGCCGCGCTCTGAAAAAGAAGCGCGGCGACGAGTGCGGCCGTATAAAATTTTCCTTGCTTCACTTTTATTCAAACCTGACCGAGACCAGTTTCGACACGCCCGGTTCTTCCATCGTCACGCCGTAGAGGGCGCGCGCGATCTCCATCGTGCGCTTGTTGTGTGTGATGACGATGAACTGTGTGTTCGTTGCCATCTCCGCGATCTTCGCGGTGAAGCGACCGATGTTGGCTTCGTCGAGCGGCGCGTCAACTTCGTCGAGCAGGCAGAAGGGCGACGGGCGATAGCGAAAGATGGCGAGCACGAGCGACAGGGCGGCCATCGCCTTCTCGCCGCCGGAGAGCAGCAGCACGTTTTGCAGGCGCTTGCCCGGCGGCTGCGCCACGATGTCTATCCCTGACTCCAACACGTCGTCGGCGTCGATCATGCTCATCTCGCCGCGGCCGCCGCCGAAGAGTTCGAGGAACAGTTGCCCGAAGTTGCGGTTGATCTCTTCAAACGCCTGCCGGAAACGTTCGCGCGAACGCCGCTTGATCTCGCGCAGGGCTTCTTCGGTCGAGCCGATGCCGTCGATGATGTCCTGCCGCTGCGTCGTCAGGAACGAGAGGCGTTCTTCCGACTCTGCGAGTTCTTCGAGCGCCATCATGTTGACCGCGCCGAAACTCTCGACCCGCGCGCGCAACTCTTCGACCCGCCCGCGACCGGCTTCCAGATCAAACTCCGCGTCCGGCTCATACGCCGCCGCGATCTCTTCGAGCGGCTGCGCGAGTTCGGCCATGCAGGCTTCGTGCAGGTAATTCAGGCGCGCCGCCGTCTCCGCGCGATTGACTTCGAGCGTGGCGCGCGCATCGCGTGCCGCCGCCGCGCGGTGATTCAACTCCGTCAACTCGTCCGAGAGCGCGTCGGCGCGCGCACGCGCTTCGGCCAGACGCTCAGCCGCGGTCGCCACTTCGGCCTCGCGCGCGGCGCGTTCGCTCTCCACAGACCCGGCCGTCTCGTCCATCTCGGCCATCGCACGCCGCAATTCTTCGAGCCGCGCTGTGATCTCTTCGATCTCTGTGGCGTGGCGTTCGAGCCGCGCTTCGAGGTCGGCGTTTTCCGTCTCCATGCGCCGGAGTTCGGCGGCCGTCGCGCGGCGACGCTCGGCCGCGGCGGCCGATGCCATGCGCTGCCGGTTCAACTGCTCGCCCTCGACTTCGGCGGCGCGACGTTCGGCAGCCAACAGTTCCGCCGCCTCCGCGACCGACTGCGTGGCGGCCAGACGCGCCGCTTCGGCCGCCCCGGCTTCCGCCATCCCCAGCGTGCGGCGCGCTTCCAACTCGCGTCGCTCCTCGGCCAGACGCGCCGTGTCGTCGGCCACGACGCGCAGGTGGCGCGCGGCGCGTTCTATCTCTTGCGCGAGTTGCGCGGCGTTGAGTTCGCGCGCCACCTGCTCGCGCTCCTCGCGCCCGATCTGCTCGGCGACGAGGACGAGCGCGTCTTCCAGTTCGACCAGACGCGCGCGCGCCGTGCTGACGGAATCTTCCGCCGAGACGACTTCCGAAGCGAGGTCTGCGGCGCGGGATTCGAGTTCGCGCATCTCGCGTTTGAAGGCCAAGAGCCCCGTGCCTTCTTCGACCGCGTGCGGGTTGCCCGCGCCGAGCAGCTGCCCGCCCGCCACCCATTCGCCGCGCGGCGTCACACACATGTCTCCCGTCGCGAACGACAGGCTCATCGCGCCTTCCAGATCATCGCTCAAACGCGCGCTCATCTCGCGCGGGAGCGTGCGCGCGAGCACCGACGCGATCTCGCGTGGCGCGCCGAGCAAGTCGCCGAGGCGCAGGCCGGTCGCGCGATCATCGTCCAGTGTGCCGCGCGAGAGATAGTTGTTGTCGGTCTCGGCGCTCGCGCCGTGGAGACCTGCGACGAGGAAGGTGGCGCGACCGGCGTTGTTGGCTTCGAGCCACGCGGCGGCGCGGAAAGCATCGTCGGGCGTCGGCACGATCACGGTTTGCAGGTACGACCCGAAGATGCTCTCGACGGCGTGCTCCCACTGCGGCGCGACCTGCAACATGTCCGCGAGCGTGCCGATGGTGTGAAAATCTTTGGCCGGATCGATCTCGGCCTCGTCCGCGTGTTCGGCGGAAAAGATGCGCTGCACGGCCTGCGAGTAGAGGGCGCGCTTCTCATCGAGTTCGGCCAGCGTGTCGAGGCGGTTGCGCACGCGCGCCGCTTCCTCACGCATTCGCGCGTATTCCGTCAGCGTCGCCGACACCAGACTCCGTGCGGCCGCCACTCCTTCCGACGCCGCGCCGCGTACGACATTCAACACGTCGAGACGCGCCCGCGCCTCTCTGATCTCTTCGGTGAGCGCCGCGGCCTGTGCCGTGAATTCGGCGTGTGCGTCGCGCGCGCGTTCGCCTTCGCGCTCAAGCCCTTCGGCCTGCGCGGCGAGGCGTTCGAGCGTCGCCTCCAACTGCCGGTTGATTTCCGATAGACGTTCCGCCACGGCCGTGTGCGTGAGCAACTCTGCGCGCGCCGCTTCGATGCGCGTCTCGGCCTCAGACACTTCGGCGAGGCGACGCGCGTAGACGGCCTCTGCCTCCTGCAAGTCTCTCGCCGTCGTCTCGGCTTCCACGCGCAACTGCTCGTCGCCTTCGCGCAAAGTCTCGCGCTCCGCCTCGACCGTCGCCAGACGCTCGCGCACCATCTCCATCTGTCCCGTGATGTCGGAGACGCGCCGCTCCAAAGACGTGGCCTGCTCAAGTTGATAAGCGCGCTCGCGCTCGCGCCGGTCGCGCTGCAAGGCCGCATCCGCCACCGCTCCGCGCGCCGCCGCCAGTTCTTCTTCGCACTCGCGCGCTTCCGCAGTCGCCCGCCGTGCATCCTCTTCGTAATCTTCCAACTTGGCCGCAAGCGCGGTCACTTCTTCGCCCGCGGCGGCGAGGTGCGTGCGCAGTTCTTCCAACGAGATGGTCAGAGCGCGCTCGTCCGCCGCATAGACGTGGCGCAGGAGTTCACGCAACTCTTCGCGCAGCGTCCGGTAGCGACGCGCCTTCGCCGCCTGCCGGCGCAGGCTCCCGACCTGCCGCTCGATCTCCGAGACGATGTCCGAGACGCGACGCAGGTTCGAGCGCGCGCCTTCGAGACGCGCCTCGGCGGCGCGTTGCCGCACGCGAAACTTCGTGATCCCGGCGGCCTCTTCGATCAGCGAACGGCGATCCATCGGTTTGGCCGAGAGAATCTGGCCGATGCGCCCCTGCTCGATGATCGCGTAGTGAGCGCCCGCCAGCCCCGTGCCGGAGAACAAGTCCTGTATGTCGCGCAGGCGGCAGGTGCGCCCGTTCAAAAGATATTCGCTCTCGCCGTCGCGATAGAGGCGGCGCGTCACCGTCACGGTCTCGCCCGGCGCGAAGCCGAGCGCGAGACGGCGCGGACGCCAGTGGCGTTTGTGATGCTGCTGAACTTTCGCCGTCAACGCTTCGGGGGTTTGATTGTCGGCGACGACGGCGAGCGCCGTGTCATCTCCCGGTGCGGCGCTCTCTCCGACCGTCTCGCCCGCATCAATCGCTAAATCGGAAGTTGCCTGAACGACACCGGACACATCAGCGACGGCAGACACGTCTGCGGCGGCGACGGTGGTCTCGCTCGCTATTGCTTCCGGCAACAGTTTCTCTTCGACGAGTTCGCTGCGCTCGTCAATCTCTTCGAGCGTGGAATCAATGTCGTCTATGTCCGGCTCTTCGTCCGTCGCCTCGTCGCGCACGAGATGGAGGACGACTTCGGCCATGCCGCTCGGCTGGCGATTGCGCGAGCCTTGAAAGATGACATCTTTCATCTCCGCGCCGCGCAGGTGCTTGACGCGCTGCTCACCCAAGACCCACGCGATGGCATCGGCCACGTTCGACTTGCCGCAGCCGTTCGGGCCGACGACGCCCGTGATGCCTTCGCCCGTGAAAACGAGGTCGGTGTAGTCGGCGAATGATTTGAAGCCGGTTATTTCTAGTCGTTGTAATCTGAACATTCGTGCAACTTTCGTCTGCCGGAAGACGCTTGCCTGGGGATGCGAACTATTTCTCTGAAAGCACAGCCGCTAGGCGCGGTGCGGGAGAGGCACACTATATGTTGGAGAGGGGCGCGTGTCAACCACACTCTCAGGTCGAGCGACTTTACTGCTGATATGAGTCGGGTTAGTTTTCGCCGCGCTGCGCGTTCGGTCAACTTTCGCCGCCCGATAAAAAGCGCGCCGCCGCCGACTCGTTTGAATCGGCGGCGGCGCGGTCAGTTGGTTTGCGACTCCGGCCGCGGGGCTTGGAGTCGCGGGTTTACGGCAGCGCTTCGACGTTGACGAGGAAGCGGAAGTTGCCGTCGATCATGACGCCGAGGCGGAACTGTAGATTGACAGCCGCGCCCGGCGCGAGCGGCGACCCCAGAGTGATCCGGCTCAGTCGCACGGTCGAGTTCAACCCGCCGCCGTTCGGTTGCGCGGGCGGGTTCTCTTCGAGCGTCACCCCTTCAATGAAGATGGGGTTGCCGTTGGAATCGGTCGCCTCCACGTCGGACGAAGAGAGCAGACGCAGGTCGGCCTCGCCCGCCACACGGCTGCCGAGCGTCGTGATGTTGACGGCGCGGAAGCGCAGTTGACGCACCGGCTCGCCCGTGTTGTTGCGGAACTTGCGGCGAATCAGGAGCGTGCCGAAGGCTGCGTTCTGCGGGTTAGCCCCGGCGGCCGTCCTCACGCGGGCGCATGCGCTCGTTGCCGAACCGCCGCCTGCGCAGCCGGGATCAATGAGCGAAGCCTTGACGACGGCGTTGCGCTGGATGGGACTGAAACGGTTCTCCGGCCCCGGCGCGCCGAGCACGGACGGGACGCCGTTCAAGGCCGCGCCCGTCGTGTGAACGAGCACGAAGTCGGCAGCGTTGTCGTTCGTGTCGCGCGGGAAGCCGCTCGTGAGATTGCGCACGAGACTGTATTCCGCGTTCGAAGTGCCGATGGGCGCGAAGCCTGTGCCTTCGCGATACAACGGGTCGGCCGAACTGAACCCGGCGGCGTCGAGCCGATTGGCGAGCGTGAAGTTCGTGGGCGTGCTCGTCCTGAAGAGCGCGACCCCGGAGCCATCGGGAATGTCAGTGGTAAAGGTGGCATCGGGCAAGGCCTTGTCCGTGCCGCCGTAGTTCGAGAGGCTGTAGCCGCCCGGGTTGTTATTGGCGACGAGGTAATGGCCGCGCGCCGGAATGGTTGCGCCGCTCGGAACGGTGGCGATCACGGTTAACGCGCCGCCCGTGTCGGGCGCGGCCAGCGTGAATCCGGCCGAACCGTCGAAGGCGGAGACGATGATGGGCGAATTCGTCGTGTTGTACAACTCTATGAACTCGTCGTTCGCACCGTTCGTGCCGCTGAAGCGGAACTCGCTGATGACGAGATCGCCGACGCCAATCGCGCCGATGGCGGGGCAGGCGGCCGGGTCCAAGTTGTTGATCGCCAGGTTGTCTATGAACCAGCCCGCGTTGCACGACGGGACGCTCAAGACATCAGAAGTCATGCGGAAGCGAATGCGCACGGGCAAGCCCGTCGGGTTGTGCATGCCGCCCGCCGCGAAGGCTTCGAGCGGGATGCGTACGTGGTGCAGGGTGGCCTTCGCGCCCGTGTATGCGCGCCGCCCTTGCAGCGCCGAGCCGTCCGCAGGGACTTCCGGTAGGTCGCCGTTGAGACGCCCGTTGTAGCCGCCTTCGACGATGAAGTTGCCGAGGTCGAAGGTGGTGATGTTGTCCGGGAAGGGCGTCGAGTTGAAGGTCGCGTCGCCGCCGACTTTGATCTCAAGCACGCCGCCGTCGAAGGCCGCCTCGGTGATGAAGAAGTGATCGAACTCCATCACGGAATCGGAACTCAGCGTGACGGGGCCGATGGTGGTGGAGAAATCGCTTTGTCCACCGCCCTCGCCGCCGCAGTTTTCGGCGGAGTCGCCGGGGTTGAAGTCCGGCCCGTACATCATGGAAGTCTCTGTGACGATCTCCGAGCCGGTCGAGATTTGCACGCCCGTAACGCGCTGGAAGCTCGCGATCTCGGCCTTCGGGTCGTCGCCCGCGTCAACGAGCGGCGGCGTGAATCGCAGGTTCGAGTCGTCCTGTCCGGCCTCGCCCTCCTCGAAGTCCTCGAAGGCGAAGACCGGCGTGTTCGTTATGCCCGGCGAGGACGGCGCGTTGAAATCCACCTTCCGGTTGCCGGTGTCGTTCGTGTCGATCTTACCGGCATCCACGTCCCTCGCTTGCACGATGTAGTAGTAGACGCGGTTACGCTTGAGTCCGATGTCGGTGTAGGACGTGCCGCGCACGCCCGTGGCGATGCGGTTCTGCGCCGTCGGCACGAAGGTCGGTTCGAGCGGCGCGTCTGATGCCCCCACGGGCGGGCCGGGATCGGTGGCGCTCTCCGAACGGTAGATGTCGTAGACGATGTCGGCCGTCGGGTTGAGCGAAGTCGCAGGCCCCCAGCCGACGACGAGTAGATTACAGGCTTCCGGGTCGAAGACCTCGTTGACGCCCGTGAAGATGGGAGCGGGCTTGACGACGACGCCCACTGTGATCGTGATGCTTTGCGTCAGAGCAGTGGAGACGCAGTTCATCTCGGCGTCGCGCGCGGCGCGCACCTGATAGTAATAGGTCTTGTTCAGGATCAGCCCCTGCCCGCCGTCGTTGTCGTTATAGACGGTCGGGTTGGTGGGGTCTGCGGGCACGTCTGCGATGGTGACGAACGGGCCGCCGGCGCTCTCGGCGCGCGAGATGATGAAGCGCGCCGCGCCCGCGACGGGTGAAATCGTGATGGTCGCAGTGTTGGCGACGGTGTTGGTCAGGACGAAAGCCGGGGCGGCAAGCGGCCCCTGCTGTTCGCAGGTTGTGACGCCGGCCGGGACGGAGAAGTCTTCGACGACCGAGCCGCCCGCGCCGCCGTTCGAGGAAGAGGTGGCGAGCACGCCGACGCCGTGGCTGGCGAAGGCGCGCCAGATGATGGCCTGATTCTCGCCGCCGTTCAGTTCGCGGTCGGCGAGCAGGATCGAATCGCGCGAATCGACAAACGTCGGATTGCACGGCGAGAGTTGCATGCCGCGCATCATCAGCGTGTCGGCGAGGCGCGCGCCGTTGCGCAGGGCGGTCGAGAGCGCGCCGTTGCGGTTGCCGGAGGTTTGTATCTCTGCGGCGACGAGGCCGGGGCGAACGATGTGCCGTGCGGGGACGATGTTCGGAGTAACTCCGTCGCCCGTGCCCGTGCTGTCCGTCGTCGTGTCGAAGTTCGGGTTGTGCAGGATGTTGCGATACTCAATCGGGTGCAGGTTGTCCACCGAGCGCACGAGCCGGTTGCCGATGTAGAACTGCGCGCCCGTGCCGCCCGCCTGATTCGCGTCGAGACGGCGCGTGCCGTCGAAGAAGACGCCGTTCGGGTCTTTCATGATCAGCAACTCGCGCATGTCCCAAAGCGTCGCGCTCCACACTTCGCCCGTGTCGTGTGTCTCGAAGGGAACCGCGCCGGGATCGGGATCGGCAACGGCCGTCGGATCATAACTGCGGTCGCGGCGCGTCAGCCCGTTGCCGTTGATCGATTGATAAGACCAGCGGTAGTTGGTGACGGGGATGCGACGAATGGCCGTGTCGAACTCGCCCGTGACGTATTCGCCGATGGCATCGTCGTCGCCCATCGAGTCGGCCAGATAATCGCCCCAGCCTTCGCCCTGACCGCCCGACTCGCCGACGAGACCGTTGCCGACGCAGCCCGTGTCGCCTTTGCCGACGGCGCGATTGTTGATGGCGTGCATCTGTTCGTGCGCCACCACGTCGAAATCGAAAGAGCCGTCGGCGCGGCGGAAGCCCGACTCGGTGAAGAGATACATCTGCATGCGCGGGTGCGCGCCTTCCGGCTGCGGCGACATGTTGGCGTTATCCGTGCCGGAGCCGTCCTGCACCTGCGCGATGATGCCGTCGCGCCCCGAACCGCCACGCCCGAAATTGTCCTGCTGCATGTTGAACAGCGCTTCGGTGAAGCCGATGCTGTAGAGATAGTCGTGGACGATATTGTTGAAGTAGAAGAGCGAGAGCGTGCCGGGGAAGATGTCCGGGTCGGCCGTCGCCGGGAACGTGACGCGCCCGCCGACGTTAACGACCGGCGTGCAGGGGCCGACGCCCGACGGGTTGTTGCAGACCGGGTCTAGGCCGCCAAACTCGAACGAGTTCGAGAAGACGAAGTGCGGGTCGGTGAACTGGCGCAGCGGGTCGTAACCGCGGATGCCATTAGTGGTTTCGTTATCGTTGGCGCGGTCGTCCGAGACGAGCACGTTGTTGCCTTCCGTGTAGTTCGATTGGAAGACCTGCGAGAGGGTGCGCCCATCCGGGAGCACTACGGGCGAGGGCAAAGAGGTGAGCGTGGCCGAGAAGGGCTGGTCGCACTCGCGCGTTGCGCCCGCGCCCGTGCAGGGGCCAGGTGCGTTCTCCGGCAGGTTGCGCAAGCGCGCCTCCGGCGCCATCGTGTAGCCGTAATTCTTTGTGGAGGCGCGATTGGTATCGTCGGTCGTGATCTCGGCGCCGCCGTTGTCGGTCGGCAGGTAGTACCAACCGAAGAGCGAACCGGACGACGGGTTCAAGGCGTCGGGCATGCCGCGCTGCAACTGGCCGAAGGGCGTGTCGTAGATGACATTGAACAACGCGCCGCCCGCGATGGAGAACGGGTTCTCGGTGCGCGCACGCACCATCCCTTCCATAAAGCCGCGTCCCTCGTTGCGCGAGATGGTGGCGGGCTTCGCCACGTCCGCGCGGTAGCCGGGACGCTGGCCGCGCGCCGCAGGGCGGCCATAAGCATTCCCGAACGTCCCAGTGTTCGCGTTGCAGGCGAGCGGCGGGCCGAACGGCGGATTGTAAGTGCAGGTTCTGCGGCCGGAGAGCGCGGTGGGAGCGGCATCGACGACTAAAGCGCTGGCCGTTCCCGCCCCGTTGTTGCCTTCGAGGAAGTCCTGCAAGTCCGGGCGATACGAGCCGCGCCGGCTGTCGACGGGGCCGCCGCCGGCCGGGCCGAGCGAGGGCAGCGGCGCACGGGTCTCTCCTTTGGCCTTCCCGGTTTTGTTCTTGCGCTGAAACATCGTGAGGCTGAAGCGATGCAAGACCTCGCCGGTCTCTGCGTCCACGACGTTCTCCCACATGATGCCGGAGTACTGCGGCGTGGTCAGGTTAAACTTGTAGGCGTGGCGCGCCTCTGCGCCGAGCGGAAAGACGGTGCGAGTCACGACGATGTCGTCCGTGAACAGAGAGCCGCCGCTGAATTTTTGCCCCTCGATGTAGCGGGGCTTGGATTTACCGGAAGGGATGCCGTAGGAGGCCAGCACGCGCGTCGCGCCGAGCGATTGGCCGTTATAGCCGGAGAGTCCCATGTCTCTGGCCGCATACTCGATGGCCGCGGCGGGCGCAATCGCCACCGTGTTCGTCACCTTCAACTGCGGAAAGCTGTCGCTGCCGACGCTCAACACGCGACCATCGCGGTTGACGTTAACCAGCACCTCGCCCTTATACACCGGCACGCCGCCGACCTGCTGCTCGAAGACCAGCACGTCCGTGCCCATGTCTGCGATGTGTGAGCGGCTCTTGACTTTCAGCGCATCGAGGTCGCCCTCGTTGAAGCGGAAAATTCCCTGCCAGCGTTTGAGGAAGCCGCGCGCGACGATTTCGGCGTCGCCCTCGGCGGGCGGCGTGAGATAACCGGCGCGACTGAAGAGGTGGCGCGGCGTGTTCGTCAAAGCGTTGTACTGCACGACGAGCGGTGAGCCGCCGCTCTCCCTTTGCAAATCTCTCAGACCCTTCGCCTGCGTCTCCGACAGAGTTCGCGCGACGGGACTCTTAGGCACGCCATGCGCGCCGCCGCGCACGTCCTTTTCGGGCGGGCGCACGCCGCCGCTGCGCGGGGCGTTAATCAAATCCTGCTTCACGGCTTCGGCGGCCGAGCCGAACAGGCCGGGCATGATGACGGCCAGAGCGAGCAGCCCTAAAGCCGTGACGAGAAAAATTCGGCGGGTATTCATTGACGTGTTCCTCCAGAGGATCGGTAATCCTTATATGTGTGCCACACCGAGGCAGGTTCAAACGGTGTGCATGACATGACGCCCTCGTGTAGATTCCTCTCGCCACGGCCTGTCGGGGTCGGGAACAGCGAGTGCATTTGTGAACAGTGAAAACGTTTTCCGATGCTGATGTTGCGAAGACTACGCCCGCACGGTTGAGAAATACTTGAGGCCGCACCCCTCGGAGCGTCGCGTCAAGCCCTATTTCAATTGCATTCACATTGCGAACGCATTGCGCCCTTAAATTGCGCGCACTTTTCTCGAAGCGACGCTCAACAGTGGCGGCCTCATGCCCTGTGCGCGAGCGTGTGCAGACAGAAGCTTGCTCAAACGAAACTTTTCGACACGTATAGAACGGCAACGCCGGATCGAACGGCTGGCTTGTTGTCTCGTCAGGGGAAAACGGACGACAGTTCGCGGTCGGGTATTGCGAAAGAAAGGCCGGGGGGTTTGCGGCCTCGCAAAAACGAACTGTGACGTTGTTTATTTACAGGGGCGGACATTACCACCCCGCCCGATTTTCCGTCAATGAAATTAGCGAACCGGAAAGTGTGGAATTTTTGTCACGATGAGAGGAGGGGGATTTTCACCCCCGGCATCAACTTCACGGCGCGGGCGACAAATCTATCGTTCCGCGAGGTCGCGGCGCGCGTAGAGGTTGAGGACGACGCCGGGGCGCATCGGGTAAGTTCCGATGCGTTGATAGTGCGCGCCGTTCATGGCCTGCATCTCGGCGCTCTGCGCGGCGCTGGTGATGATGATGGCATCGGTCGTCGTCTGGATGACGCGGCTTTGATAGCCGACGCGCTTGTAGTCGCGCAAATACCAGGGCATGGGCCAGTATTCGGGCGCGGCCACGTTGATGGCCGTCTCGTATTTCGTTCCCGCGCGCTCGGCGATGCGTTCGACCTCCGCGATCAAGTCCAGATACTCGCGCTTCGTGTGCGCGTAGACGTAGATGTAGCGGTCGTCGTCGTAATGCACATAGTTGAGGTTGACGGTCTGAATGGCCGCGACGATGAGCGAGACGCCGAGCAGGACGAAAGCCGCCCCGCGATAAAGCTGCGCGGAGGTCTGCGTGCGCCAGGCCGCCCCGCTCCGGTAGAGCCAATCAATGGCGTAGCCGCCCGCGATGGCGAACGGGACGAGCATGCTGAGCACGAGCCAGGGCGTCTTGTATTTGATGAGCGAGTAGGCGGCGAGCAGGCCGAAGCCCCACAGCGCGGCGAAGAGCGGGAAGCGGCGGCGCGTCTCGCGCAGCGCGACGAGCGCCCCCACACACGCGAGCAGGAACAGCAAAGGCTCTTCACCCGACTCCCAATCGTTTTTCGGCGCG
>DASVPS010000029.1:0-6223 GCA_036389555.1 Pyrinomonadaceae bacterium
CAAAGGTGCGGTGATGAGACCGGCGCGCGTCGTCGCACCGACGAGCGTGAACTTCGGCAAGTCCAGTTTGATGGAGCGTGCGGCCGTGCCCTGCCCGATCATGATGTCGAGCTGGTAATCCTCCATCGCCG
Organism: Pyrinomonadaceae bacterium; assembly: GCA_036389555.1. GTDB lineage: Bacteria > Acidobacteriota > Blastocatellia > Pyrinomonadales > Pyrinomonadaceae > JAIVJZ01. The sequence continues at coordinate 132 of DASVPS010000029.1, forward strand.
GATAGAGCACTTCCTCTATCTGCGGGCGCAGGCGATGAATCTCGTCTATGAAGAGCACTTCGCCTTCCTGCAAGTTGGTCAGGACGGCCGCGAGGTCGCCGCCGCGTTCGATGGCGGGCGCGCTCACAGTCTTGAGCGGCGCGTTCATCTCCTGCGCGATGATCTGCGAGAGCGTGGTCTTGCCGAGTCCCGGCGGGCCGAAGAAGAGCACGTGGTCCAGAGCTTCACGGCGTGCCAGCGCGGCGCGCAAAAAGATTTTCAGATTCGTAGTGATCTTGTTCTGGCCGATGTACTCGTCGAGCGTGCGCGGGCGCAAACTCGGCTCGGCCTGGAGGTCTTCCGGCGTCGCTTCGCCCGAAATTTCGCGCGCGGCTTCCGCCCCCTCAAGCATGGATTCCTGTGGCATCAACTCTCTCCCCGTGTCCATTTCCGCCGTTCTTCAAACGAGACGGATTATACCGCTTTTGAATCGCTGTTGCAAGTATGAAACAAAAAAGATGACGAGAAAAGTGCAAGCGGAAGTTGCGACATCCGTGTCCAACTTCCGCTTGCGCCGGTCTGTAAATTTTAACCTGGAGGGTTAGCTGGCCGGGCTGTCGCCCGCGATCTGGAGGCGCGCCACGGAGCGCTCGAACTGTGTGCGGGCGTGTGATAAATCGTCTTCCGAGCCGGTGTTGGAACCGAGGAGCTTTTCGGCCTGATCGCGTTCGGCGCGGGCGCGCGCGGCGTCGATCTCTTCGGGACGTTCGGCCAACTCGGCGAGCACGGCGACGCGGTCGTCGCTCACTTCGACGAAGCCGCCGGAGACGTGCAGGCGGCGCACGCTTGCGCCTTGCGTGTAAGAGAGGACGCCGGTTTGGAGTTGCGAGATGAGCGGCGTGTGGCCGGGCAGGATGCCGAGTTCGCCACCCAAGCCCGGCAGCGTCACCGCATCAACCGCCTCCGACAAGACGCCCCGCTCCGGTGTGATGATGTCGAGTTGTAATCTGTCTGCCATGGTTATAGTGATGAGTGATGAGTGATGAGTGATGAGTGAGAAGAGTTTGTTTTTAACTCATTACCCATCACTCATCACTCATCACTTTTGTTCTACGCTTCTGCGATCTGGCGCGCGCGGGCGCGCACGTCTTCGATGGTGCCTTGTAGGAAGAATGCCTGTTCGGGCAGGTCGTCGCATTTGCCGTCAATGATCTCGCGGAAGCCTTTGATGGTCTCTTCGAGTTTGACGTACTTGCCTTCGAGGCCGGTGAACTGCGCGGCGACGAAGAAGGGCTGCGAGAAGAAGCGCTGCACCTTGCGCGCGCGCGAGACGGCGAGGCGGTCTTCTTCCGAGAGTTCGTCGAGGCCGAGGATGGCGATGATGTCTTGCAGTTCCTTGTAGCGCTGCAAAATCTTCTTCACGTCCTGCGCCGTCTGATAGTGCTCCTCGCCGATGATGCGCGGGTCGAGCAGGCGCGAAGAGGACGAGAGCGGATCGACGGCCGGGTAGATGCCGAGTTCGGCGATCTGGCGCGAGAGCGCGGTGACGGCGTCGAGGTGCGCGAAGGTGGTGGCGGGCGCGGGGTCTGTGTAGTCGTCCGCCGGGACGTAGACGGCCTGAATGGATGTGACCGCGCCGGTCTTCGTAGAGGTGATGCGCTCCTGCATCTCGCCCATCTCGGTGGCGAGGTTCGGTTGATACCCGACCGCCGAAGGCATGCGGCCGAGAAGCGCGGACACTTCGGAGCCGGCCTGCGTGAAGCGGAAAATGTTGTCGATGAAGAGGAGCACGTCCAGACCCTGATCGCGGAAGTATTCGGCGACCGTCAGACCTGAGAGTGCGACGCGCAGGCGCGCTCCCGGCGGCTCGGTCATCTGCCCGTAGACGAGCGAGACCTTCGACTCTTCGACCGCCTTCAGGTCAACTTTCGACAGGTCGAACTCGCCCGTCTCTTCCATGTGTTGATAGAAGGCTTCGCCGAAGTTGATGACTTTCGATTCGACCATTTCGCGCAGGAGGTCGTTGCCTTCGCGCGTGCGCTCGCCGACGCCCGCAAACACGGAGAAGCCGGAGTGCGCCTTGGCGACGTTGTTGATGAGTTCCATGATCAGAACCGTCTTGCCGACGCCCGCGCCGCCGAACAGACCGATTTTGCCGCCGCGAAGGAAGGGCTGTATGAGGTCGATGACCTTGATGCCCGTCTCGAACATTTCGAGTTCGGTCGATTGCTCGTCGAGCGTGGGCGCGTGGCGGTGGATCGGGTAGCGCGTCTCGGAGTTGACCGCGCCGAGCGTGTCCACGGGTTCGCCGATGACGTTCATGATGCGCCCCAGCGTCATGTTGCCGACGGGCACGGTGATCGGGCCGCCCGTGTCAATCGCGCGCATCCCGCGCACGACGCCCTCGGTCGGCTTCATCGAGACGGTGCGCACGCGGCCTTCGCCGAGGTGCTGTTCGACTTCGCAGATGATGTCGATGGGGTCGGGCACGTCGAAGCCTTCGGACGTGACGCGCAACGCCGTGTAAATGGGCGGCAAGTGATTTTCTTCAAATTCCACGTCGAGCACGGGGCCGATGATCTGCACCACCTTGCCTACATTCGTGCCGTTCCCGGCGTTTCCATTAGGCGTAGACATAACTTTAGGGCAACTCCTCTTTGTGTCGGTTAAGGGCGAAAAATTAGCGGATTACTTAAGTGTGTGAAGATAGCATAGACGCGCAAATTAAGGCAAAGCGCGGCTAGTTGCGACTAATTCCGGGCGCGGGCGGTGAGGTGCGCTTATTCGCTTTCGTCGAAGCGGATTTTCATGCTGCGCAGGGTGCGGCGGTCTTCGTCCGTGAGTTCGAGCAGCGCGCCCTGTTCGTCTGCCTCGGCCGCCGCCGACGCTACTGCGCCGTCTTCTTCGTTCGCGCCGCTTTCGCGCAGCCCGATCTCCAGCTTCAGCGTCAACTCCATCTCATACCCGGCTGCGCGCAGGCGCGAGATGGCGTCGGCCACCTCCGGCGAACGCTCCACCGCCGCGTTGATCGCCTCGCCGATCTCCTGCACCAAATCTTTTGCGTCGTCGTTGATCTCCAACCCGTTCCCCCGTGGTGCTGTGGCCGCCCGTACGCGCTTGTTAAAGATGCCCGCGATGCTACGCTTGCGACGCGCCTTTGGTCAACCGGGACACGCGCGAAGGGCGCGGAAGTCTCAGACTTCCGCGCCCTCCAACTTTGTCGAATTGTCCGTTGGCTCCTTCCCCCGTGCATTGTTGGCCGGGGGCGGTTTTTCGGAAGTGAAATGTCCTACGAGCGTTTTTTGAAGTCCACGAGATTGTCAACCGAAGCGTAGATGCGCAGGTACATCTGCGTCTCGGCGGGGATGAGCGTGCGCCAGTTCGTGCCGCCGCGTTCGAGATAGAGGTGTAGGCGCGTGGGGTTCGAGTTGTAACCGGCAGCCAGAAGCTCTGTCTGCGTGGCGATATTTGTCGCAAGCGCCTGCCTGACCTCTTCGTGCTTCAGCAGATCGTCCCAGGTGCCCTGCATGTAGAGCAGCATGGCTTCGAGGGCGTTGGCGTGGTCGCGCATCCCTGAGACGAAGTCGGGGTTGAGTCCGACCGTCGGGTGCATCTCCCTGATGGCCTTGTAAGTCGGCGGGATCATCTGCACCATGCCGCCCGCGCCCGCCGAACTGACGGAGAAGCGATAGGTGTCGCCCGCGTTCAGGGCGTAGAGCGTGAAAATTTCGTTGTAGAGCGAGCCGTGATCTTCCGTCTTGAAGCGCTTGTGATCCGTGTGCTCGACGATGCAGAGCCGCTCGGCCGCGTCAATAATTTCGGGCGAGATCACTTTGCCGTGCGCGGCCAAACGCGCGGCGGCCTCGTTGAGCATCCGGTGGACGTAAGCCCTGCCGCCCTTGACGAGTCCGGGCGAATGGATGGCCGGGTGTGCAGACGAGTAGTAGGCGACTTCCTTGAGCGCGCCGCCCTTCTCGACCGGATACTGCACGACGAGCGGCTGAAACTCGCGCCCCGCCGCGTCCGTGACGCGCACCGCCGTGTTGACGTAGTTCGGGCGGACGGCTCGCAACTTGAAAGTCTTGCCCGACGGCGACTTGGCGACGGTCTCCGCGTCTTTGTCGAGAAAAGCTGATTTAGAGAGTTTTAAGAGGTGCACGTCCGGGGTGGCCGCGTCCGCGACGGCGACCGTCACGAAGTCTGTCGATTGCGGGGCTTCGCGTTCGAGCAGGCGTTTGGCCGTCCTGATGCGCGTCTGCATTTCGTTTAAGTCCGCTTGCCCGTCAGCGGAGCGTTCGGCCACGGGCTTCGGAGCCACCAGCGAGAACAGGCCAAGGCCGCTCAGGAAGGGGAACTGCGGGAGCACGGGGGCTAGGAACACAACTAGAGGGAGAACCGAAACAAAAAGCATTCTTCTCATCGGGTATGGGTCTTTCTTTGTCAGTTGATTGTTACTACGGAAGTGTTGGGGGCGGACGTTCTTCAGACGCTTGCGGAGAGGGTTCGGTTGCCAGCAAAAGTGCGTTCAAAATGCACGACACGGACGCGCTAAAACCATGCATTGCGGAGCGCGCTCCGCAGGCTCGCGTGTTCCGCATTCAGGCAACCCGCAGCCGACTTTAAACGGGCGATCCGAGACCGATATGAGCGGCAAAACGGACGCCGCCAAGTGGCCGTTCGGCGAGGTCGGAAACGGCGCGGAAATGGCGTCGCCGTTTGAGTGCGCCAAAGGCGCGGAAGGATGTCCCGTGAGGATGTGCCGGGCGGGTGTAATTCCGTGTTGAGAGGATTTAATTCCATGCTATATTGCGTCCCCTCACAGCACGCCCGACGTTTCGCTGACCGACAGCTCCACCATATGTCAGCCCCAACACCCTAACCTCGGAGAAACTTGAGCTTATGTCTGAACACCCACCGCAAGACACACCCAACGACGAATCCACCAAACCACACGCGGCAAAGCCACCATCCGACGACACGCAGGACAAGTCAGAAGTTGACGTTTACACGCAAACCTCTGCCGACGACCTCAAGCAATATATCAAGGCGGCGACCGATGCCACCGAGCGCTCCAGAAGAGTCCTCATCATTTTGATCACGGCGAGCGTTTTAGCCCTCGTCGCAACGTGGAATTCGAGGTCGGCCAGTTGGTTCAGCGAGCGCTACCGTGTCATTAACGCGGCGGCGACCCTGTTGGATGAGAAGAGCCAGTTGCGTCCGATGAACGACCCTAAGATCATCGCTCTGCAGCAGGAGGGCGGCAACCTCTACGAACGCGCCCAACAGTACCTACAGTACCGGCAGACCCCAGACCGCAATATCCTGCTGAAGCGGTTGGAAGCGCTCGATCTGCAACGGGTGGAGCACGTGTCAATGGTGCGGATGCCTTTTTTCGGCGTCGGGTTCGACATCAACGACATCGGCATCTTCGCCGGATTCACTTTTGCGGTCGTCCTGCTGTGGTTCAGGTTCAGTTTGTTACGCGAGGTCAACAACCTGAGACTCACTTTCTTCGAGGCGCGCAGCCAGGACATGGAGAAAAGCCCAAGCGGAGGCGGCGGGAACAAGCAGTTGCGGTTCTGTTACGACATGCTGGCGATGCGACAGGTTTTGACGACGCCCAAGATGTCGCCGCAGAACAACCCCACTTTCTTCAGCAGCCTGCGCACGCTCTTCTGGATCATCATTTCCAAAGGACTGTTCCTGCTGCCTCTGGCCGTGCAGCTTCTGGTCATGCGTAACGACCGGAATTCGGAACACATCGGGCGCATGTTTAGCCCCTACAACACCAATCTGGTGAACAAAGCGAGCCTGGTGCTGCTCGCCAGCATTATCGTCTTGACCGCGCTCTGCTACCACCTCGTCATTAAGGCACACTTCACCTGGAAAGAGGCTGCCAACGAACTCGGCCTGAAATGAAAGCTCACGCTCCGACCGCGGTGCCGTAAGCCAAGCGATTGCGACGCGCGCGCGCCGTGTGATAGCGTTCAGGCGAAACGGCGACAATTTACACGCGCTAACGTCAAACGCCGGATCGGACAAACTTATGAGCACCAATACAGACGCCGCGCGCGGCGCTCCGCCAAAGGAGCGCCGCGCGCGCTTCGAGACCT
>DASVPS010000030.1:0-15329 GCA_036389555.1 Pyrinomonadaceae bacterium
CAACGGCCTGACGATCTTGAAAGAAGGAAAGACCCGCGCCGCGACCGTCACGGCGCATGACGGGCAGGACGGGCGCATCGCCAGCACCACGGGCGCGCTCAGTCTTCGCACCGGCGATATTTTTTCCGGCAAAGACCGCGAGCAGATGAGGATTACGCACGAGGGGCGCGTCGGCATCGGCACGGACAATCCCGAGACGACGCTCGACGTGGCGGGCACGATCCGCGCCCGCGGCGGCATCGTCTTCGATGACGGCACGGTGCTCAAGTCGGCGAAGGAAGCGGCGACGCAGGTGACGACGAACGTCTCCGCCACCACGCCGGTCACGGCGAGCGCGGCCGGGACGGGCACGACGAACCGCGTGGCGAAGTGGCTCGACAATGCCGGTAATCTGGGCAATGCGTCTTTCTCGGAGTTGAACGGGTTGACGACCTTCGGCGTCAACAACACGGGGCAGAACGGGATTTTCTTCCCGTCCGCGGCGGACTTCCACACCGTCGAGATCGGCGCGCCCGCCGGCAAGACGCCGCTCGTGCTGGCGGGTGGTTCCGCCTCGATGGAGTTCTGGAAAGACCTCGGCGGCGGCACGGGCGCGCCGCAGGCGGCGGTCGCCTACGGCCTGGCGACGCCCGGACTGGCGGCCACCAACGATCTGATCTTCTCGACCTACCTGTCGGGGCAGCCGTGGGCGGAACGCCTGCGCATCACCAACGCGGGCAACGTCGGCATCGGCACGGGCGCGCCGCAGTCGAAACTCGAAGTGGCGGGCAGCGTCCGTCTGAGCGGCGCGGGCAGCGCGCTCATCTTCCCCGACGGCTCCTCGATGACCAGCGCGAGCGCGGCCGGCGGCGGCACGCCTTCCGGCAGCAACATCATCAACGCCATCAACGACCCGGCGACCGCCGGCACGATCAACGCCAACCGCCTCTCGGCCAACGTCGCACGCCTGAACGGTGCGAACGCCTGGTCGGGCGCAAACGTCTTCGGCGCGGGGCTATCGGCCAACAACGCGCTCGTCACCAACGTCGGCAACCCGGTCAACGCGGGCGACGCCGTCAACAAAGCTTACACCGACGCGAACTTCATTAAGTTCGTCCCCGGCGTGGAGCAACTCTCGGTCGGCGACGCCAACGGCACGGCACCCATGATCAACCTGCGCGGCGGTTCGACCTGTTGCTCCGGCCCCGGCGGCCACACGCCCGCCTTCTTCAAGGTCTTCCAGAACGGCAGCATGGTCGTCACCGGCAACCTCGGCATCGGCGTCTCCCCGATGCAGGGCAAGGGCTACCGCACTTCGTGGGACAGCTACAAGGGCGCGTTCCGCTCCGGCTACGCCGACAACGAATGGGACGACGCCAACGTCGGCTTCTTCTCGTGGGCAGGCGGCTCGAACTCGACCGCCATCGGCCTCTATGCGCTCGCCTTCGGCGACACCAACTCGGCCGAGAGCACGTCTTCAATCGTCTTCGGCAGCGGCAATCAGGTGAAGGGCGCGGCCGGATTCTCGGCCGGCGCGGGCAACCGCGTCTGCGACACCTACGGCGTCGCGCTCGGCAACAACGCCAAGTCGGGCGGCCCGCTCATCAACGGCCGCTGCGACCCCGACACCTTCAACATCCGCGGCCTCGCGGCCATCGCCATCGGCTACAACGTGACGGCCGATCAGGATCACACGACGGCGATGGGCAAGTTCGCCTCGAACAACGGCTTCCAGGGCACGTTCATCTGGTCGGACGGCTCGGCGCAGGCTTCCGCCGACACGTTCCGCAACACGGCCAACAACGAATTTACGGCGCGCGCCACGGGCGGCTTCCGCTTCCGCACCAACCTCGGCGGCACGACGGGTTGCAACCTGCCCGCCGGTTCGGGCGTCTTCAACTGCACTTCGAGCCGCACGACCAAAGAGAACTTCCTCCTGTCGAACGGCGAAGACGTGCTCGCGCGGCTGCGCAAAATCCCTGTGAGCACCTGGAACTACACGGCCGAGGGCAGCGCCGTGCGCCACATCGGGCCGATGGCCGAAGACTTCTATCAGGAATTCAAACTCGGCACGGGCAGCACCTCCATCGGCGTCCAAGACCTCGCGGGCGTGAGCCTCGCGGCCGTCAAGGCGCTCGACCAGCGCACCACCCAACTCCAACAGCGCACGGCCGAGGTCGAGCAACTGCGCTCCGAAGTGCAGACGCTGCGCGCCGCCAACGCCAGCATGGAGCAACGCCTCGCCGCGCTCGAACAGAGCATGTTGAACGAGGGCACACCTAAACCGCGCACCGCGACGAGCCGCCGTCGTCGCTAAACACACACCGGGCTTCCACCCGCGTCTCGAACTTACGTCTACAGCGAGAGCGGGGCGGTCGGAGAGTCTACAGACTTTCTCCACCGCCCCGCTCTCGCTTTCTGTATTGCTCCACGCCGCGCCGCGCGCAAGGGGAGTTTCGAGCATCCGGATGCTCGACATCAACCCGTCCGTGAATGGTAAGAATTAAGTTATTGAAGTGAGGCGGGCGAGCAGATTCTTCAACTGGCCTGGGTCTTCGAGGTAGGTGATCCAATCGTTGCCGGTGACGTTCACGTCCGTGCCTTCCACGTCCGTGCCGAACTTTTCCGCCATCACGACGAGGGGTGTGTGGCCGTCGTATTCTGCGTGCTCGCGGATGCGTCGCCCCGTGCCGAGCGCATCTTCGAGTGACACGCCGACCGTATCCACTAAAACCAGATGTGCCCGTGTCTCGCCGCCTCTCACCCTGTCGAGCGCATCCTGCTCGTCGAGCGCAACGATGACGTGGTAGCCATACCTCTGAAGATTGCTCTTCAGGACGGCGCGCGTATCGTCATCCGCTTCGATCAGAAAGATGGTCGGTTGAGTTTCCATTGCCATGCTCATTCTCGAACTACCCTTTGCTTGAAAACAACTGTCGCACTGAAAGTCCCGAGAAGCGCACTCTCGGCTCGCCGTATCCGCCGAGGAGAGGCTCAACCTACCAAGCGGTCAAACTCGTCTTTCACAATCCTGTAGCATTCGCAGGTGAAGTCTTCCAGTCCCGCTCGGTCAAGTATTTTGACTTGCCCGCGCCGGTAACTGATGTACTCTTTGGCTTGCAGGATGAGGGCGGCCTCGGTCACGCCGGCGCGGCGGATACCGAGCATTATCGCAAGGAACTCCTGCGTGAACGGCAACTCGTCGCACCGGCACCTGTCCTGACTCATCAACAGCCAGCGGGCGAGGCGTTCCCCGATTGAGTGGAGACGATTGCAGGCGGCGATTTGCCCGGTCTGCAACAGCAGCAGTTGCACGTAGCGCAGCAACGAATCCTGCAACGCGCCGCCGCGCTTGAACTCATCTTTCAGAACGCCTGCCTTCAAGCGCACCGCGCCGTCGGGAATCTGCACCATCGCCTGATGCGGCGAGCGGTCTACGCCCAGCACCGAAGAGACGCCGATCATGCCTTCGTATCCAGTGATGCCTATTTCGACGCTCGACCCGTCGGACAGTTGCGAGATCAGAGATACCATCGCATTCGAGGGGAAATAGACGTAGTCCATCGGGCCTCCGGCCTCGTAGAGAATCTGGCTATGATGGAGTTCGACCGGCTCTAAATGTGGACTCAGGCGTTGGTAATCTTCCGCGTTTAAGGAAGCGAGGATGTGATTTTCGCTTTGCGTGCTTAGTGCTTCTGACATCAGGCGTTCTCTTTCGTGCGACAGTCGCGTGTAAAAACACAGCAGACGGCACGAGGAGCAGGTCGTAAAGCTCTTCCTGATGACGAATGTTGAGTTGGAAAATAACTGGGCGGGGGCCGACTTGAGCAGTATAACATCTACACAGGATTTTCCCGTACTAAGCCGTACAGACTAACGCTGCCGCTCCGCGTTATAAGTCTTCTCGCTGAACAAGCAGAAGATGGTAAATAGCCAACCGGCACGGCTGCGCTCAGTTGCAAGCCCCCGGCGGCGGTGCTGCCTCACAACAGCCTTACCCGACAACAACCGACGACAACCGAGTAGCCCCATTATGCAGAACGCTAAAATCCGCATCCTCTTCGCCGACGACCATGAAGATATACGCCTGATGGTGAGCATCCTGCTCGGCGCGTCCGACTATGAAGTCATCACGGCGGATTCCATCGATAGTGCGCTGGCGCTGGCGCGCGACGGAGCCTTCGACGTGTACCTGCTCGACAATAGATTGCCCGACGGCACGGGCAGAGAGTTGTGCGAGCGGCTGCGCGAGTTCGACCGCGTCACCCCGATCATCTTCTTCTCCGGCGAAGACAGGGAATCCGAAAGGCAGAGGGTTTTGAGTTGTGGCGCGCAGGATTATGTCGAGAAGCCCAACGTGCGTGCCTTGCCGAAAGCCATCGCGGGCGTGCTGCGAAGCGCGCAAGCGGCACACTGAACTCGAAACTCGAACGCCGCACTCATCCCGGCAAATCCTTATTTACAATCGATCCCTTGCCGCGCGGAACCCGGCCAGCGAAGCGTTTGGTCGCTGCTGCTTGTTGAGGCGTCGGCCTGTCAGGCGCGCTCCGTTCGTTCGATATAGTACCGACAGGAAATCCCGTCTCGATGTAAATTTTCGAGTGAAAGCGCAGGGATAATGACAAGCAGCCACATCACTTTATCGCCTTGCATACCGGATGGCCTGTCATTGGCGCTCGTCTAGATCAAGCGGGAAGGGGCGTTCGAGCCGGCATGAATAACAACGAGCAGTTATTGCGGAAAGCCGCGCTTTACGGGGCGATCCTGCTTGTGATCGTGTTCACCGCGATGTTGTGGAAGGGATGACAGGCAATCATGCACGCCGAAACTCAATTGGACGCTCCCCTCTTCGGTTTATTTGAAATCAGCGATCAGGGAATCATTCGTTACTACCAGCCGCCGGCGGACGGGGATGCGACCGGCGCGCGCGCTGAGTTAATAGGCTGCAATTTCTTCAACGAGGTTGTGCCGACCGCACGTACGAAAGAATTGCGTGAGCGCATACATCATTTCAGGCGCAGCGGCAAGCCGACGGAGAGTTTCGACCTCGCCCTCAATGCCGACGACGATTTAACGGTGAGAGTTCTGCTGACAACCATACAGGAGCGCACGGCGGGCGAGACCAGACAGTCCGTGCTCGTACACATACGCAGGGCGTAGGCTGCCTGTGAGGATAGGCGCACCTCTCGGTCGTGCGAGCGCGCATACATGCGTCTCCCCCGTAAACATCGAGCCGCTCACCGGCCTTCATTACATTCCAACTCGTTATTCATTCTTCAGCGTGAGGCGCGCGAGCAGGTTCTTCAACTGTTCGTGATCTTCGAGGTAGGTGATCCAGTCGTTGCCGCCCACGTTTACGTCCGTGCCTTCCAGGTCTGCGCCGTACCTTTCCGCCAACACGACGAGCGGCGTGTGCCCGTCCCCGGCCTGTTCGCGTATCTCGCGACCGACGCGCAAGACCTCGTTCGCAGCCTTGCCGACGAGATCGATGAGGATCAGATCGGCCGTAAGTCCCCCCCCTCAATCTTTGCAGGGCATCTTCCGCATCCAGCGCCAGCGACACGCGATAGCCATGCCGGGTGAGGTTCTTCTTCAACAGCGGTCGCGTCTCGTCGTCTTCCTCAACTAAGAAGATGCAGGGGGAATTCGCACTCTCGTCGCTTATATTTTGCTTCATGGTGAGCGTGCATTATTACACCCCGGACGGACTATTCTCTGTACTGGAACGGACACAGTTATAAATTGGACTGTGTACGCTGGCGTGCTGTGTCGGCTGAGTACATGAGCTAGAGTGTCATTCTGTATTTGTATCAACACGCCTTCGACATTAGGTTCAGTCTACTAACCTTTGCCTGACTGCCGCGGCTGTTCTTCCTGCAACAAAACCGCAAGCAGAAAGGCTACGTTATGTCCAACCGCCGTGGCACCTCCCCGCCCACGTCAAACCGGGTTCTGAACTCCCTGCCCAGTAAAGAGTACGAACGGCTCTCCGCTTATTTGGAGCCGGTCGAGATGTCGCACAACGAAGTCCTGTATCGTCCGAACGAACCCCTCACACACGTCTATTTCCCGAACCACGGCACGGTCTCGGTCGTCTGCTCGTTTGAAGACGGCAGGAGCGTCGAAGCAGGGATGGTGGGCAACGAAGGCATGTTCGGCGTGTGCGTCTTTCTGGGGAGCATCACGGCGCCTCTGGAGGCCGTCGTGCAACTGCCGGGCGACGCCCTCAGGATGCGCAGCGACATATTGAGGGCGGAGTTCAAGCGCGGCGAGCACTTGCAGGATTTGCTGCTGCGCTACACGCAGGCCTTCATCATACAGATCGCGCAGACCGCCGCCTGCAACCGCTCACACCCCATCGACGGGCGGCTGGCGCGCTGGCTGCTGGCGTGTCAGGACAGGGCACAGGCGAACGAGTTGCAACTGACGCACGAGTTCATCGCCGTCATGCTCGGCACACGGCGAGCCGGCATCAGCGAGGCGGCGGCTAGACTTCAGGACGAGGGCGTGATCAGGTACAGGCGCGGCCACGTGAACATCCTCAACCGCCAGAAACTTGAAGCGCAATCATGTGAATGCTACCCGATTGTGAAGCAGGAGTTCGACCGCCTGCTCAGCAGTGACGGCCACCTCCGGTAGCGGCAAAAGAGATGTCGGATGACTGCCTTCGCAGCCTTTCCCTGTGACTATCAAATTCATTTGTTGAAGAACGCCTACCGGACGCGCACGCTTTGCGACTTGTCCACGAAAGGCAGCAGGCGCGGCGTGCGCGAGCAGCGTCCGCCCGCCGTCGTCACCGTCTCCATCATGCCGCCGCATCACACACTCTGCCCGCTCTGCATCGGACAGTCCGGGCGAAAACAGTAAAATCCAGAGGCGCGCGTCTGCGACCTGCTATACTCTCCCCGGTTTCTTCACACAAAGGTTGTTCCTCATCTCTAGCATGAGTGAAGGATGCCGGATATGTCTCAACCAAACAGCCGGAGACGCCCGACGAACACACTCCTGGCCGCTCTGCCCGACGCCGAATACCGGCGGCTCGCCGAACACCTGACAGAAGTGTTTCTCGAACGCGGCCAAGTGCTGCACGAATCCGACACCCCGGCGCAGTACGTCTATTTTCTCGACGGCGGCGTGGCGTCTCTGTCTGTGAGCAGCGAGGACGGCAAGGAGTTGATGTTGAGCATCGTCGGAGACGAGGGCGTGGTCGGCGAGAGAGCCATCTTCAAAGAAGGCTTCTTCATCATCCGCTGCGAGATGCTCACGGACGGCACGGGGCACAGGCTGCCGCCCGCGGTCTTTGAAGAGGAGTTCAACCGCGGCGAGACTCTGCACCGGCTGGTGCTCAACCGGATCGAAGCGCGCATGACCGAGACGGCTCAGACCGCCCTCTGCAACCAGATGCACACGCTGGAGCAGCGCCTCGCGCGTTGGCTGCTGACGCTCGCCGACCGCCTGCACGGCGAAGAGTTGCACGTCACGCAAGAGCACATGGCGCACATGGTCGGCGTCCGCCGCGCCGGCATCACCGAGGCCGTAGGCACTCTACGCCAGGCCGGACTCATCGAATCAGGCCGCGCCACGCTCACAATCCTCGACCGCAAGAAGATGGAAGCCCAAGCCTGCGAATGCTACGCCATCATCAAGGAAGCCATCGAGACCTTCACGACTTAACCACACCCGGCCTACAAACTTTCCACCCCACACGAATCTCAACTTTTTCTCTTTCCTCTCTCAATCGCCGCCTTAATAAGATTCAAAGGTTCATCTTGTGGCGTTAGCTCACCTTCTAAAGATAAAACATATAATTCAAGTGCTGCCTTGTGCGCGTTAGTGTAGAGATACATAACATTAATTCCATTTGATAAAATCTCGCTTGCCCTTCTCACGCCAGCAGACCCACTATTAATTTCCTTCTTAATAGTAAATAACAAACGCGCTAACAACTCGACAGCCGCCGCATCTTTACATAATTCAGGCTCAAGAATAGCAAGCCACGTTTCATCTGCTAATAAATCATCTTTACTTGAAATTGTTTCGGTAGATTTTTTCAAAAGCTACTCACCAATCTTACTAAAGGCAGAGAAGTATCCTGCGAGAAGATTACCAGCGATGGGATTTTTTATCAACAAAAGAATGGGGGAAATAAAGGAAAATCATATTCGCCATTCCTTTACACAAAAATACGATGTCACTAAGCTTGGTAAAGCATCTAAAATCAACAAAATACCAATGCTATAGTTTTAGCTATGGCACTCAAATTACAGGTTCAAGAAATAGGCAGAAGGCAAGGTATTGAGAATGCCGCGCAACTAGCAAAGTTGACGGGTTTAGGAATGACTTCCGCTTATCAGCTTTGGCAGGGAACTGCTAGAGCGGTTTCATTGAAGACTCTAAATACACTTTGCAATAAACTCAGAACCCATCCGGCGATTTTGTTTGATTATAAACCTGACTTAGAAGAGAGAAATTCAATTTCAGTTAAAAGCAGTAAGAAGCAAAGGGTAGATTAGTTAGAGCGTTCGGATACTTTCAGCTTAAAGTTTCTATGGGAATACAAGCTACACCTAGTAAACTGCACTGGAATTATTTCTTGGCATTAGAGAATGACTTGGAAGTGGTTTCTCGTTATATTGAATTCTCCCAAAGTAACTTCAAAACTTATTCTATTGAATTAGCGCATCTCCTCTTCGCTGCTTCTTCAGAGGTTGATGTTATTGCTAAGTCCTTGTGTAAGTTGTTAAATCCAACCATGCCTCGGCACACTATTAATGACTATCGTTTAACCATTACCCAGGGAATTCCAAATCTGGCAAATGAGCAGGTTTTTATTAAACGCTATGGACTTACTTTGACTCCTTGGAAAAATTGGCAAGGCAATACGAATCCTCTTTGGTGGCGTAGCTATAACAATGTAAAGCATGAGCGAAACCAATATTTTCCAGAAGCAACTCTTAAAAATGCGCTAAATGCACTTGCGGGACTTCTAGTAGTTACCTTCTATTACTACAAGCACTTATTGCCTTCTACGATGAATCAAGTAATTGCCAATAAAGATGTCATGCAAGAATTAGAGCCGCAATCTAAACTATTAAAGCTATCGGATGAATTCTATCGTGGTCAATTACTCTCGGAGTAGTGTGCTTAACCGAAGCACACATCTGACAACTTATTCGACCTAAAAAAATCAAAAAAATTTCCGCGAAAACCAAATTGCTTCTAACAGACACTTTCCCTCATAACCTTTAGACAACTCAACCAAAGAACTTTTATAGAAACCTATTCCTTATCAACTTTCTTCGGCCTTCCAACTTTCCTAACCTCTACCAGCTTCAAATCTTTTTCCGCAATCATATAGTCACGTCCAAATTTCTGTGCTGGCAATCTTCCATTTGTAATAAGTGCCTGAACTTGTCGCATTGAAACGCCCAAAAGTTTTGCAACTTCTTTTGTAGTTAATAAGTCCATAAGTAATTTATAGAAGTTAATAAATAGTACGTCAAGACGAGAGATATTTGTTTACAAATAGTTCGTTTAAGCGTATTATTCAATTTGAAAAGGGGAAGGAAAGGGGGAAAAAGAAAAAGGCAGCATTTCTGCTACCTTTATTCTTTAATTTTCACGGGAAAATTGATGAGCCGAGCAGGACTCGAACCTGCGACCCAGTGGTTAAAAGCCACTTGCTCTACCGACTGAGCTATCGGCCCAAAGTGGAGATGTCTGGCGCGTGCGCCCGCAGTCGGGTGCGGGTTGAACTCGTCGGATGAGTGACGTTGAAGGCTGATTCTTGCAACGGCCGCGCGTGAGAATCATTTTACATACGTTGATGGTGGCGGGCAAGCGTGCCGCCCGTTATTGTGTCGTGAGCCACGCATCGAGGGCGGAGCCGGGATTGAGAATCGTCTGGTCGCGCTCCGGGCCGGTGGAGACGAGGCCGATTTCGACCTCCATGGCGCGCGAGAGATATTCGACGTAGGCGCGCGCGTTCGGCGGCAATTTGCTCATCTCGGTGATGCCCTCGGTGGAGGTGTTCCAGCCGGGGAGCGTTTCGTAGATGGGTTCGATGCGGCGCAAGTCCTGCGAGACGGCGGGGAAGGATTCGACCTCGCGCCCGTCGAGGCGATAGCCGGTGCAGACCTTGATCTGGTCGAGCGCGTCGAGCACGTCGAGTTTGGTGAGCGCGACGGAGGTGAAGCCGTTGATCTCTGCGGCGTAGCGCGTGGCGAAAGCGTCGAACCAGCCGCAGCGGCGCGGGCGGCCTGTGGACGCACCATACTCGCGTCCGCGCTCGCGTATGAGTTGTCCGAGTTCCGCCTCGCCTTCGAGCATCTCGGTGGGGAAGGGGCCTTCGCCGACGCGCGTCGTGTAGGTGCGTACGATGCCGAGCACGCCCGTGATGCGATGCGGCGCGAGTCCCGTGCCCGTGCTCGCGCCCCCGGCCGTCGTCGTCGAAGAGGTGACGAACGGATAGGTGCCGTGATCCACGTCGAGCAGCGTGGCCTGCGCGCCTTCGATCAGGATCGAGCGGCCGTCGCGCGCGGCGCGGTTCAGGAAATGCGTCGTGTCGGCGATGAAGGGAGCGAGCCGTTCGGTGAGCCGCGAAGTCTCCGTGAAGACCTCTTCCACGTCCAGAGCTTTCCCGCCGTAGGCTTCAATGATGCGGTTGGCGTCTTCCAGATTGCGCTCGATGCGCCCGCGCAGGACTTCGGGCACGAGCGCGTCGGCCACGCGAATGCCGCGCCGCCCGGCCTTGTCTTCATAGGCGGGGCCGATGCCGCGCAGCGTCGTCCCGACCCGTTCGTTGCCGAGTCGCTCCTCGCTCGTGTGGTCGAGCGCGCGGTGGTAAGGGAGAATCAAGTGCGCGCGCGAACTGACGAGGATGCGTTCGGGCGTGACCTCCAGCCCTTGCGCGGCGAGGCGGTCGGCCTCCTCGAAGAAGGCTTTCGGGTCGATCACCATCCCGTTGCCGAGCACACAGGTTTTGCCGGGGTGGATGATGCCGGAAGGGATCAGGTGGAGGACGAAGGCGCGCTCGCCAACATAGACTGAGTGGCCGGCATTGTGCCCGCCCTGATAGCGCGAGACGATGTCGAAGCGTTCGGCCAGCAGGTCAACGATCTTGCCCTTGCCCTCATCGCCCCACTGCGCGCCGATAACAACGATAACTTTTGACATAAAATTAGAGGTCAGAGGCCAGAGGTCAGAGGTTAGTTCGAGAATCAGGGCTTGTCTTTCACTGACCACTGACCTCTGGCCTCCGGCCTCTGCGGTTCAGCTTGCTCGTTCCAACTTGATCGGTTTCTCGATGAAGTAGAAGCTGCATTGGCCGCGCACTTCATCGAGGTCGCGGCGTTCGATGGGAAAGAGGCGGCATTGGTTGGGACGGTCTTCGTAGATGCCGCAGGTGGAGGTGCCGTCGTCGTGCTTCTTGAGGAAGGGGCATTTGAAGAGTATTTCGCAGCATGCCCCGCAGCGATTGCACTCGCCGCGCCTGAGCGCAAGCGCGTCGATCACTTCCTGCTTGCGGAAGTTTGCGCTGACGAAACGACGCAACTTGCCTTGCGCCTGCCGCGCGCGAAACCGCGCGTCCTCGACGGCGCGCAGACGCTTGGCCGCCGTCAGTCGTTCCTCCAGCATGCGCCGCTTGCTGTTCTTCGAGGAACGCCCCGCGCTCTTCGGGCGGCTGTTGATGGTTTGTTTCATGGAGCGTCCGGGAGTCGCACGCTCGAAGGCCTCACAGCCTTCAAACGCGCTTGAACAATCAATAGATTGTCTGACGACAACCACGAAAACGGCGCGAGACGCCCTGTAACCGTCATCCCGCGCCGATCCTCGCGACGATAAAACTCAGGCATTCGCCGCGCCCGTACCGGCGTTGACGTGCTTGTCGATCATGCGCGAGATGGCTTCCTTGCTCGTCGCGCCCACCACACGCTCCTCCTCCTTGCCGTTTTTGAACAGGATCAAGGTCGGGATGCCCTTGATGCCGTACTTCTGCGGCACGTTCGGATTCTCGTCAACATTCAACTTGACGACACGCGCGTTCTCCGCGTACTTCTCCGCCACCTGCGCCACCGTCGGCGCGATCATCCGGCAGGGGGCACACCACGCCGCCCAAAAATCCACGAGCACGGGACGATCCGACTGTAAAACTTCCGCGTCAAAATTGGCGTCGCTCACGTCGTTGACAAATTCGCTTTCACTCATGCGGTAAATCTCCTTCTTCCTACTTGTAATGGCGCGAGCCGGATGATGTTGCAAACCTCTCGCGTTCGAATGACTCTCTACTAAAAAGATCAACGCTCCAAACCTTGCCCCGCGCGCCGGGCTTACATGCGCGCGACGGCGCGGTAAACCTCTACGTACTTGCGCGCGGCCGCGTTCCAGGAGTTGTCGGCGCGCATCCCGTTCATTTGAATCCGCCGCCAGACATCTTTGTCGGCGTAGGCGAACAGCGCTTCGTAGATGCTGCCGAGCATGGCGCGCGCAGAGTATTCGCCGAACTTGAAGCCGTTGCCAGTCGCGCGCGCACGGTCGAAATTCTCCACCGTATCATCCAGTCCGCCGGTCGCGCGCACTACCGGAACAGTGCCGTAGCGCATGCTGTACATCTGGTTCAGACCGCACGGCTCGTAGAGCGACGGCATGAGAAAGATGTCCGCGCCCGCCTCGATCTGGTGCGCGAGCGGCTCGCCCGCGTAGCCCTTGAAAATTCCTACGCGGTGCGGCGCGTGGTCGCGAAACGACTGCAAAAAATCTTCGTACTCCTCAGCGCCCGCGCCGAGCGCGATGAAGAACGCGCCCGTCTCAAGAATGGCGGGGGCGGCCTCTCGAATCAGATCGTAACCTTTTTGCGCGACGAGCCGCGAGATGATCGCGATGACCGGGCGCTCACCTTCTTCCGGCAGACTGAAGCGGCGCAGCAAATCTAACTTACATTCGCGCTTGCCCGTCAGGTCGTCAGCGTTGAAGTTGGCGGCGATGTGCGGGTCGGTCGCCGGGTTCCACGCATCGTAGTCGACGCCATTCGTCACGCCGATGAGCCGGTCGCGCCGCATGCGCAGCAGCCAGTCGAGGCCGGCGCCCTGCGCGGGCGTCTGTATCTCGAAAGAGTAGCGTCGGCTGACGGTCGAGAGCGCGTCTGCGAGCATCAAGCCCGCCTTGAGCGCAGACGCCGCGCCTTCCAAGAGGAAAGCGTCGTGAACCTCGCCCCAGCCGAAACCGAGAGCGCCTAGATCGTTCGGGTTGAACGCCCCCTGATAGGCCAGGTTGTGGATGGAAAAGAGCGAGCGCGTCTGCCTGTAAAAATTGTCATAGACGCGCCGGGCGCGAAGTTCCGCGACGGCGAAGCCGCACGGCCAATCGTTGCCGTGGACGACATCGGGCGGGCGGCCGAGTCGCTTCAGGAGCGCGAGCGCGGCGCGGCAGAAGAAGGCGTAGCGAATGTGGTCGTCGCCGTAGCCATAGACGTTCGGGCGTGCGAAGTATTCCGGCGCGTCTATGAGAAAGACGGGTGCGCCGATGGCCTCTTCGCTCAGGAACACGCGGACGTGGCGATTGCCGCCCGTCCATTCGACTTCCAGATTATCAAAGAGCAACTCGCGCAGCAGGCCGCGATCCGTCTGCTCGTAGAGCGGGAGGATGAGACTCGCGTCCACCTCGCCCGTGCCGATGAGAGCTTTCGGCAGCGCGCCCGCCACGTCGCCCAAGCCCCCCGTTTTAGCGAACGGCACAGCCTCCGACGATAAGATCGCGACGCGCAACACCCTTCACCCGACACCCCTCCCGCCCGGAGGAGCATCCCGACAGTCTGAACTGCAAAGCTTAGAAGGCCATTTTACGCAACAGCCGTCGTAAGTGACAAGCCGGAAGAAAGTAAATCGTGAATCGTAAATCGTGAATAGAAGGAATTAACTCTTTCTATTCACGATTTACGATTCACGATTTATGTCTTTTCTAGCTCTGCATCGAGGCGAGGAATTCGGCGTTCGACTTGGTCTTGCCGAGTCGCTCCAACACGACTTCCATCTGCTCGACGGGCGACAGCGGATTCAGGACGCGGCGCATCACCCAGATGCGCGCGAGGTCTTCCTTGCTGATGAGGAGTTCCTCTTTGCGCGTGCCCGAGCGCTGGATGTCGATGGCCGGGAACAGGCGCTTGTCTACGAGGCGGCGGTCGAGATGAATTTCGCAGTTGCCCGTGCCCTTAAACTCTTCAAAGATCACGTCGTCCATGCGCGAGCCGGTGTCGATCAGTGCGGTGGCGATGATCGTCAGACTCCCGCCCTCTTCGATGTTGCGCGCCGCGCCGAAGAAACGCTTCGGGCGCTGCAAGGCGTTGGCGTCAATACCGCCGGAGAGAATCTTGCCCGAAGGCGGGACGACGGCGTTGTGCGCGCGCGCGAGGCGGGTGAGTGAGTCGAGCAGGATGACCACGTCGCGCTTGTGCTCGACGAGTCGCTTGGCCTTCTCGATCACCATGTCGGCGACCTGCACGTGGCGCGTCGGCGGTTCGTCGAAGGTCGAAGAGATGACTTCGCCGTTAACCGAACGCTGCATGTCCGTGACTTCTTCCGGGCGCTCGTCAATGAGGAGCACGATGAGCGAGACTTCCGGGTGGTTCTTCGAGATCGAGTTGGCGATGGTCTGGAGCATCATCGTCTTACCCGTGCGCGGCGGCGCGACGATGAGGCCGCGCTGCCCCTTGCCGATAGGCGTGACGAGATCGATGACGCGCGCGGCGAGGATGTCGTTCTCGGTCTCCAACATCAGGCGCTCGTCCGGGTAGAGCGGCGTCAAATTGTCGAAGAAGACTTTGTCGCGCGTCTCGCCGGGAGCCTCGAAGTTGATGGCCTCGACCTTGATGAGCGCGAAGTAACGCTCGCCCTCTTTCGGCGGGCGAATCTGGCCGGAGACGGTGTCGCCCGTGCGCAGGTCGAATTTGCGTATCTGCGAGGGCGAGACGTAGATGTCGTCGGGGCCGGGCAGATAGTTGTATTCGGGGGCGCGCAGGAAGCCGAAGCCGTCGGGCAGGGTTTCCAGGACGCCTTCGGAGAAGATGAGGCCGCTCTTTTCGGTCTGCGCCGCGAGAACTTTGAAGATCAACTCCTGCTTACGCATGCCGGTCGCGCCGGGCACGTCCATGTCTTTGGCGATCTGCGTCAGCTTCGAGATGGACATCTCCTTGAGCGTCGCCAGATTGAAGGCGTCGCCGCTGCCCGAAGAGATGAAATCCTTCTCTGCAACGTCGTCCGGGGGAGAATCAACGACGGCGGCGGCGGTGGTCGCAGTACGGTTGCCGTTGTCGCCGTCGCCGTTGCCATTGGCCGTGTTGGCGGCGGCGGCGCTGC
>DASVPS010000031.1:0-3913 GCA_036389555.1 Pyrinomonadaceae bacterium
GCGCACCCGAACGACCGCGTGATCGAGGCCATCCGCAAGATGGGCGACAAGCAGGTGCGCCGCATCCCCATCGTGGATCAGGACAGGACGCTGCGCGGCATCATCTCGATGGCAGACGTTGCCTTAGAGACCAACGACGACCGCGAACTGGCCGAAGCCCTCGAAGAAATCTCCAGCGGCTCTTCGTTCTGGAACAGAATATTCGGCTAACAAGTGATGGGTGATGAGTAATGAGTAATGAGTAAAAACATTCCTCTTTAACTCATCACCCATCACTCATCACTCATCACTTTTCAGTATGGCAAAATCAATCGAGCGTTATTTGCGTTTCATGCCGGTGACGAAGCCGGGGCGTCCGTGCGAACGGCACTGGTCGCCTCCGGCCGACGTGTATCGCACGCGCGACGGGTGGCTCGTCAAAGTTGATCTGGCGGGCGTCAGCCCGGATGAGTTGGACATCACGATTGCCGGGCCGGTGCTCGTCATCGAAGGCACGCGCCGCGACACCTCTTGCAGCGAGACGATCTCATATCATCAGGTGGAAATTTCCTACAGCCGCTTTGAGAAGACGCTGCGCTTCCCCTGCCCGATTGAAGGGGCG
Organism: Pyrinomonadaceae bacterium; assembly: GCA_036389555.1. Classification (GTDB taxonomy): domain Bacteria; phylum Acidobacteriota; class Blastocatellia; order Pyrinomonadales; family Pyrinomonadaceae; genus JAIVJZ01. Next base: position 602 of record DASVPS010000031.1, read on the forward strand.
CGCATCGAGAGCGACTATCAGGACGGGTTGTTGTTGCTTCGCCTGCGTAGCCCGGAGGAATGTGAATAGAGGAACTGTCCGTCGCACGTGCTCAGTTGTCCGTCGTTTGTGTTCATCACACAAGTTACTAAAGACGGACATGCACAACTGAGCACGGACGACGGACAACGGACTAATCATTATGGCTGAAAATATAACTACGGCGGCGGGCACGGAAGCTACGCCGCAAACGCCCGGCGAACCTTTCGAGATCGCCGTGCTGCCTTTGCAGAATACGACTTTGTTTCCCGGCACGGTCGTGCCGCTGGCGGCGGGTCGGCCGCGTTCGGTGGCGGCGGTCGAGTCTGCGCTGGCGGGGCCGGAGAAACTGCTGGCCTGCCTGAGCGTCAGGCCGGGCAAAGGCACGGACGCGGAAGCGACGCCCGAAGAGATTTACAATGTGGGCACGCTTGTCATGGTCAAGCGCATGTTTCGCGGCGAGGACGCTTTGCAGATCATCGTGCAGGGTACGGAGCGCGTGCGCGTTCTGGAATGGACGCAAACCGATCCGTATTTGCGCGCGCGCGTCGCGGTGTTGCCGCCCTTGAGAACGGAGGATCAGCAGGAGGTCGAAGCCTTGCAGCGCAACGTGCGCGTCCTCATCGAGCGTGCGCTGGCGATCCTACCGCAAGTGCCGCCCGAAGTGCGTGCCGCCGTGCTCGGCGCGCAGGAGCCGACGCAGATCGCCTACTTCCTCGCCTCCGTGCTCAACCTCGGCGTGGAATACGAACAGGGAATGCTCGAAGCCGAGACGACCGACGAGTTGCTGCGCCTCGCCCACGCGCGGCTCGCGCGCGAAGTAGAGATCATGCAGTTGACCTCGAAGATCGCGACCGAGGCGCAGACCGAGATGGACAAGGCGCAGCGCGATTATGTGTTGCGCCAGCAGATGAAGGCGATCCAGAAGGAACTCGGCGACGAGGACGGCGAGGGCGCGGAGGCCGCCTTGATGCGCGAGCGTCTGGCCGAGGCCGATTTGCCCGACGAGGTGCGCACCGAGGCCGAACGCGAACTCAAGCGCATGGAACGCCTGCCCGCCGCCGCGCCCGACTATCACGTCATCCGCTCCTATCTGGAATACGTGCTCGAACTCCCCTGGCGCAAGACTTCCGAAGACCGGCTCGATCTAGCGGAGGCGCGTCGCGTGCTCGACGCGGATCACTACGGGCTGGAAGACATCAAGGAACGCATTCTGGAATTCCTCGCCGTCGTCAAACTGCGCCCCGACTCGAAGAGTCCGATACTTTGTTTCGTAGGCCCTCCCGGCGTCGGCAAAACCAGCTTAGGTCGTTCTATCGCGCGTGCGCTCGGCCGCGAGTTTGAACGCCTCTCCTTAGGCGGCATGCGCGACGAGGCGGAATTGCGCGGCCACCGTCGCACCTACATCGGCGCGATGCCCGGCCGCATCATCCAGTCTCTGCGACGCGCGGCGGTGAACAACCCCGTCCTGATGCTCGACGAGATCGACAAACTCGGCGCGGACTTTCGCGGCGACCCGGCGAGCGCGCTGCTTGAGATTCTCGACCCGCAGCAGAACAACACGTTCCGCGATCACTATCTAGACCTGCCCTTCGATCTCTCGAAGGTCTTCTTCATCGCGACGGCCAATCAACTCGGCCCCATCCCGCCCCCTCTGCGCGACCGCATGGAGATCATCTCGCTCGCGGGCTACAGCGATCAGGAGAAGCTGCACATCGCGCTGCAATATCTCGTGCCGCGACAGGTGGGCGAAAACGGTCTGCGCCCCGAACAATTCTCGATTACGAACGAGGCCATCCTGCTCATCGCGACGCGCTACACGCGCGAGGCCGGCGTGCGCCAACTCGAACGCTCCATCGGCTCGGTCGCGCGCAAGGCCGCGCTTCGGATCGCGCAGGCAGAGGCGACGGAAGTGCGCGTCGATGCGGGCGACATCAAGGAATTTCTGGGCGCGCCGCGTTTCTACCCGGAAGAGGCACGCAAGGAACTGCCCGCGGGCGTGGCGACGGGGATGGCCTGGACGGAGATGGGCGGCCAAATCCTCTTTATCGAAGCGACGCTTTTGCCCGGCGGACAGGGCTTGACCATCACCGGGCAACTCGGCGAAGTGATGCAGGAGTCTGCACGCGCCGCGCGCTCCTACCTCTGGTCACACGCGGCGGAGTTCGGTATCCCGCCGGAGATGTTCAAATCCTACGGCGTACACCTGCACGTCCCGGCGGGCGCGATCCCGAAGGACGGCCCTTCGGCGGGCGTCGCCATCACGGCCGCGCTCGCGTCGCTGATGACCGGGCGGCGCGTCAGCCACAACACTTCGATGACGGGCGAGATCACGCTCTCCGGCCTCGTCTTCCCCGTCGGCGGCATCAAGGAGAAGGTGCTCGCCGCGCACCGCGCAGGGATCAGGCGCATCATCCTGCCCTCGCGCAACGAGGCAGACCTCACGGACATCCCCGCGGAGGTGCAGCAGGAGTTGGAGATCGTACTCGTCTCGCGCATCAGCGAGGTGTTGGACGCGGCGCTCGAAAAACTCGTCGCCAACCCGCCCCCGCCGCCGCCCGGCATGGACGCGGGCGCACGCAATCAAGCGACCACGCAAACGCAACCCGAAGCCCTGCGCGTGCGCGAGTCTTAACAAACTACGGGATGAAGAGATTGATTCATTGAATCATTTCTTCATTGATTCAATGAACCGTTGAATCAATGAATCAATCTCTTCATCCTTTCCCTTCTTTCACAATTCACAGGGAGCGAACGATGGCGAACAAGAAGGCACAGAGCAAGGCGGGCATCGCCGCCAACCGGCGCGGTCAGCAGATGGGCGACGAGCGCAGCAACAGCCCCGTCAAACAGGAAGAGGCGGAGTCGAACACGCCCGCCCTGCGCGGCAAGCGCAAAGACGCCAACAAGTTCTTCGCAGACGAATCCTCACAGCAAACCGGCAGCGACGCCGCCACCCCGCGCTCCAACTCGCCCTCGCTCCCGGCCGCCATCCCCACGGGCGTCAAGCACGGCGAACCGGGGGGCGAGCGCGTCTTCAAAGAGCGACAGGCGAAGAAGAGCCGCAAGGCCAAGTAACAGGCGCGAGAGCGCATTGTAATCGGGTGCGGCCGACGATCAAGCCACCCGGCGCTACTGACATAGAAGACATCGCTAGAGCAGATTTCATTTGTGTGAGACACGATAGCCGCAATGCTTGAACCATGCTTGCGCGTTCTCGACCGTGATCTTTGACAACGCTTCAGTGACCGCCTCATCAAGCGCTTCGTAACTGCGCGCCGCACGTGAGCGCAA
>DASVPS010000032.1:0-9130 GCA_036389555.1 Pyrinomonadaceae bacterium
TAACGCCCTCGCGGCGGCGGCATCTCGCGCCGGGACGCACCCGAAATCGTGGCGGTCAGGGGCGGGAGGAACCCGTAATGGCTTCGGCCTCGACCGTCACGTCGTACGTGCCGGAGTTGTCGCCGAGGTTGCCTTCGTTGACGCCGAGGAAGAGTCGGCCGTCGCGCTGCGCCGTGAATTCGCGGCTTGAACCGACGAAGATGAAATCGTCGTTGTCGTCGCCAATGACGGCGATCAGCGCGCCGGTCGGTTCGTTGCGCATGAGCTTGTCGCGATCCGCGAGACGCGGCAGCCCCGTCGGCGTGGACATCTGGCCGCCGCCGAGCGAGACGCGACCCGTCGCCGTGATGCGCAGGCGTTGACCGGCGCGCACCATCAGGCCGCTATCGTTCCAGCCGTTCGAGGCGTTGTCGGCGCGCACGCGCAGGCGTATGGGGAAGAAGACCGGGGCGGCGTTCGTCGTCGTCGTGCCTGCCGTATTGTCGGAGCGATCAATCGGGGTCGTGTCCGGCTGCGGGCGCGTGTTGACGGGCGGGTTATTACGCGAGACGGGCGGGGGGGTATTCGTGACCCGATCATCGTTCGCGTCGTCGCTACTATTGCCTGCGCCCACGTTTCCGGCAACCGCGTCGGTCGTGTCGAATTCGATGGATTCGATGTCTTCCGAGTAGATCGTCATGCGGCTGCGCCGCCCGCGCGCGCCCGCGCCGATGAGCACGGTGAACTGCTGGTCTTTATATGCGATGATCTGCCCGCGCACGACCGAGCCGTCGCGCAGGCGGATCGTGTCGGCCAGCACCGCCGCGCTCAAACTCAAGGTGAGGACGACGGCGAGCGTCGCCGCGCCTAAGTTACTCTTCTTCATAATCCCTCCCGGAGACTGTGGACAACTGAACGAATTCTTCTGCGGACGTTTACCAAACAGAGACACGCTTTGGCAAGCGGGAGAGTAGCATGCTAGCACGAAAGGATGTGCGGATCGGGCGCGAAGGTTGCCCGCTCGCGCCCTTTTCCCCCTCCGTCTTTACCCACGGGCTTTTCTTGGCTATGCTCTCCCTCTCAATTTGAGACGGAAGACGTGGTTCGCAATTAACGGACTCCGGCGCGCGTGCATACGTGTGTGGATGCGCGCAGGGAGTTTCGCGGCGGAGAATTCTATTTAACCCATCAGAGGAGTTTTTCTATGGCCTTACCGGCAAGGTATCGGGGCGCGGGCTATCGCGCGTGGCTCAGCGAAGATTTGGGCGCGCTCATCGAGTCGAAGGATTTGAGCCTGTCGAATTTACAGAAGGGCTATGTGCGCTCGCGCTGGCTGCAACAGGTCTTGCGTCTGGATTACGAGTTGCAGCGCACGCTCAGAAAATATCAAATCCTGCGCCTGGCAACGGCGCTCGGATGTCTCATCATCCTGATGCTCGTCAGCGTCGGCTTCGATGAGGCGCGCCTCGGCACCTGGGCTGCGCCGATGCGTTACCTGACGATCCTGTTGGCGCTCGTCGTCTCGGGCAGCGTCGTCGTCGAGCACCTGTTCAACTACGGGCAGAGTTGGCGCGACGCGGAGCAGAGCCTTGAGCGCCTGCAAACAGAGGGCTGGCGATTCCTGCAACTGAGCGGCCACTACCGCCATTATGAAAACCATGCGACGGCCTTCTCGGCCTTCGTCAATCAGGTGGAAGAACTGAGCCAGCACGAAATAGAGGTTTACAGTTCGCGCGTGCTGCACGAGCGGAGGAAGGGAGGTGTGGCGGCTGTCGATGCGGACGGCGTAAAAAAGTCGGAAGCCCCCTCCGCGGCCGGGGAGACGACAGCGGCGGGGCGGGGGGAAACTCCAACGGTTCCGGCGCGCGACCAGATCACGCCGCGCCGCGTACAGCTTCCGCGGGGGCAGTAAGTTATCTCGCGCCCGTCATCACCTGGGAGATGCTTTTGGAGCGAGAGCCTGCGCTCGGCCAGTTGCAGATTGAACTGGCGGCCGTGCGCGACGAGGGCGGAAACTCTTTTTGCGCGAATAAGTATTGGTACGTGCGCGTCGCCCCGCGCGTCGCGCAGTTGGTCGGGGCGCAGTCCGTGCGTGACGACACGCTGTTGCGCGCGCCCGAAGCCTACACGCTCGCCTACGAAGTCCTCTACCGGCTGCTGCCGAACTGCCGCAACTGCGTGTGCGTGCCGTGGTGACGGAAGAAGGGATGAGGGATGAGGGATGAGGGATGAATGAAGAAGCTGTTTGAACAGTAAACTTGTTCTTGTCCCGAAGGGACATTTGATAATAGCCCAGCGATTTATCGCTGGGAGATAAGTTCAAAAGATAATGAGTGAGTCCCGGAGGGACGATTGAATGTGCTATTCAATCGTCCCTCCGGGACTTCAGGTGAAAAACACGTTGACTATTCCCAGCCATCAATGGCTGGGCTATTAGCAATCGTCCCTGTCGGGACTCGTCCAAACAGCTTCCTGAAACCTTGCAAGCAGGTGAATGATTTCGTTCATCCCTCCGCCCTCCGCCCTCATCCCTGTACTGCTAGGGAATCACGGTCAGCTTCAAATGTGAAGCTGTGCGCCCGGCGCGGTAGACGCGCTGTGTGGCCTTTTGGAAGTCTGAGTCGCGCGCCTGATAGATGTTGATGAACTTCTGCGGGTTGCGGTCAACGAGCGGAAACCAACTGCTCTGAACCTGCACCATGATGCGGTGGCCTTTGCGGAAGGTGTGGCTCGTGTCCGGCATCACAAACTCGACTTTAGTCGGCTGGTTCGGCACTAGCGCTTCCGGCCGCTCCCAACTGTTGCGGAAGCGCGCGCGCATCGGCTCGCCGCGCACGAGCATCTGGTAGCCGCCCATGCGCAACCCCTTCGGGTTCGGGTCGGGGTCGGGCGTGTTGTCCGGGAACACGTCTATGAGTTTGATGACGAAATCGGAATCCGTGCCCGTGGTCGAGACGGTGAGGCTCGCGGTGATGGGGCCGGCGAGCGTGATGTCTTTGGCGAGCGGCTCGGTTTGATAGACCAACACATCGGGGCGGCGCGAGGCGAAACGCTGATCCTGAATCATGTAGTCGCCCGTCATGCCGGTGGAGATGCGGTTGATGTGCGGCACCGGACGCCACGGGTCGCTCAAGTATTCGTCAAAGGCGCGCGCCGCGGCCACGGCCGGGGCGGTGAAGGAGAGGCGTCCGTTGGCGTTGAAGTAAAGATCGGTTTGCCGTGCCTGCTTCGGCGGCCAACTATCGAACTTGCGCCAGCGGTTCGATCCGGTCTCGAAGACGTAAGCCTCCGGCAGACGGTCGTCGCACTTGTCCTTTAGCACACACTGGAAGAACGGGAACTCGATCTTCTCACGATAAAAAACGCCGGTCTTCTCGCCGAAGTTGATGTCGCCGAGCGTGTCGCCTTCCATGCCCGCCCAGCCGCCGTGCAGCCACGGCCCCATCACGAGCGTGTTCGAGATGCCGGGGTTTTTGCGCTCGATGGCCTCGTAAGTTTTGAGCGCGCCGTAGAGGTCTTCGGCGTCGAACCAGCCGCCGACGGTCATCACGGCAGGGCGGATGTTGTGCAGGTGCTGCGGGACGTTGCGCGCCTTCCAGTAATCATCGTAATTCGGGTGCGCCATCATCTCGTTCCAGAAGGCGATCTGACCCTTGTAAAACTTCTCGTTAGCGTTCGGGAGCGCGCCCATTTCGAGTAGGAGCTTGTAGCCGTCGGGCGTAGTGGGTTTGAAAATGGGCGTCGCCCATTCGGTTGTCGGCTGTGGCCGGGGCAGGCCGAATGACGAGAAGAAGCCAAGCGTATGCACGAGAAAGAGCGTGCCGTTATGGTGCCAATCATCGCCGATGAACCAGTCTGCGATGGGCGCTTGCGGCGAGGCCGCCTTGAGCGCGGGGTGCGCGCCGAGCAGCCCCATCGAAGTGTAGAAGCCGGGGTAGGATATGCCCCACATGCCGACGCGCCCGTTGTGGTTCGGGATATTTTTAACGAGCCACTCGATGGTGTCGTAGGTGTCCGTGCTCTCATCTATGTCGGTCGCGCCCGTCTTCTGCGGCTTGTGCGGGCGCACGTTGACGTACTCGCCCTCGGACAGAAACTTCCCGCGCACGTCCTGATAGACGAAGATGTAACCGTCGCGCATGAAATGTGTGGAGGGGCCGAGATTCTCCTTGTACTTGTCTTCGCCGTAAGGCGAGACGGTGTAGGGCGTGCGGAGGAACATGATGGGATAGGTGCGCGAAGTGTCTTTGGGCAGATAGACGGACGTAAACAACTTCACGCCGTCGCGCATGGGGATGCGAAACTCGCGCTTCTGGTAACTGGCGCGCACGTCGAACTTCTCCTGCGCCGCCGCCGGGCAAGGGAAGCCGACTACGAGCAGGCAGGCGACGAGCGCGACGCGGGCGGAGATGGATTTGATCGAGTTCATAGAGCCTCCTGGCACGATGTAGGGTTGAAGGCGGCGCGGCGGGCGTGTGTCCCAATCGTCCGGCGCGCGTCCGTGCTAAATGCGTTGACGAGAATGTGCGTTGGCCGTGGCAGTAATGCACGGCATTGTAGACGCATCCGGCGGCGCGCGCCAGAGGATGATAAAAATTTCCGCGTCCGATTGCGTGGAAGGGACGTACAGAATTTTATATGGAGAAAGAATTCCCCGACCCGCCCGGTGTGGCGAACCGTTTGACGAGTCCGAGTTGGCAGGCACGCAGCGTGAGCGCGACCATACGCCTGTTCATACGGCGGCGGCGCTGGGGCAAGAACGCGCGTGCGTTGGCGCGGCGGGCGCGTCTCATCTTCGGCGCGCCGTGGCCGTATCAATGGCTGCGCACGCGCGGCTTGCACGTGCGACCCGTCAACGAAGCGGGCATACGCGGCGAGTGGCTTGAACTGGCGCGCGCGGGAGAAGCGGGCGGCGGCGTAATCTTCTACTTCCACGGGGGCGGCTTCGTCTCCGGCTCCCCCGCCACGCAACGCCCCGTCACGGCCGCCCTCGCACGGCTCAGCGCCCGGCGCGTCTTCAGTCTCAACTACCGTCTCGCGCCCGAACATCCTTACCCGGCCGCGCTCAACGACGCCGTCAGTGCCTACCGCTGGTTGCTCGCCGGGGGCACGCCCGCGAGCGCGATCTGCGTTGCAGGGGATTCGGCCGGGGGCGGTCTCGTGCTCAGTTGTCTGCTGCGCGTGCGCGATGCGGGACTCGCGCTGCCCGCGTGCGCCGTGTGCTTCTCACCCTGGACTGACCTCGCGGGCACGGGCGCGAGCGTCCGCGCCAACGATGGCCGCTGCGCGATGTTCCGGACGGAGAATATAGAGGAGTTCGCCGCCGCCTATCTGCCCGCGGGCGCTTCGCCGCGCGACCCTTACGCCTCGCCCGCGCACGCCGACCTACGAGACTTGCCGCCGCTCCTCCTGCAAGTGGGTTCGACCGAGATATTGTTGGACGACGCGCGCGGCGTGCATGAAAAAATAGTTGCGGCGGGCGGTGCGAGCCGTCTGGAAATTTACGAAGACCTGCCGCACGGCTGGCAGATGCTCGACGGCTTCGTGCCCGAAGCGCGCGTCGCCCTGCGACAGGCCGCATCCTTCATCCGCGAACACCTGCCGGGGGCGTTCGGCGGGTCGTAAATTTTAACGGCAACCTGCGTCGGCTCTTGTATCAACATCGGACAAATAAGGCATACGGTGTCTCACCTCTAAATGCCTCTTCCCGCGTCGCGCGGCGTGCGCAGGCAACACGCGCACGCTCCTCACAATCGTAACTACCTGTATTCCTTAAGCCTAAACAGAGAGAGGAAACAGAAGCCGGGTGAGACGCTCGACTGGCATCGTGTTTGCTTTTATTTAATGACAAATGAAACACAAAATGAACAGGATGACTCGTTTCGCGGCAGGCGTGTTGGTCGTATACGGCCTCGCGTTTGCGCCAATCCCATCAATCGCACAGCAAACTCCCGCACCGCATCAGGCCGACCCGCTCGCCGGTCTGTCGGTCAAAGAGAGGGAGATGGTCGTCGCGTTTCAGGAGCGCGTGAAGGACTATTCCAAGCTGCGCGAGTCGATAGAAGATAAGATGCCGAAGCTCTCGAAGGAGAGCACGCCCGAACAGATACAGGCGCACAAGACCGAGTTTGAGAAGCGCGTGCGCGAGGCACGTGCCGGGGCGAAGCCCGGCGAGTTGTTCACGCCGGACATCACTGCCTACATCCGCGCGACGATCAACGGGGAGTTCAAGGGGAGGGAGCGAAAAGAGCTGCGCGAGACGGTGTTGGAGGCGGACACAAAGGGCGTCCCGCTGCGGGTCAACTACACTTACCCGGAGACGAAAGAGTTGGTCGAGATGCCGCCCACGCTGCTCTTGAAACTCCCGCAACTGCCGAAGCAGTTGAGGTATCGCTTCGTCAGCCGCAACTTGCTGCTCGTTGATCGCGAAAACGATCTGATCGTTGATTATATGCTCGACGCGCTGCCTAAAGCGCGCGGGAAGGGAAGATCATGAAACGTACTATTACTTCGATGTTGATATTAGCTGCGCTCGTCTTCGGCGGCCTCGTCGGAAACGCGCTCGCGCAAAAAGCTGCTCCCGCGCGGGCGACGGGCGACAGGGTGGCGACGGCGGCTGCGGCCGCGCCCGTTGCGCCTTTCAAACTCACCTTGCCCTTGAAGGACGGCTCGGTGCGTTTCCTCGTCATCGGCGACACGGGGACGGGCACGGAGCAACAGCAGGAGTTGGCGAACGTGATGACTCGCTACCGGCAAGCCTTCCCCTACGAGTTTGTCCTGATGATGGGCGACAACATGTACGGCGGCGAGAAGCCCGAGGACTTCAAGGGGAAGTTCGAGAACATCTACAAGCAACTGCTCGACAACAAGGTGAAGTTCTACGCCACGCTCGGCAACCACGACGAGTCGAACCAGCGCTTCTACGATTTCTTCAACATGAACGGCGAGGAGTTTTACCGCTTCACGAAGGGCAACATGGCCTTCTACTCGCTGAACAGCAACTACATGGACAAGCGGCAGTTGAAATGGTTGGATGAAGAGTTGGCGAAGGACACCTCCGAGTGGAAGGTCATCTTCATGCACCACCCGCCCTATTCGTCGGGCGGCAAGCACGGCTCGTCTTCGGACTTGCGCGAAGTGGTCGAGCCGATCTTTTTGAAGTACGGCGTCAACGCCGTCTTCGCCGGCCACGAACACTTCTACGAGCGCGTCAAACCGCAGAAGGGCATCTACTATTTCATCTCCGGCGCGGGCGGCAAACTCAGGCCGGGCGACGTGAAAAAGGGATCGCCTTTGACGGAGAAGGCGTTCGATACGGACATGTCCTTTATGCTGCTCGAAGTGGCGGGCGACGAGTTGCACTTCCAGGTCATCTCGCGCACCGGCGAGACCGTGGACGCAGGAGTCCTGACTAATCAACGGCGGCAGCAGAAGAAAACAAAGACTCTGAACAGTTCCGGTGCGGCCGTCTCACCGATCCGCTAAAGCGGGCTCGAAAGGCGCACCGGACGCCGGGCAAAATTGTAGGGGCGACGAACTTGGTTCGTCGCCCCTACAGTTTTCTTCTCCCGATCAATAATTCTCCAAAGCCGCTCAGGGTTCTTCGGCCGCGGCCTCGTTCATGATTATCGTTCGACAGACTTCTGCGAGACCTGGCCTCCACGCCTGAGATTCGCCAGTTCGTTGATGCGTGCGCGCACCGCGCGCGAGAGCGTGCGCACCTCCGCGGGACGGTAGTTGGCGGCGCGGAAGGCGTCCGCGATCTGCCGGTCGCTCAGGCGCGAGAGCAGTTGGCCGATCCATTGCGCCTGCTCGACCGTGATGTCGTTGAACATGCCGCGCTTCTTGCCGGAGAACTCGAAATCCACCCGCCCGTCCTCTTTGATCTCGTCAATGAGTTTGTCGCCGCGGAAGCCGCGCGGGTCGTTGCGGCTGCGCGTGAAGCGCCACAGCAGCGGCCACTTGCCCGTATCGCCGAGCGTCGCGCCGAGGTCGCTGATGGCATAGCGAAGTTCCGTGCCGTTCCCGCTGGGCACAGCAAGGAGGACGTTGTTTTCGTCCTTCGTGTCCCAGTTGTTCAAGAGCACCATCAACACCTTCAACCCCTGCAACTCCCGCGTGCCTACAAACGGGTTCTGCTCCCATTCCCACGCGCCCTCGCGCTCGACGCCCGCGGGGCGCGCCTCGAACCTCACGTTCTCAAACACGCCCTTGCCGGGGATGCGTACGCGCGGGACGAGATACGTGATCTCCGTCATGTACCCGGCCGCCCACAGCAGCCGCGTGGAGGCCGTCTCCGACTGCGCCTCCTTGCCGATCTTCGCCACCCACACGCGCCCCGCCGCATCCCTCACGCGGTACTTCTTCGACCAGCCGCCCTTCTCCTCCTTGATGAAGGTCAGCCGCCTCACGTTCGGCCTCATGCGCGCGCCGCCCGACCCCAAAAACAGATTGCGCGAAGCGATGTCCTGCGGCTCTTGCCACAACACCGGCGTCCCCGCGGGCATCCCTTTCTTCTTCTTCTCAGACTTTTCCTGAAACGCGCGCGCCGCCGACGCACACATCACCAACAGACACGCGGCGACAGTTACCAACAAAAGTTTCCGTTTGAATAAAATCATGCTCACCCTTCCGTCCTTAAACTTGGAGATGACCGACACGCCCATGCGTTACTTACAACTGTGCGGGGATGCCTGAGATTATATTCAACAATCATGCGCCCGGTCTACACCTCATAACGCACAAACCCGCGACTCGCGCGCCCACATTCAACTCCGATGCCTCTCATTCCTGCGACGGCGCAGATGCACGCGGCCTTGATAAATATTGCCGTGAATTGGCGTTGATTTGTTAAGCTGTCCGATGACAGGCGCGGCGAACCCGGTACGCGCCTTCGGTCGTGTCAAGGCGGAACATTCGGCCTTTGGCATCTCCATCACGAAGCAGTCCCCACCGCGCATCTCCCAGCGCTCTATTACGCGGTCAGGCCGCATGGTGCGGCACAATATGTGTTAGATACCGTCTTAGAAGTCAAGCAGTTTTTACCATTGACGGATCGAACGGCCTCCCACTCTTCAAGACTCCGTAAGCGATATGCACCAGTTTCCGCATCGCGGCTCCGATGATCTGCATCGGACATAACCCGCGCTCC
>DASVPS010000033.1:0-4883 GCA_036389555.1 Pyrinomonadaceae bacterium
GAGCACCGTCCACGCGAACCACACGAAGACGAGTCCGAGCCAGAGCATGAAGGCGGTCGTGTAGAGACGCAGTTCCGTCAGACCATAGGCGCTCTGGTAAAGCCGCATGCGCGCGATGGCCGAAGCCATGATGACGAACAGCAGCGCCACCTGCGCCCCGGCCAGCGGGCGAAAAATTCGCACGGCCGCGGGACTCTTTTTTCTGAGCAGCGCGTGCGCGCCGAGCAAGAGCGGCAACACTAAGCCCGCCACCCACGTCAACTCGAAGAAGCCGCGCCGCGCGTATTCCGAATAGGTCAACTCGGTGATTGCCATGACGCGCGCCGCACCGCCGAAGAAGTAGCGAAACTGCACTGCGACGAAGCACGCGAACAGGACGTTCAGCAATCCGAGCACGACGCCCACTTCGACCGCGCCGAGCGAAAACCCCTGCGCCGCCGCTTCCGACGCAACCGGCGACGCGCCGCTCGCCTGCGCCTGCTGCTCTTTCATGCCCTCCGCGTTCGCGCCGTCGCCATTCGACTTTTCACTGTCCCTGGCGTCCGGCTTTTCGTCGTCGCCCTCGCTCTTGCCGTAGGCCGTCGCGCCGCCTTCGACCACGACGCTTCCCGGCGGCTCCCTGTGTGCGTTCGCGTCGTCCTTCTGCGTCGCGCCCGTCGTCGTCCGCGCCGCCGCGTCGTGCCGTTCCCTCTCGTCAACCGTGATCGAAGTGTAGGCGAGGGGCGCGGCCTCCGGCACGGCGGCCGTCGCAGTTGTCTCTTCGGTCAACGTCATGCCGCGCAGGAAACCGCCCGTCATCCACGCGAACAGGAGCATCAGGAAGAAGTGCGAGAACAGCGCCCCTGAGTCGAATTGGAACGTCTGCCGCATGATGCCCTCGAAAACGGCGTCGGCCGCCATGAACAGCGCGCCGAAGATGAACAGGAGCGGCACGGCGATCACCAGCCCGCGCGCCGCCGCCCATGCGTGGCGCATCGCGCCGTGACGCGGAATCTTCGCCCATTGCACGTCGCTGACGATGAGCGGCAGGCTCGCGAACATCACATCAAAGGCCGCGTGCCCCAACCCCAGAGCGTAATCGGCCAAGCCCCCCAGCCGTATCTGCCGCCCGCGCGCGCGCCACGCGAGCAACGCGAACGAGACGAACAACGCCAGCCCGTCGAGCAACTTCAGCGTCTCCGAATCGCGCCACGCGAACGCCGCCGCGAAGAAGGCGACGGGCAGCAGCAACCAACCGCCGTCCGCGCGCCAACTCGCGCGCCTCTCGGAGCGTGCGTGCAAAACCAACATCGCCGCCACGAGCGCGCCCGCCCACAGGAAGACGTTCAAGCCCCACGGCGTCTCGCGCAGCAGCGCGTCGCCGAGCACGCCCAACAACAACGCCGCCGCCAGAATGTTCAACCCCAACTTCGTCCGATTGCTCATACACGCCCCCACTCCATAGACAAGCTGCACGTTACACGTTGCCGCCCGAGACTTGTTCCAACATCCGTCCGAGCGCCGCCTTCATCTTCGACAGCGGCGCTTTCAACTTCCCGCCAGCGCGCCCTTGCGGCTCTCATCCGCTCATTACTGCGGCGGCAGCCGGCACGCAACCGAAACGCCGTTCGCGCCCGTGAAACTCCGCGACCGCCGTCGCCAGATCGTCCCCCGTGAAATCCGGCCACATGCGCTCTGTGAAATAAAGTTCGGCATAGGCGCTCTCCCACAACAGGAAATCACTGACGCGCTGTTCGCCGCCCGTGCGAATCAACAAATCCACGTCGCGCGCGGGCACCGTGTCGTTCACCGCGCGGCCGAGCAAACTCGCGAACTCTTCGCGCGTCACGATGCTGGTCGATCTGCGCTCGGAATTCAACACTTTCGCCGCGCGCAAAATCGCCTCGCGCGACGAGTAGTCAACCGCGACCCGCAGCCGCAGCGCGCGCCCACCGGCGGTTTTCGCTTCCGCCCTCTCGATAGCCGCCCTGAGCGCAGGCATCAAACGGTCGCGACGCCCGACGACGCTCAGGCGCACGCCGCGCTCTTCTAATTTCTCCGTCTCCGCGATCAGGTAGCGACGCAGGAGGCGCATCAGGAGCGACACCTCGTGCGGCGGCCGTCGCCAGTTGTCCGCCGAGAATGCGTAGAGCGTGAGCGTCCCGATGCCGCACAGGGGCGCGGCCTCCACCACGCGGCGCACGGCCTCTGCGCCCGCACGGTGTCCGAACGTGCGCGCCAGACCACGCGCCTGCGCCCAACGCCCGTTGCCGTCCATGATGATCGCGACGTGCAGGCCGTCGCCTTCCGAGATGTGCAAAGCCCTTTGTTTCATAAAGTCACCGTGCAAAAAAATTTGCTCCTTAACGTTTCCGCGCCGTGCGGATGATCGATTCCATGTGATCGAGGTAGCGCGTGAGAGCGCGCCGCCCCGCGTCCGTCAGGCGAAACTCTGTCTTCGGCGTGCGCCCGTCGAAAGACTTCTCGCAGGTGATGTATGCGGCGTCTTCGAGTTTGCGCGCGTGGACGCTGAGGTTGCCGTCAGTCGTCTTCAAAATCTCTTTCAGTTCGTTGAACGTGAGCGATGCGTTGCCGGCGAGCGCACTGACGATGCCGAGCCGCAGGCGTTCGTGAATCAAACGATCCAACTCCGCCGCGCTCGTCGCCGACGCCGTGGTCTCGCCTCTGGTCGTCGCCTGGCCGACCGCGCGCAGTTCACCGCCTCGCGCCGAGGCCGCCGCGGCAGTAGTAGTAGTAGTGCGCCCTTTTCTCTGTGTACTTCCTTTAGCCACCGTGCCTCCTTGCGATGATGACGCCGAAGATGAGGTGCAAGCCCCCGAAGCCCGCCGCGAGAAAGGCGTTGCCCCACGACGATGGGCTGAACAGCGCGATGGTGCCGAGGAGCATGAACGACAACCCCATCACGGGCACGATCTTGACCGAGAACGCGCCGCCCGTGACGACGCCCGCGCCGTAGAGCAACAACCACGTCGCCGGAATGACGCTCACGAGTCCGGCGCGAAACAGCGCGATTGTCAGAAGTGCGCCGACGAAGGCGGGCGGCGCGAAGTTGAGCGCGAGTTTTCGCCCCGGCCTTGAGAGAAGCGGCGTCTCGGCCGCGCGCGCCTTGCGCCGCATCGTCCAACCGGAGATGACGAGCGAGACGATGGCCTCTACGAACCACACCAGCAACCACAGGCGCGCCTTCGTCTGCTGCGCCGCGAGCGCAGCGGCCACGAGCGCCGTCAGGCCGATGGCACATTGCCCCCAGCCGGAGACGGCCGTGAACGACGCCGCGCTCTCCATCGTCTCGCGTATGAAGCGCAGATTATCCATCGCCCGTGCGTGCAGGGCGGGCGGCTCCTGCTCTTCTTCGACCGGACGCAAGCGTGTGAGTTTGACGACAGACATCAAGGGCACGATACGCCTCTCCGGCGATTTCGTCAAGTACTTTATAATGCAAAGCGCGAAATCAATTTTCAGCCGTGCGCTCTTGCAGGCCGGTGGCTCATTAATATACTTGGCTCATCTAATGAGGCTTTGGCTTGGCTGGCAGCTCGGCAGGTAGGTTTAACTCATCATCAATCAAAACGTCTGTGCTGACGTTTGCCGCTCGCGCGTATTTTAGGAGTATCAGCAAAGGCGGTTCGCGTTTCCCTGATTCAAACTCCGAAATTCTGTTGTACTCAATCAAATCCTCTGCGCCTAAACGCCTGAGCATTTCACTCTGAGAGAGGCCGAACGCATCACGGATCGTTCGCAGTTTTTCGGGCAATCGTTTTTGCTTGAGACGCGGGTACGTACCCATCAGGAGTTACCTTTCTTCGTAGAGATAGAGGAGTGCTTTGGCTTGGCGGGAAGTTTGGCGGGCAGATCAAGTTTATCGTTAGCTAATACGTCGAGGCAGACGCCCGCCGCTTGCGCGTACTTCAAGAGGATAGGTAGGGGCGGCTCGCGTTCGCCTGATTCATAGCCGGATATGTTGCTCTGATAAAGAACGTCATCAAGCCCTAACAGCTTAATCAGGTCATTCTGCGAGAGACCAAACGTGTTGCGGATATGCCGCAACTTCTCAGCAAGGCGCGCTGACCTCAAGCGTGCAGCCCTTCCCATTAGAAGTTACCTCCTAATGAAAAAGTCTTGCCGCTAATCCTAATTTGGATTAGAATGCTGTCGTGCTCAACTGTCGCCGTGAGTGTGAACCTCTCAACTCGAACGGCGATGCTCATCACTCGGCAGAGGTTGAGGTTGAGCTACGCATGACCGTCGCTGATTTTCAAAGACTCGAACGCGAGCAAGATACCACAAGATGAGCCTCACGATCCTTTACATACAAGATAGCAAGTTCGTCTCGAAGGTCGTGGAGCGGCGCGCCTGTTTCACACTCAGCCCACAAGTTTGTTAGCATACCGAGCGCCCCCACATCCCCCTTATCCCTGGCGCAGCACTTGAGACGACAGGCGCTCGGTCGCCTCCGCTCTCGCTCGAACTGTCGGCCACGCCCTCTTTTGTGTAGAAAGTTGTGCGTTGGGGGCGGCGCGTCGGTCGTCTGCGATGCGGCCGTGGGACATAGGGACGCGGTTAAATTCAGTTAAGGAGAACAGAGAAGTTTGCAGGAAGAGAAACTCCCCGGCGGAATCAGCTTTGTCGCCGAAGGCGAAGGCATACGCGAGTATCGGCTCGCCAACAATTTGAAGGCGTTGCTCGTGGAGAATCGGGTCGCGCCCGTGGCAACCGTGTGCGTGCTCTACAAGGTCGGCTCGCGCAACGAGGCCGTCGGCTACACCGGCTCGACGCACCTCCTCGAACACATGATGTTCAAGGGCACGCCCACCTTCAACAAAGACCGCAACACGCAGATCGCCGCCACGCTCCAGAAGATCGGCGCGGACTTCAACGCGACC
>DASVPS010000034.1:0-4885 GCA_036389555.1 Pyrinomonadaceae bacterium
CATGTAGAAAGCTCCCTTCTTGAACGGCAGGAGTTCGCCGGGGCGTGCGCGCGTGCCCTCTGCGAAGACGCCGAAGGAGACGCCGGAGCGGATGCGCTCGGTGGCGGCGCGCACGGTCGAGAGGGCGCGTTCGCGGTTGGAGCGATCAATCGCCATGATATTCACGAAGCCCATGCCGACGCCGAGGATGGGCACTTTCAACAACTCTTTTTTGGCGAACAGCCCGATGCGCCGGTCGAGGTGTGCGAAGAGCGTCGCCGTGTCGAGATAGGAGCGATGGTTGGCGGTGAAGATGTAGGTCTGTCGCGGGTCGAGTTGTTCCAGCCCGCGCACGCGGACGCGCATCCCGCTCAGGCGCAACCACTGCCGCCCGCCCCACAGGGCAATCGGGTACACCCACTCGCGCCTGCCTGCGAGCCAAGCCACCAACAACACCGGCGGCCCGAAGATGAGCAGCAGCGCGCCTGCGACGAACAGAATCCACCAGTGATGCAGCCGCGCGAGGAGCGTGGCGCGTGCCGGCGCGGACGCGGCCGCACGCTCGACGCCGCCGAGCGCTTCCTCCGGCGCGGGGACGGTGCGCGGCGCGCCCGGCTCTGTGCTAGACTCGACGCCTGCACGCACATGTTCCGTCTCAAATAATTTTGGTGAAAGAGAATCAGGCATGTCTCGATCCGTTCTCAGGCTCGCACTCTCTAGTTTTGTCGTCGCCCTCTCGGTCGTCGGCGGCTCCTCCGGCGTCTTCGCTTCATCCGTTCAAGCCCAAACACGCCGCGCGCCCGTCGAGAATCACAGTGCCGCCACCACCACGCCGCCGTCGCCCGCGTCCGTGCTCGGCTTCAAACCCGGCGACGAGCGCACGATTGCCGATTGGGGTCAGATCGTCAATTACTTCACGCGCCTCGATGCGGCGAGCGACCGCGTGCGCGTGCGCACTCTCGGCGAGACGACCGGGGGGCGTCCGCTCGTCGTCGCTCTCATCAGCGCGCCAGAGAATATACGCAATCTGGCGAAGTACCAAGACATCCAACGCCGTCTGGCAGACCCGCGCCTCGTGGCCGGCGAGGCCGAGCGCGATGCCCTGACGCGGACGGGCAAAACCGTCGTCGTCATCTCCTGTTCGATCCACTCGACCGAGATCGTGGCCTCGCAGATGTCCATGCAACTCGCCTACGAATTGGCCTCGGCCGAAGACGATGCGACGCGCGAGATTTTGCAGAACACGATCCTCCTGCTCATCCCCGCCGCCAACCCGGACGGCGTGGACATCGTCGCCAACTGGTATCGCAAAACTCTCGGCACGCCCTACGAAGGCACGGAACCGCCGGAGCTTTATCACCACTACGCCGGCCACGACAACAACCGCGATTGGTTCATGCTCAATTTGAAAGAGACGCAACTTATCACGCATCTCTTCTGGCGCGAGTGGTTTCCGCAAATAGTTTACGACGTACATCAACAGGGCATGAACGGCTCGCGTTTCTTCGTCCCGCCCTTCTACGATCCGCCGAATCCGAATATCCCGCCGCTCCTGCTGCGCGAAGTCGGCCTCATCGGCCATAAGATCGCCGCCGACTTACAGGCCGAAGGCGAGCGGGGCATCATCACCAACGCCCTCTACGACACCTGGTGGCACGGCGGCTTTCGCACCGCGCCCTATTATCACAACTCCATCGGTATCCTCAGCGAAGCCGCGAGCGCGCGTTTGATGTCTCCCGTCGAAGTGACGCGCGACCAACTCGCACGCAGTTCTTCGCGCGGCATGCCCTCGGCGCTCCAACGCGCGACCAATTTCCCAGACCCCTGGCCGGGCGGCACGTGGCGACCGCGCGACATCATGCGCATCGAACTGACAGCCTCGCGCGCCGTGCTCTCGATGGCGGCGAAATACCGCGAGCGCTACCTGCGCAACTTTTACGAACTGGGGCGCGCCGCAGCCGATTCGCAAACTGCGTTCTTACCGCCGTCCACGCCCGAAATAAAAGCTCCGGCCGGGGAGCGCGTCAAGACGGAGGAGAGGTCGCTTGCTTACCTGATTGAGGCTGGCAAAGGCAACGCTGAAAATGTGGCGAAACTGATCGGGACACTCGTAGCACAAGGAGTCGAAGTTCATCGCACGGACAAGGAACTGCGCCTCCGCGAGCACTCCACGCCCGTCGCCGGCCGACCGCCCGCGCAGCGCGTTGTGCCTGCCGGCAGCTATCTTGTCTTTCTCGCGCAGCCTTATCAGGCAAACGTGCTGGCACTCTTTCAGCGTCAGGTTTACCCGAACCGGCTCACCGCCAGCGGCGAGGCGGAGCGGCCATACGACGTAGCCGGTTGGACGCTGCCGATGCAGATGGGCATCGAGTCGCCGTTAATTCACATTGATGACGAGCCCGCTCAAAGACGCCTGGCTCTCGTCAGAGACGAAAATGAAGTGCGCCGCGATCTCGGCCTGATGTTGCATGCGGGCAAGACCTCGCCCATCAAGAACCCGCTCACGCGCCCCGTGCGACTCGCGCTCTACAGGAGTTGGACGAATTCGATGGACGAGGGATGGACGCGCTACGTCTTCGACACTTTCAACGTGCCGTTCCAGACGCTGCGCGACCGCGACGTGCGCGCCGGCAATTTGCGCGCACGTCACGACGTGATCGTGCTGCCCTCGATGCGCCAGCGTGAGATCATCGAGGGACGAAGCAGACAGACCGCGCCGCCGGAATTCACGGGCGGCATCACGGAGGCGGGCGTGGAGCATCTGCGCCGCTTCGTCGAAGAGGGCGGCACGCTCATCTGCTTCGACGCCGCTTCGGAACTCGCCGTCAAGCGTTTCAAATTGCCGCTCAGGAACGTGCTCGAAAACGTGTTGAGTTCGGAATTCTACAGCCCCGGCTCGATCCTGCGACTCACAGTTGACACCGCGCACCCGCTCGCACGCGGCTTCGCGCGCGACGTGGACGCCTACTTCGTCAACAGTTCGGCCTACGAATTGACGGACGCTGCGGGCGACCGCGTCCGCGTCGTCGCGCGCTACGCGGAGAGCGACGCGCTGCGCTCCGGCTGGCTGCTCGGCGAGAAGCTGATCGCGGGCAAAATCGCGCTCGCAGAGGTAAAGTTAGGCCGCGGGCGCGTCGTCCTCTTCGCATTTCGCCCCCAACACCGCGCCCAGACCTGGGGCACATTCCCCTTCATCTGGAACGCGATAGAACAAAGGGATGAGGGCGGAGGGATGAGGGATGAAAGAAGACAAGTGAATCGTGAATCGTAAATCGTAAATAGAAGAAGACGGGTTTTCTCTATTCACCATTCACGATTCACGGCTTTTCTTCATCCCTCATCCCTCATCCCTCATCCCTTATTTTCCGGGCATCTATCGGGCGGCGTGCGCATCAAAGGTTAGTCCGCGCCTCGTGGTCGCTGTATAATGGTTTCGTCTAAAGGAGTTGAAAAGGCCATGAGAAAGTTCGCCGCCTCGTTCGCACTCCTCTCCCTGCTCGCAATTTCCGTCTCTTTAACACACGCACAAACGCGCCCGCGTCGCGTCGGACAAGGCTCGTCCGGCGGGGCGTCGCCGTCGAGCGCGCCACGCACCGACACGCAGCCCACGCGCGATGCATCCACGCCGCGCCGTGCGCCGACCCTCGGCGGCGCGATTGACCCAAACGCAGGGCAACGCCCGGCGGGCAATGTTCCCGCAGTCGATGCGACCGAAGTTGATGAGAACGAGGTCGTGCGCGTCAACACGTCGCTCGTGACGATTCCGGTGAGCGTGATGGACCGGGCGGGCAAGTACGTGCCGAGCATTCGGCAGGGGGAGTTTCGCATCTGGGAGGAAGGCGTCGAACAGCAGATCGCCTATTTCGCCACGGTCGAAAAACCTTTCACCGTCGCGCTCGTCATTGACACCTCAGGCTCGACCCGCTACCGGCTCACAGAGATTCAAGACGCCGCCATCTCCTTCGTCAACCAACTGCGTGCCGAAGATCGCGTGCTCGTCGTCTCCTTCGACGACGAGGTGCGTGTGCTCTCGGAAGCGACGAACGACCGCGCGCGCCTGCGCGACGCCATCCGCCGCGTGCGCCACGGCGAAGGCACGAAACTCTACGATGCCGTGGACTTCGTCATCAACCAACGCTTCAACCGCATAGACGGACGCAAGGCCATCCTGCTCTTCACCGACGGCGTAGACACTTCCAGCCGTCGCGCCAGCTACCAGACCAACGCGCGGGACGTGGAAGAACTCGACGCGCTCATCTATCCCGTTCAGTACGACACCTACGGTGCGGGCGCGGCCTCGCAAAGCGGCGGCATCTACGGCGGCGGTGGCGGCGGTGGAACGCGGCGCAGGTCGGGCGGCATCACGGACATCCTCGTGGACATCCTCTCCGGCGGAAATATCCGCATCGGAGGCGGTAGCGGTGGCGGTGGAACAGGCGGCGGTGGCGGCACTACTAACTGCACGGGCTGCACGCGCGAAGAATACGAACGCGGCGACGCATACCTGCGCGACATGGCGCGACTGTCGGGCGCGCGCGTCTACCGCGCCGACACGACGCGCGACATCGAGGGCGCGTTCTCGCTCGTCGCAGAAGAACTGCGCCGCCAGTACAGTCTCGGTTACTACCCGAAACAGCAGGGACAGCCCGGCCAGCGTCGGCGCATCAAGGTTCGCGTCATGCGCCCCGACCTCGCCGTCCAGGCGCGCGACAGCTACATCTACAACCCGTCCGGCGCGAACAACAACAACAACGCCGACACCGCACAGGACGACAACCGCAGGCGTTCGCAACCCGTCCTGCGCAGGTCGCCGCTCGCGAGCAGATAGAGCACTGAGCACAGAGAGCACAGAGGGGGCATAGAGAGTGTTGATCAACACTCTCTATGCCCCCTCTGTGCTCTCTGT
>DASVPS010000035.1:0-4961 GCA_036389555.1 Pyrinomonadaceae bacterium
AGATCGTTCTCGATTCGACCGTCATAGACACGCTCGTCCCCGTCGTCGCCAATCCGCGTTTCCCCCTGCCCGCGCCCACTACGCTCGCGGGGCGTCGCACGGAGGCCGCGCCCGCCGATGATGCCTCGCGCGCGGCCGAACTCGCGCCGTTCGTCGCAGAGGTCTACACGCCGCTCAGCGCATCGAACCTCACGACGCGCACCGATCACAACTTTACGGATGCACACAACGGCACGTTTCTCTACCAACGCGGGCGCAGCCGAAACCTGCGCCAGTTCGGCGGCGGCTCGCGCCTCGCCGATGCGCTGCAAGGGCGCACGCGCCACTCCGACGCGATCTCTTACACGGACAACTTCGTCATCTCGCCCCGCCTCATCAATCAACTGCGCGCGCAAGTGTCGCGCCTCGCCCCCGCGCTCAAAACGGATGGACGCACGACGGCGCGCCCGGTCGTCCTCATCACCCTGGACGATCCGCTCGCACCGGGCGAGAACGTGAATCGTTCGGGCACGCTCGTCGCGGGCGCGTCCAACACGGGCGCAAGCGACCGGCGCGAAACGCGCTTGCAGGTTCAAGACACTTTGACAGTTCTTCGCGGCGCGCGCACGTTCAAGTTCGGCGGCGACGTGCAACGCATCCGTTCAACTTTCATAGACCTCTCGGACTCAAGCGGCACGTTCGATTTCGCGAGCGCGGGCGACTTTCTCGCCAACGCCCCCGAACGCTTTCGCCAAAGCTTCAACAACGAGTCGGAACAGAAGAACTTCTACGCCGGACTCTTCGCTCAACTCGAATGGCAGGCGCGCCCCAACCTCAACGTCACTTACGGTCTGCGCTACGAGAACGAGTCAATCCTCGGCGACCGCAACAACCTCGCCCCGCGCGCCGCTGTCGCCTACGATCCGTTTCGTTCCGGCAAGACGGTCATCCGCGCCGGCGCGGGTCTGTTCTTCAACCGGGTGCTGTTACGAACCATTGACGACTTCACGCTCGGCGGCCGGCGCGTCTTCTTCGATACGAACACACTGCGCAACCCTGCGACCGCCAAGTTAATGACCTCAGCCGAGCGGCGTGCCTTCATCGCCGCGAATCTGAGTTTCCCCGATGCGCTCACGATTGATTCGCCCATCGTCAAACAGTTCGGCACGCTCCAGACGAACTTCGCGCGCCGCCTCGATCCGAAGTTGCGCATTCCCGAAAGCTATCAAATGAACGTCGGCTTCGAGCGCGAACTCGCGCGCGGCTTCGTCGTCGAGGTGAACTACACTTTCAATCGCGGGATACATCTCTGGCGCGAGTTCAACGCCAACGCTCCACGGCTCCCGCGCGGCTACAAAGATTTCACCGCCTACCTGCTCTCGCGCGACTTCCCCAACTTCCGCGACCCGGCGGGCACGCGCCCGCTCTACAACACGCAGTCGGCCGGTGAACTAGTGCGCTTCACGCTCGCCCCTGACGGCGCGCCGAACCCCGACGCCATCGCCCGCGTCGTCGAGTTCGGCGTGCCCGTCACCGTCTTCAATCTCAACACTTTCAGTTCGGGCAGTGCCATCGAAGCCGCGCTCGGCGCTCTCAACGACTTGCGCCCAGACCCTTCGCGCGGCCAGATCGAACAACTCGCCTCAATCGGAAACAGCTTCTACCACGGCTTGACCGTCGAAGCGCGCCGCCGCTTCGCCGCGCGTGAAGGCGGCTTCAACCTCTCGCTGCGCGCCGCCTACACACTCTCGCGGCTCATAGACGACGGCGTCGTCAACACTTCGAGCGCGCTCACCGTCGGCGACTTTCGCGGCGAGCGCGCCCCGAGTTTGCTCGACCGACGCCACCGCTTCGTCCTCTCCGGCACGCTCTCCGCGCCGCGCCGACTCGGAGGCGTGCATTTCGCCACCATACTGCGCCTTGCCACAGGTGCGCCCTTCAACGTCTCGCTCGGCGGCGTTGACCGCAACCTCGACGACGTGAGCAACGACCGCCCCGTCTTCACAGGCGACCCGCGCCTCATACGCTCGCGTCGCCCCGGCGAACCTCTGAGTCCCGAACTCGCGGGCGCGTTCTCGCTGCCGGCAATCGGCCGCACGGGCAACCTCCCGCGCAACGCCGGACGCGGCCCTGCCCTCTTCGCCTTCGACCTCAACGTCACACGCGAGTTTCGCTTCTCGGAACGCCTCCGCCTGCGCCCGAACATCGAGATCGATAACCTGCTCAATAAAACCGTCTACACCTTCGGGGCGGAGTTCATCAACTTCAACGCGCTCCGCCCCGCGGCGAGCGCGGAGCAACGCCGGTCTTTCCTCGATTCGTTCCTCGTCCCGACGCGCACCCTGCGGCCGCGCAGCATACGGGTCGGGATGAGGCTCGATTTTTAAGAATCGTGTGAAGCCCCGGTTAAAAAAGTTGAGGCCGCTTTCTTAAGTAGAAAGCGGCCTCTGCTTTTCAGGTGAAATGTCTTTAACTAAAAACCATCTTCGTCGCGTTGCGCGGGATGCATGTCGAGAAAGGCTTCGATGACGCGGGGGTCGAATTGTTTGCCGCCGTGTGCGACGAGTTCGGCGACGGCTTCGTTATGGGTGCGCGGGGTGGAGTAGGGTCGCTTCGCCACCATCGCGTCGTAGGTGTCTACGACTTGCACGATGCGCGCCATGAGCGGGATGTCTTCGCCGCCGAGGCCGTGCGGATAGCCCTTGCCGTCCCAGCGTTCGTGGTGATGCTGCGTGCGAATGCGCAGTTCGGGCGACAGGTTGAAGTAGGTGGCGAGAAGCGCGCCGAGGCTCGGGTGCAGGTGCAGTACGAACTGCTCCATGCGCGTCGGGCGGCGCGGGCGATTGAGCACGACTTCGGGCACGAGTATCTTGCCGATGTCGTGCAGCATGGCGGTGGAAGAAAGTTGTTGCAGACGGGAATCGCTGAAGTTGAAGGCGCGGCCGGTGACGCGCGCGAGCCGCGCTACGCGCACGGAGTGTTCATAAGTGGAAGGGCGCGTGCGTTTGAGGCGCGAGACGAGGGCGTGCGTGCCGTTCGTCTGGTGAATCTGCCCGATAGACTTCAGGCGCGCGCAGCTCTTTTGAAAGTAACTCGCCCAGCTATGATTGAGCAGCCGGACGGTCGCTGCCGCGCTCGCGTCCACCATTATCAACTCTTCTTGCATCCGTTTAGATTCCTCCTGAGTTGCGTCACCAAACTGTTGATGCCGTTCAAAAACGACCCTCCGGGCGGCGCGCGCACGCGCATGTGAGCGTTTTCGACTAAAGCTGTCGGGGGTTGATAACCTGCGTGCTTCTATTTGCACACGGCATGCCACGTTTCCTACGTGCAACAAACGTTTTATCGCTGCACGGCGTCGCGCCGCGTCGCACCGGGCGCACGAAAAAGTTAAGGATAACAGGGCTGAAAGTTGGGAAGAGTGAGTTGAGAAACAACCTCAGGCGGAACTATACAACAGATGCTCCGCGGGAGACGTACGTTGACGTACATAAACAGTGAAAAACCGTCCTCCGGCTATACGAAAAGGGGTCTGGCGACGACTGAAATACAGCACCGCCGCCGCATATAGCACCATGCGTCTAGCGCCCCGCGCGAGTGTGCTAAACTTTTCTCCGCGAAAGTTTCGGCGGCGGGCGAGAAGGATGAAGGACGCGCACACGGACACAGATTACAGCGAAGAGGTCGAGACGGCGTTGCTCGACGTCGAGTTGTTTCTGAAATACAAGTCGCACGCGCGCGCCATCGCGCGGCTGCAAGAGGTCATCAAGCACAACCCGCACGTGATCAAACTGCGCGAGCGTTTGCGCGAAGTCGCCAGCGCCCACAACCAGCCGGAAGAGGCTGCGCGCCAGTGTCTCGCGCTCGTCAAACTCTACGTCGCGCGCGACAACTTCGACGCCGCGCAGGAACGGCTCCTCGCAGCCCGTCAGGCCGACCCGCGCATCAACATCGCGCCCGGCCTCGAAGCCATTCGCCGCGCGCGCCGCCCAGACCTCGTACCTCCTGCCGCCGCCACCGTGCCGAACGCGCCGCGCGCCGCGCGCGCCATCACCTTCGCCGGAGACCTCTCGGTCGTCAGCATTTTCGACGCCGTGCAGGTTATCGAAAACGCGCGCCTCACGGGCACGCTCACGCTCACGGCCGCGGAGACGGGCGCACGCGCCGGTCGCATCCATTTCAACGAGGGACGCATCGCCTCGGCCGCGAGCGGTCATGATCAAGACACGGAGGCGCTGCGCCGTCTCGTCGAGATGACCGGCGGCGAATTCGATTTCGAGCGGTCGAACGAAAGCTATCCCATCACCATTCAAGCCACCAGCAACACGAGCCTCCTCCTGAACGCGCTGCGCGAACTGGACGAAGAAAACAAGTAGGGGAAGGGATCAGAGGCAAAGGCTAAAGGGATAGCACGGCGACGCATTTTCCCTTTACTCTTTCCCCTTATCCTTTCCCCTTTGATTTAATCGAGCAGGACGCGCGAGCGGAGGGCTTCGGCGCGTTCGAGGGCGGCGTGGAGGCGTAGGAACTGTTTGTAGTTGTGGCTGCGTTTTTCGATGCGCGCGCGCTCCGAGCCGCTCAGGTCGTTCAAGAGGATGAGATCGAGAAAGTCGTAGTAGTCGGGCGCGGCTTTGGGCGGCAGTTCGCGCGCGTAAGAGGTGCGCGCGTTGTCTTCGGCGGTGAAACCGGCGAGCGCGTCGAAGAGGTGATCGGTGGTGACGTGCGAGGCTTCGCGCGCGAGACGGATGGGCAGGCGCAACTCGAAGAAGCGCAGACCTTCGGGCGTCGTCACGGCGCGCAGAGACTTCGCGCCCTCGCCGTCGAATGGTGAATCGGGATCAACGAGTATGCGCAGGAGTCGCGGCTGGTCTTCGACGCTCACGGTGTCGAGCGCGAGTTGCACGCGGTCGGCCAGAAACTTTTCAAACTGCGCGTCGAACGGGTAGGTGATGCGACCCTGACAGCCGACGGCCTCGCCCTCG
>DASVPS010000036.1:0-15977 GCA_036389555.1 Pyrinomonadaceae bacterium
GCCGCTCTTGTTGCGCGGGTTATTCCCCACGACGACCCAATCCGTGCGCGGCTTGCCTAACTCCCGCTCCAACTGGTTGCGACACTCGACGGCTTTCTCCAAAGCCGATTCTTTTCCGCCGTGTGCGCTATCGCTGATGAACTTGGACTTCGTCACATTCCCCAATCTCACCCTGACATACCATCCGACAGTCTTTCGCTCCGGGCAATCGATACGGCTGACGCCCTTATGACCACTCTTTGCCATAAGTTCCTACACCCTCTCCTGGAAATCAAATTTTCGATGAATGAAGAGAAGTTATCGTCTCATGACCCGGATGTCAAAGCGTTGGGAATCCCGGGTAGCGGTATAACGCTCGCGGCCGAGCGGCCAGCGGCGTAGATAACATGTAAGAACTGCGTGAACGGCGGTCAGCTTTTCAGCCGCCGGTGAGCTGCGTGTCACGCTCGGAGTCGCCTATCCGCGACAGTTCGAGATAGCCTTGTGCCAACTCTATAAATTTCCTGCGCTCCGCCGTCGTGGCGAATGCTCTATCTCGGACACTGACGCCTCCAAGTTTGGTGACGATGTCAACGCTGTCTGCGGTTTCTACTATCTCCTCGACACTCTCCCACTCATGAGTAACCTGAGTGTTCATCTGCTTCACCCAAACTCCGATGGGCGTGAGTTCTACTTCACAAACGTAGGTGTCCGTCTCACCGAACTTCTCCTGATGAAGTTCACGCAGCCTGTTGTCTAAATTTCTCTGTGCTGAACCGGGATACACGAGGGCGCTGATGACGGCAGCAATTAAACCCAGGAGCGCGCCCGTGATAGGAGAAGCCATGACCAACAGGAAGAAGACGAAGACAACGCCCCACGTTAACGCAGCCGTGTAGAGCAAACCTTTCAAACGCCACGAGCGCACTGCTTCCGAACGCGCTAAAAAGCGTTTGGAAGTATCAATCATGTCTTCCTGTGTGAATTCAAACTGTACGTGCATGTTTAATGTCAGCAGCTAACGCATATCGTGCCGCATGATGCCGCATGATGCGGTCTCAACGCCGTGCGCGCCTGACACCCCGGGTCAGGCCGCACCATGCGGGACTAATGATACCTTCATACACGTTCGATGAGGAGGGCGAGGCCGAGGCCGCCGCTGACGCAGAGGGTGGCGAGGCCGCGTCGTGCCTGGCGCTTGTGCATCTCGTGGAGGAGCGTCGTGGTGATGCGCACGCCGGTGCAGCCGATGGGGTGGCCGAGAGCGATTGCGCCGCCGTTGACGTTGAGACGCGCCGGGTCGAAGCCGAGTTCGCGGTCGCAGGCGATGACCTGCGCGGCGAAGGCTTCGTTGAGTTCGACGAGATCGATGTCGGCGAGCGTCAGGTTTTGTCGCGCCAGCAGCGAGCGGACGGCGGGCACGGGGCCGATGCCCATGACTTCGGGCGCGACCCCCGCGATCTCATAATCGACGATGCGCGCTGCGGGCTGGTCGCCGCGCGCCGTCTCGTTCAAAGCCTCCTCGCCGAGGACGACGACGGCGGCCGCGCCGTCCGTGATGCCGGAGGAGTTGCCCGCCGTGACCGTGCCGGTCTGACGGTCGAAGACGGGCGACAGTTTGCTTAAAGTCTCGATGGTCGTGTCGGCGCGCGGGTGCTCGTCGCGCGTGAGCGTGAGCGGTTCGCCGCGGCGACCTTTGATCTCGACGGGCGTGAGTTCCGCGTCGAAGCGGCCGGAGTCGATGGCGGCGGCGGCGCGTTGCTGCGAGCGCAGGGCGAAGGCGTCCTGCTCGTCGCGCGTGATCTGATACTGGCGCGCGAGGTTCTCGGCCGTCTCGCCCATGATGAGACCGGAGAGCGGGTCGAGGAATCCGTCGCGGTACATGCCGTCCACGAGTTCGACGTTGCCCATCTTCGCGCCCCAGCGCGCACCTTCGGCGAAGTAGGGCACGCGCGACATGTTCTCCACGCCGCCCGCAAGCACGGCGCGCGCGCGGCCGAGCATGATCTCCTGTGCCGCGAGGATGATCGCTTTCAAGCCCGACCCGCACGCTTGATTGACGGTGAAGGCGGGCACACTGTCCGGCGCGCCGGCGCGATAACCGATCTGGCGCGCGAGGTTTGGCCCCGTGCCCGCCTGCCGCGCCGCGCCCCAAATGACTTCCTGAATCGCGTCGGCGGCCAGACCCGCGCGCCGCAAAGATTCCTTCGCCGCCGTCGCGCCCAACTCCGCCGCCGGGACATTCGCGAGCGCGCCGCCGAAGCGACCGATGGGCGTCCGCACCGCCCCTAATAGATAAATGTCTTTCATTGCCTCACTCACTGATTTAAGATGCGCAGATAAGTGACAAGATAATAGCTTGTCGTCCGAGGAGATTCCAAAACGGCGCGCAAACATTCGAAGCCCCGACGGCTTCCCGTTAGACCGCGCGCCTGCGTTTGAACTTCAGTCTCACGCACAGGCGCACAGGTGAAAGACCCGAGGCGCGAAGGAATCCCGCTCTCACAGTTGAGCCAAACATTGTTCACAGCCTTGTTTGATGAACGTCCTCACTAACTTAGATGACAGAGAAGAGGCGCGTCGTCGCATCGCGGAAATACTGGACGCGCGCGTCGAGTGGTTTTGCGCAGAGACGCGCGAGGGCGCGAGCGTGCCGCTCGGCAGAGGCGAATGGGAGTTTGAGACGGCGCACGGCGCGCTGCACTTCTCTTACCGCACGGAGCGCGGCGCGTTGCGCGTATGGCGCGTTGCGGGTTGGGAATTGGCGGGGGAACGGTTGCGCCTCGACGCGACGCGACGGATGGGCGCAGAGCGCGCGGTGCTGGAACTCGTCCCGCGCGCCTTCGTGCGCGACGGACTTGAGGCGCTCAAGGCGGCACGCCGCGCGGCCTGCGAGAAGTTGGCTGCGCTCGTCTGCGAGGCGACGGTGAACGCGCGAATCGAGCGCGCGAGTTTGAGCGCGGGCGCGCGGCGCTCTGAACCGGGGCGATACGCGCGCATCACTCTGCGCGTGGGGCGCGAGCGCATCGCATTGACGGGCGCGGTCGTCGCACAGGGCGCGCATGAAGTGGACGCATTTCTGGCGTCGGCTTTGTTGTGGTGGGCGCGCGGCGCGGGCAGGTCGAATCACACGGGCGCGCGCCCGTTGTGGCTCGTCGTCTCGCACGAATTGGCGGAGGCGACCGCCGAGCGGCTGGTGTTGTTGCGCGAAGAGGTGCGAAGCGAGATCAGTTTGTTCGAGACGGACGACGGTTGGCAAAACTTGTCTCGCGTTGCGCCGCCTTCGCTCGAACGGATTTTCGGGGGCGCGCCGCGCGTGCATCGCCCGCCGCGCGCGGCGTTGACGGAGACGGCCGCGCGCATCGTCGCGCTCGCGCCCGACGCGATTGACGTGGTGCGTGCGCGCCACGGCGAGACGCTCCGTTTTCATGGGTTGAGTTTCGCGCGCGTGCGAAACTGGATGGGGCGCGAGCGCGTCTGGTTCGGGGCGGGGCGCGCGCCGCGCGTTCTGCTCGAAGACGACAACGCGGCGCAACTCGCAAAACTCATCGACGAACTGCGCGAGCACCGCCGCGCCGACTCAAACAGTCATCGCCACGCCCTCTACGCCGCCGCGCCCGAAGCGTGGCTCGAATCCCTCTTGCGGCGCGACATCACGCGGCTCGACCCCGGCCTGCGCCTCGCCCCGCTCTACGCACAATTTCGCACGCCTGCGCGCGGCGTGAGCGCAGGCGCACGCCCCGTCGATCTGCTCGCACTCCGACGCGACGGGCGACTCGTCGTCATCGAATTGAAAGTTTCGGAAGACGCCGCGCTCCCGCTGCAAGGCGCGGACTACTGGCGGCGCGTCGAAGCGCACCGCCGTCGCGGCGACCTCGCACGCGCGCGCCTCTTCGGCGACGCACACATCTCGGACGAACCGCCGCTCGTCTATCTCGTCGCGCCATTCCTGCGCTTCCATCGCCACTTCCACACGCTCGCGCGCATGATCTCACCCGGCATCGAACTCTATCGCTTCGACCTCAACGAAGACTGGCGCGCCGGGGTGCGCGTCGTGCGTCGTGTGGTTTTACATAATTAATGGCACAAAGGGACACTTATTGGTTTAAACAAATTAAGAATTAAAGCAACAAAACTGCGGCCTCGTTCACACGTAACCAAGCTCGCGAACCAACTCCTTAGACGCCTCTGGATAGGGCGGCGGTAGATTTTGGCCTCCACTTCACTATACCGAGCGACGCCACGTTTGAAGGCATCACCGCCTCGAAAATCTGATTCCAGTTCAAGGGGCAGAGCGCCGAAATACTCTCTCGCGCAGAGTTCGAGGCCAAAGACCACATCGCACAGAGCGTCAGGATCGGAAGTTGAGGCACTATCAAGCCTACACGCCGAATCTCAAAAACTTCATCCCGAACGCTTATTAGAAATCTGATTATACAACTCAATGATGCGATCAAACGGCGGTAGTTTAAGCTCCTTTACGAATGGATTTTAATGGGATGTCAAACTCCTCACATAGTTGGTTGGGCGCAAGAGTCTGAGTAGAAAAGTGGTCGGACTCTTTTTTCAGTGCCTCGACCAACGACTCGCGGGGCACTTCGGTGTGCGGGTCTTTCGGGTTGTGGCCGCCGGGGTGCTTACCCGCCAAAGTGGACATGAAGGTTTGCAGCACGCGGCCGTGCGGCTTGTTGCTCTTCTTCTTTTTGAAGCTCTTCCAGATGTCTTTCGGGTTCGCGTTGCGGCTCCCGTGGTGGCCGACTTTATATACGTCAACCTCGGTCAGCATCTCGCGAACCTCGGGCTTCGAGAGGGCGTAGTTCCAGTTTTCGATCTGCGCGTCGCCGGGGAAGAGCAGCTTGCGGCCGCCCACTTCTAAGAGGAGGATGATACTGGTGTTGTTGAGCACGCCGTCGAGGATGCGCACCAGGCCGAGCAGTTGGGAGCCGCGGATGGCGTTCATGCGGCGAATGAACCAGCGCGTGTGCGGCGGTGTCATGTGCTGCGCTACGGGCATGGAGTTGCCGAACGTCACGCCGGACTGAAAGAGGTATTTATCGTCGCCAGCCGTCTCCACGCGCGAAGTCGGCCGCCCGGCCGCGGCGTGTAACATCCAGAATTGAGCCGCATCCTTGGAGCGCATTGAGGTGATTTCATCCGACTGCGTGAGGTCGGGCGGCCCGAGGACTCTGACCGTCACGCCCGGCAACTCCGACACGAGGTCGAGCGGCTCGTCCTGATAGCGCACGAACAGGGAACGCCCCTCCTCCCCCATCGCGAGCAGGTTCTTCACGGCGGAGAGGTTCGTCAGATTGTCCTCGCCGAGGAAGGCGAGTTGCCCGCTCGCCTTCGCGCCGAGCCCGAACCTGAGGTGCCTCTCCTCACGCGCCGCTGCTGCGGCGACCGTCTGCATGTCGTCGAGCGTGGCGGCGAAGGGAACGAGGCCGAGCCCTTTTACTCTGGTTGCGTGTCTGGCGTCGGTCGGGGCCTTGGGGTCTTCCGTCCAAGGCATGATGACCACGTCCGGGTCGCAGGAGCGGATGACATCGCCCGTCGCTTCCTTCTCGGGATTGTCGCTCGTGGTGAATCCGCTGATGTGATCCTGGTGACGGTGCGTTGCGACGATGACGTGAATCTTTCCTTCGCAATGCCGGCGGATGTCTTCGGCCACCTGCATCATCAAGTCCTTAGGCGCTCCCTTAGGTCTGGCGGTGCTGCCGAAATCAATCAGCATGTGGCGGCGCTGCTGCCCGTAGTGGAACGTCAGCAGGAAGCAGTCGCCGAAACCAACCTGGTAGCTACGGAGCGTCAGTTTGTCTGGGCGAGAGGTCTTTGTCAGTTTCCTTGTCTTGCTGCTCTTCCGGGCCTTCTTGGCCGCCGGCTCCTTCTTCGTCGCCTTTTTGGCTGCGGGCTTCTTCTTCGTCGCCTTTTTGGATGTAGTCATCATCCCACGCTCCTTCAGTGTCTAGACCGATTGGGAAAGTGCCGTAGCGCAGCCGGTGCATCTCGGCGAAGCGCTTTTCGGAGGCGTCTTCCCCCCCGAACGCCTGCGGCCCCTCGGAATTCCAGAGGTGCTTGAGCCTGTTCGTCTGGCGCACGGGGTTGAGGAGACGGTTGCGGACGTTGAACTTCAACTGCCCGAACTCGTCGAAAATGAGCGCTGCGCCGCCGTAGAGCAGCACCTCTTGCTCGGGCGGCATGGCCTCTCTAAACTCCGTAGCCTGCGGAATCTTGATCCCCAGGTGCTTCACCTCGAAGGCTTGCAGGCGTAGGTACTGGTAGTACTCAGCCACCGTCTCGCGCAGCACGAAGCCGTCGTCCGGGTTGGTGCGCACGCTCGGGCGGACGGAGAGGACGCGCGTGTACGCATCCTCTTCGATGCCTAGTTCTTTGCGGTTCTCCCAGATGAAACGGAACATCTCGTCTGGGTCGCGCAGCATGGAGTCGAGGCGGATGCGGTCGTAGCGCAGTGAGCATTCGGGCGGTTCCCATACGCCCGGCTCCGATCCGCTGACATTCGAGGTCGGCTTGATACCATATTCGCCGAAGCTCTCGCGCAACGTTTGGCGGAAACGGTACTTTGAGTCGTCAGGCCTGATCTCGCGGTCGGCCGTGAGCATCGCGCTTAGGAAGTCGCAGAACTCAAGGTCGGTCGGCGGCGAATAGTCGAGCGCGCGGATGACCATCGTCAGGAGATAGTCGGCGACGCCTGCGCCTTCCTCGACCACGCGCGCGCGGCTGAGGAAGCCGGAGAGTTCTTCCTCAACCTCGGAACCGTCCGCCGCCGCCGCTATGCCGTCGCGCCCGCCCGGCGGTGCGGGCGGGCGGCCTGGGGCTTCAACCTTCCGCGTGCGCAGGGCACGCGGGACCTTACTGCCCAAACTCCTTAGCCTCTTCACCCATACCAGCAGGAATGCGTTCATCACGGCGGCGACGAGCACCTCGCCGCGGAAGTGCGGTTCGTCGAACCTCTCCGGGTCGAGTATCTTTTCCCTGAAGTAGTCTTCCGGCGTCAGCCTTACGGAACGGCGGAGCGCCCCCTTGCGCACCCCGGTCATCTCGTCAGCTTCGACCGACTCATTCCCGACTTCTTCGGCCAGCCCCGTCAGCAGCGACTCGCGCAGTGCCTCAAGCCTGAGGCTTTCAACGTCAATCAACTCCGGGTCGGCCGCCACCACCTTCGCCCCCTTCGTCCGCTCCTCGATGAAGTGTCTGTCAATAATCATCTCCACGACGCTGGGGAGGGAGAAGATGGAGAGCAGTGCGACGATGTCCGCGAATCCCTCGTGAAAGCCAGCCTGTTCGGGCGAGGACGGGTCGGTATAGCGGCGGCGCAGGCCATCGAGGAGGGCGTGCGTCGTCTCATGGACGATCACGTCGTGTGAGAGGCAGGTGAAGACCAGAGAGGGTCGTCGTCGCGTCCCCTCGCCGCCCGCTTCTTCCCCCGGCTCGTCGTCTTGCTCGTCGCCCTCTTGCCCGTTGGAGTCCGCCTTCGGGAAGTAGCCGAACAGCAGTGCGCGGTCGTCCTTCGAGTAGAAGGCGTTGGCATCGGCGAAGGCGTGCGGCGCGACCTGAAGCTGGTGGCCGAGGAAACTCCAGCCGACGCGGCGCCCGAGGGCGGACTCGAAGCGCGCCAGTGTGCGCATGATGATGGCGTAGACGTTCTGCGCGTGAAATTTAGGGTCATTCAGAAGGATGTCGTCCGACTCGTTCTTAAACGGGTCGTTGTACGCACCGCTCTCCAGAATCCGGTATTCGAGCGGCGGGTAAAGGACGCCTGTCGAGGAGTCGTAATCTATGACCTGCACACGATAGCCACGCGGCCCCGGCGCGAGCTCCTCGGCGGGGATGGAGACCTGTGCGGTCAGTATTTTCCCATTGACTTTAACGCTCGGGTCTTGGGCGATGATGGTCAGTTCCTGAGTGCGGCGTAGGGCTGGTGGGGACATAGCAATCGCTCCTCCTCAATAAAGGAATGTCCATAAGGCTCGAAATATTTCAAGAGGCTGAAAAAAAGGCATGTCAGGGCAGTTTCAAAGACGCTGATGTACTCACTGCCAGTAATTCTTCATGCCAATAATTCCGTTAAGGCGCTTTAGAGTCATAGCGATTTTACTACATATTTCATGGCTACTCCTGCAACTTTTTAGCTTGACCCCTGCCAGTAATTGATTAAAGTCTCACGTCGCGTGACTTTACCCGATCATTGACAATAACTGCCGGAGACGGACGCTGGCGGGCGCTTCGTGCCGGCGGGGCGCAGGAGGCACAGTGTTGACCTTGTGGAAGTGATTAAATTCACCAAAAAATTGTGCTTGTAAGGTTAGGGGAAGTTCTGCCGGAAATAGCCTCAAAAATATCTTTGATTTTAAACTTAATGTAGGTATTCTTTGCCGGCCTTACCTAAGACGCATTGATCTGCTCGGGAGAGATTCGCCTGCGAATCGAAATCCTTCTTAGCCTCCTGCTATGTTGCTTTTCATTGTCGCCACATGTTTCTCCCGGCAATATCCCCGCGTCCGTAGTTCAGACTTCCTGTCTGGAAAGTATCGTCAGGAATGCACTGGGGGAGCCGTTGTGCCTGTTGCGACCGCCACAGCGCAGAGCAGGGATACGGTCACATCAATTACCGTCTTTACTCACATCTAATTCTTAAAGAGGATCACTGACATGCCACCACTGAAGGACGATATACGCTGGTTCAAAGGTCAGTTCAAAACCAAAATTGAGGCCGGGATTCGGGGCACGCCGTTCACCGTGGACTTGATGACCGCAATCGCAGTGCAGGAGACTCGCTACATCTGGAGTTCTCTCTACAAACGCTTGCCGGTCGCCGAAGTATTGAAGCTCTGCGTCGGTGACACGATAGACGCGCCGGGTCGTTCAGCCTTCCCTAAAAACAAAGCACAACTCCTGCGCGCGCCGAATGGCGATAAAATGTTTGACATCGCCCGCGAGGCGCTTGAGGCCGTGGCGCAATACAACGCCAGCTATCGCAGAGAAGCCAGAAACCCGGATAAGTTCTGTCGCGGCTTTGGAATTTTTCAGTACGACCTGCAATTCTTCAAAACGACGCCCGATTATTTCCTCGAAAAACGCTGGTATGACTTTGATGAATGCCTGGGCATGTGTATAGGGGAACTGAAAGATGTTCTCAAACGCAGACCAAGATTCAATAAGAGCACGCTCTCTGATGAGGAACTGGTGTACGTCGCCATCGCCTATAACACCGGCTCGGTGAATGTTGCCAAGAAGTTTAAGCAAGGCTACCTCAACAGGGAGAGCGGTAAGTATTACGGCGAATATATCTGGGATTACCTGCAAACCTCCAAGTCCGTAACTTGAGACGTGGTTGCCGGTAGGCAGCAGGCAAACGCGCTGGTTAAAGATATGATTTCAAGTTGACTATCAGGAGGAATAAACGAGATGAAGTTTGTATCTGCACGACAGGAGCGAGAGTGGAACAATCCGAAGCTCGCCAAGCGGGTGAAGGAGATAGTCACCGAGGCCGCGGAGTATGCTCAGGAGAAATGGGGCTGGGAGTTCACGATTACTTCCATCCACCGGACACCGGCAGAGGATGCAGCCCTGCGCGCCAGCGGGATTCATGTTGATTGGCGCGCGGTAGATGTGCGTACCAGAGGGCACAAGCAGACGGTGATTGATGATGTCACGAATCACATCAATAGAAGATGGGCTTATGACCCCGCTCGCCCCCACATGAAAGTCTGCTTCGCGGAGCCGCATGGCAGTGGGCCTCACGGGCATTATCAGGTTCACCCGAAGACTCGACGCAAGTGAGTTCATGAACTGACGCACATGGCGGTGTTGGCAGTGGTTTGCAGGCACATTTGCAGGATCGCTCCTGCCGCTTGTCGGCTTAACCACTGCTAATCGACGTGTGTGTCACCTTGCGAGAAATTGCCCGGCGGCGACGGCCAGCACGGTCAGCGCCCCGTAAGCGATTTCGCGTATGCCGATCTGTTTGGCGCTCGCAAGTTGTGCGTTTGCGGAAAAGCCTGTGGCGGCGCGCAGCAGCAGAACTAATAACGCCGCTACTGCGAGCAGCGAGACGATCTTCATATATGCAAGCCCGGCGACAAAGGCCAGCGCGCACACGTGTGTGATGATCACAGGCGACAGTGACGCTACTTCACCGCGCTTGAGTTGCAGGCGCGCGCGCGCGTAGAGGATCGCCGGGACGACGCGCGCCGTGAGAATCGCCCATAGCCCGTAGGCTGCCGGGAGCGGCCATCCGGCGGCCAGCGCGATGCTCGTCGAGACGGCGGCCAGCCCGAATGAACCCGCCAGTTCGGGCGCGAGCGCGCGGCTTTGTCCTCGCGCGTCGAATATGAGTTGGATGGCGGCGAAGGGCGCGGCCAGTAGTAGCGGGAGAATAAACTGATAGTTGACGGCGGTGGCCGAGGCAGCGAGGAATCCCGCCAGCGCGATGCTGCCATAGAGCAGCGCGAAGCGTTGCGCGACGGCCGTGCGCGGGAAGCGTCGTCCGCGCCTTCGGTCTCCCGCCACGATCTTGAAGGGGTGGCGCGCCAGAAACGCGCCCAACGCGGCGAGGGCGAGGAAGCACCCGGCAATGGACGGCGCGACCAGAAGCCCGAGCACGATTGGTTCGAGCGCCAGCCCCCACCCGCCGTGCTCCGTCGGCAACGCGACGGTGCGGACACGTACGCGCGTCTGCGCCGTACCCCTGCTGTCCCTGCCCGCATCGCTCTCGCGGGTTTGCCCTTCGTATAAAATTGTAGAGGCGAACTTATCGCGCGTCGTTATCCTCTGCATCTCCAGCCTGCCCCCGACTCGTTACGACAACACGCAGAGAGACAGCAAAGCGTTGCTACGCCCGCGCCGATGTCGCCGATGAATCCAAGCGTCGTCAGAATAATAATTTTTCGTCGCATCTTCAAACCTCATTTCTGTTAGCGAGACAAAAGATAGACTGCTGCCCCGTGCGCAGAAGAGCGGTGCAAGCGGCAGGCCGGAGAGAGTTGCGTCGAAAATTGGGAGCAGAGCGGATTCCGGCGGCTCAGCGTTGGAGATTGTGGGGAATCTCCCGCTGCCGGTAAGGACGGTTGGGTAAATTTCCGCGGCGGGCGGCCTGCGCGGCGGCGTTGACGGCGCGTATGCGTGTGCGTGGGCATGTCTTAAAGGGCATACGACGATTGCGGCGCACGGCGGGTATGCGAATTGCTTTTATTAACAGGTCGGAGCACAGATACTTCCGGGCTGGGTCGCCCTGAATCAAACAATTCCTATCTTGAAACCGGAGCGACGTATTATGGGCGAGCATCAAGTCAAACAGAACGCGGACGACCGACAGATGCGTGCCTTCATGAAGGCGCTGCTGAACGACCTCTGCGCGCTTGAGCAGATGCTCGACACCGGACGCATTGAAAGCGGCGTGCGCAGAATCGGCGCGGAGCAGGAGATGTTCCTCGTGGATTCAAACTTCCGCCCCGCGCCCGTGGCCGTCGAGACAATCGAGCGAGTGAGAGACCCCCGCGTCACCACAGAGATCGCGCGCTTCAACCTCGAAGCCAATCTCACGCCGCGTCTCCTTCAAGGTGATTGCTTTCGCCGGATGGAGGCAGAAGCCAAAGAGGTCATCAGGCTGGTGCGCGAGGGCGCGCGCGAGTCGCGGGCGGACGTGTTGCTGGCCGGCATTCTGCCGACGCTGCAAAGGTCTGACCTCGGGCTGAACAGCATCACGCCCTGCCCGCGTTACTACCAACTGAACGAGGCCGTCATGCGCCTGCGCGGCGGGGCGATCTCCGTCCACATCAAAGGGCTTGAAGAGGTCAACATCGCCTCGGACAACATCATGATGTTGTCGAGCAACACGAGCTTTCAGGTTCACTTGCAAGTCAGCCCGCAGGAGTTTGTGCCGCTCTACAACATGGCGCAGGCCGCGACCGCTCCGGTGCTTGCGGCGGCGGTCAACTCGCCGCTCTGGCTCGGTAATCGACTGTGGCATGAGACGCGGCTCGCCCTCTTTCAACATTCTGCGGACGCACGCTCGCAACACGAACAGGCGCGCGGCTTCCCGACCCGCGTCGGCTTCGGCGAGCGTTGGCTCGAAGGATCGGTCATCGAACTCTTCCGCGAGGACATCGCGCGTTTCCGCCCCATCCTGACCGCAGAAGCGGACGAAGACTCGCTGGAAGTGCTCGCGCGCGGCGGCGTGCCGCGCCTCTCGGCGCTGTGCCTGCACAACGGCACGGTCTGGTGGTGGAATCGTCCATGCTACGGCGTGAGTGAAGGCCGGGCGCACCTGCGAATCGAGAACCGCGTGATCCCTTCGGGGCCAACCACGCTCGATGAGATAGCGAACGCCGCCTTCTTCACGGGTTTGATGACGGCGCTTCCGGAAGAATACGGTGCGATAGAACGGCGTATGACTTTCGACGATGCCAGGTCGAACTTCTGGGCTGCCGCGCGCCACGGTCTGAAAGCACAGTTCACCTGGGTAGACGGGCGAAGCCACAACTGCCCCGCGCTCATCCTCGAACATCTCCTGCCGCTCGCCCGCGCCGGACTCGTGGCGCAGAAGGTTGATGCGGCGGACATAGACCTCTATCTGGGTACGCTCGAAGAGCGCGTCCGCACGGGGCAGACCGGCGCGCAGTGGGCGCTCTCGTCGCTCGCGGCGATGGGGAAGCGTGGGACGCGCGACATGCGCCATCGCGCGCTCGCCGCGGCCATGCACGAACATCAGCAACAGGGCGAACCGATTCACCGCTGGCCTGTCATCGAGCAGAGCGACCCGGACGATTGGGCTGTGAGTTACCGGACGGTCGGGCAGTTCATGTCGACAGACCTCTTTACCATGCGACCGGACGACTTCGTAGACCTCGCCGCGAGCCTCATGGACTGGCGTCACATCCGCCACGTGCCCGTCGAAGATGAAGGCGGGCATCTGGTCGGGCTGATCTCACACAGGACTCTGTTGCGACTGCTGGCGCGCAGCCCGCACAACGGCGAACCCGTCGCGGTGCGGCAGATCATGAAGACCGACCCCGTGACGGTCGCGCCGACGACGCCGACGCTCGAAGCCATCGACTTGATGCGCACGCGCCGTGTGGGCTGTCTGCCCGTCGTCGAAGACGGCGCGCTCGTCGGCATCGTTACGGCGACGGACTTTCTACACGCCTCGGCCAAACTGTTCGAGGAGCGGCTCGCGCCGCCGCAGACCTCGCGCCGGATTTTTGAGAGGGCATCGCAAACGCTTTAAAGTTTCGCGACCGAATCCGAATAATTCAACAATCTTCGCAGTTCGACGCTGTGCTATATTTTCCGCCTGAAATTATTCATCTGTGGCGGTCGAGCAAAGGCGAACTGCATAGTTCGAAAGGGGCGGAATCGTGCCTGCCGGACGGGACAACTGGCTGCGAAAACTTCTGGCGGCGACGACGCTTCAGGGCATCGCCGTCGGCATCGCGCTCGGCGCGGCCATAGGCATCGGCGGTTACACCTTCATCTACGCCAAGGGCTATTCGTATCTCACCAACGACCCCGGCGCGTGCGCCAACTGTCACATCATGCGGGAGCAGTACGACGGCTGGGTCAAGTCCTCGCATCGCGCCGTCGCCGTCTGTAACGACTGCCATACGCCGCCCGGCACGTTCGGCAAATACATGACCAAAGCGTCGAACGGCTTCTGGCACTCGTTCTACTTCACGTTGGGGGGCTACCCCGACCCGATCCAGATCACGCGGCGCAATCGCAAGATCACGGAGCAGGCGTGCCGCAAGTGCCACGCCGAGATCGTCGAGGCCATAGAGGGGCCGCACAAGGGTACGCCAGAACTGTCGTGCGTGCGTTGCCACAGCACGGTCGGGCATCTGCGCTAGTTGAGCGATAGTCGGGCGAGTTTGAAATTATCCAGACAAGGGATCGAACGCTATGGTTGAGAGAGAGCAAGAGACACAGGCGCAGGAAGAGAAGCCCGTGCGGCGCGGCAGACGTTCCTTCAAATTGATCGCGCTGGCGGCCATCGTCGCCGCGCTCGCGGCCGTGGGGGGCGTGGCGCTGCTCGTCAACATCATGGAGCACAAGCAGGAGGCGCGCAATCCGTTCTTCCGCGTCGTCGATTTGACGGACGAGACGGAAGACCCCGCGCTCTGGGGCAAAAACTTCCCGCTGCAATACGACGGCTATCTGAAGACTGTCGATCAGGTGCGCACGCGCTACGGCGGGAGCGAGGCCGTGCCGCGCACGCCGACGCAGGCCGACCCGCGCTCGGTCGTCGCGCAGTCGCGCCTCGAAGAAGACCCGCGCCTGAAAACGATGTGGGCGGGCTATGCCTTCTCGACCGACTTCCGCGAAGAGCGCGGCCACGCCTACATGCTCTCCGACCAGACTTTCACCGAGCGCCAGCGAGTCGTGCAGCAGCCGGGCACGTGCATACACTGTCACGGCTCGGTCTACGTGCCTTATAAAAAACTCGGCGGCGGCGATCTCATCAAAGGTTTCGAGCAGATGAACGCGATGAAGTTTGGCGAGGCGCGCAAACTCATCACGCACCCCGTCGCCTGCATCGATTGCCACGACTCGCAGACGATGCAACTGCGAGTCACGCGCCCCGGCTTTATGGAAGGCATGCGCGCCCTGAAAGCCTCGCAGGGCGTCCAGAACTACGATGTGAACACGCAGGCGACCAGACAGGAGATGCGCTCGTTCGTCTGCGGCCAGTGTCACGTCGAATACTATTTCAAGGGGGCGGAGAAGCGTCTGGTTTACCCCTGGGCGAAGGGGTTGAACATAGATAACATCATGGCCTATTACGACGAGGTGGGGCATAAGGATTGGGATCACGCAGAGACCGACGCGCCCGTCCTCAAGGCGCAGCACCCGGAGTTCGAGATGTACAACCAGGGCGTTCACGCGCGCTCAGGCGTGGCCTGCGCCGACTGTCACATGCCATACCAGCGCGAGGGCGCGATGAAGATCAGCGACCACCACGTCCGCTCGCCCCTGCTGAACATCAACCGCGCCTGCCAGACCTGTCACAAGTGGCCGGAAGAGGAGTTGCGCGCGCGCGTGCAGACGAATCAGGATCGCACGTTCCGCATGCGCAATCTGGCGATGGACGCGCTCGTCCAACTCATCGGCGACATCAAAGCGGCGCGCGCGGCCGGACGCACGGACGAAGAGCTAAAGCAGGCGCGCGACTTCCAGCGCAGGGCGCAGTTCTATCTGGACTTCATCGAGGCCGAGAACTCAATGGGATTCCACGCGCCGCAAGAGGCCGTGCGCATCCTCGGCGAATCGATCAACTTCTCGCGCCTCGGTCAGGTGTCTTTGCGCGGTGCCGTCGCGCCTGCGCATTCGACGCCGACGACGGCCGCCGGCTTCACGCGGGCTTCGTTGAGACGTTGATCTGCGCCGCGGGCGATTCGCCGAACGAACTGAATTTCACCCGGCTCCCGCGGCCATCGCGCGCGCCCTCGCGGCGACCGCCCCCGCGCCCACATGCGGGCGGAAGAAGTAGATGTACCACTCGTGCGGGCGGCGCTCTCCAGACGAACGCTCCGAGCATCTGCTCGTTGATGTTTAGAGCCTCTTTCACGGTCATGTCAGCGGTGACGACCATTTTAGCCTCCTTCCTTCCTGCTTGATAAAAACTTTCATACGAAGCGCGCCCATGGTTGGGAAATTATCCCCTATGTTTATCTCAGGCGAAGAGATTGCAATTGAAGTGCCGATCTTTGGTCTGCCTTGCTACGTGGATTATAATCAAGCGTCCGTCCTGAACAGCCTTTAAATCATTCTGGAGGCCGACCTGAAATCAACCAAAGAGAAGATTTTGATCGTCGATGACGAGCAGACGATCCGCTGGGCACTCTCCGAGGCGTTGCGCAGTTGGGGCTACCAGCCCGTCGAGGCCGGTACGGTGGCCGCAGGCGTTTCGACTTTCGAGTCGGAATCGCCGGCGACGGTGCTGCTCGACATAGACCTACCGGATGGTTCCGGCCTCGACGCCCTGC
>DASVPS010000037.1:0-8275 GCA_036389555.1 Pyrinomonadaceae bacterium
CAGGTCTTGCTGTTCTTCGCCTTCGCCCTGGGCTTCGCCATCAAGGTCCCGATGTGGCCCTTCCACACGTGGCTGCCGGACGCGCACGTCGAGGCGCCGACGGCCGGCTCCGTCATCCTCGCCGGCATCCTCCTCAAGCTCGGCACCTACGGCTTCTTCCGCTTCAACCTGCCGTTCTTCCCCTCGGCCTCGGCCGACCAGAGCTACTTCGGCTCCTTCGGCGTCCGCAACGTGATGGTCGTCCTCGCCATCATCGGTATCATCTACGGCGCGCTGGCGGCCATGTACTTCGTCGTCAAGCGAGACGGCGACGTGAAGAAGCTGGTCGCCTACTCGTCCGTCTCCTCGATGGGCATCGTCATGCTCGGCCTGTTCTCGCTGAACCCGAACGGGCTGAACGGCGCCGTGCTCCACATGATTAACCACGGCATCTACTCGGGCGCGCTCTTCCTGCTGGTCGGCATCATCTACGAGCGGCGGCACACGCGCAGCGTCGCCGAGTTCGGCGGCCTCTCGCACGTCATGCCCGGCTACGCGGCGGTGTTTCTGGCGATGGCGATGACGGCCATCGGCCTGCCGCTGCTGTGCGTCTTCATCT
Organism: Pyrinomonadaceae bacterium; assembly: GCA_036389555.1. Lineage (GTDB taxonomy): Bacteria > Acidobacteriota > Blastocatellia > Pyrinomonadales > Pyrinomonadaceae > JAIVJZ01. The sequence continues at coordinate 599 of DASVPS010000037.1, forward strand.
CGGAATTTTTGGCGATGCGCGGCGCGTTCGAGGCGCAGCCGTGGTGGGCCGCGTGGGCCGCGCTCGGCATCATCCTGAACGCGGGCTACATGCTCTGGCTCTACCAACGCATGTTCTTCGGCCACATCGACAACCCGAAGAACGAAAATTTGACCGACATGAACGGCCGCGAGTGGGCTTACATGTTGCCGCTCGTCGCGCTCTCGCTCTGGATCGGCGTCTACCCGAAGCCGTTCATTGACTACATCCAGCGACCCGTTAACGCCGTCGTCCGGCAGGTGCGACCGGATTACCCGTTCCTGCCGGGCGCGCCCCAAACGCCGACGACGGCGCGTGCGGAAAGATGAAAGCCGTAAATCGCGAATCGTAAATCATAAATAGATGAAAGCAGTTTTCCTTCTATTCACGATTTACGATTCACGATTCGCGAAATGATTATGCTGCTTCAAGCCAACACCACCGCCCTCTTCAACGTGCGCGAGCTTCAATTGATCGCGCCGGAGTTGATCCTGACACTGAGCGCATTCGTCGTGCTCGTCATGGAAGTCATACTCCCGCGCCGCGACCGCAAGTGGACGGCCTACTTCGCCTTGGCCGGCACTGTTCTCGCCGCCGTCTCGCTCTTCCTGCTCTGGCGGACGACCCGCGGCACGCTGCCGCTCGACGCCTTCTACGGGATGGTGCGCATAGACGGTTTCGCCATCGTCTTCAAGATGATCTTCCTGCTCGCGGCCGCGCTCACCATCGCCATCTCACTGCGCTATCTGGACGTGGAAGGCGAGCAGCGCGGCGAGTATTATGCGCTCGTTCTGTTCGCCACCGTTGGGATGATGTTTCTCGCGTGCGGGTATGATCTGATCTCGCTCTACATCAGCTTGGAGTTGATGGCGCTGACGTTCTACGTGCTCGTCGGATTCACGAAGCGCGAGCGGCGTTCAAACGAGGCGGGGATGAAATATTTCCTGCTCGGCGCGTTCTCCTCCGGCGTGCTGCTCTACGGCATGTCGCTGCTGTTTGGCATCGCCGGTTCGACCAACCTCGGCGAGATCGCGCGCAGCGTCAACGCGACCCTGAACGATGCATCCCTCGAAGGCGCCGGAATCGCAGGCGGCCTGCCGCTCCGGCCGCTCCTGCTGCTCGCCATGATCGCGCTCGCCGCCGGCCTGTTCTTCAAGATCGCCGCCGTGCCGTTTCACATGTGGGCGCCCGACGCTTACGAGGGCGCGCCCACTTCCGTCACAGCCTTTCTCTCCACGGGGTCGAAAGCCGCGAGCTTCGCACTCTTCGCGCGCATCTTTCTCGAAGCGCTCGGCGGGATGCGCGCCGATTGGGCGCCGCTCGTCGGTCTCGTCGCCGCCATCACGATTCTGGTTGGCAACTGGGCGGCGGTCACGCAGGTGAACGCGAAGCGTCTGCTCGCCTATTCGTCAATTTCCAACGCGGGCTATCTGCTGCTCGGAATCGTCGCCGCGAACGGCTACGGCTACGTCGGCCTCGTCGTCTACCTGCTCGTCTACACGTTGATGAACATCGGCGCGTTCGGCGTCATCATCAGTTTGCGCCGCCGCGGCCTCGTCGGCGACAACGTTGACGACTTCACGGGGCTGGGGCAGAAAGCGCCGGGCATGGCGTTGATGATGACGATCTTCATGCTTAGCTTAGGCGGCCTGCCGCTGACGGGCGGCTTCATCGGCAAGTGGTTTCTCTTCGGCGGCCTGCTGCAACGCGCCGCCGCCCCGGACGGCAAAGATTGGCACATCTGGCTCGCCATCTGGGCGATCCTCAACACGGTCGTCTCCTTCTTCTATTACGTACGCTTCATTCGCGTGATGTATCTCGGCGACGGTGTGGCCGATGCGCGCCCGCTCTCTCTATCGCCTGCGCTACGCGCCGCGCTCGTCGTGGCCGTCGTTGGCGTCATCGTGATCGGCGTCTACCCGCAGCCCTTCATCAATCTCGCGCAAACTCTCGTCTCTTCGTTGACGGGCGCAACCCCCGGTGCGTTCGCCTTGAAATAAACGGCCTCGCTCCAAACATCACCTCATCGCAAGGAGACACGCTAGATGAAACGCACAAACATCGTCTTCAAACGGCTGATCATCGCGTTAGCCCTGGCAACTCAACTGTTCCTGCTTGCCCCGCCGACGACGCAGGCCGCGGGGCAGAATACGAACACAAACACGAACACGAACACGAACACGAACATAACTTCGACCACCGCCCAGACGCACGGGAATCATAGTGCGATGCGCCCCTCGCCGCGCAATCGCTGCCGCGAACGCTGCGCGCGGCAATACCGCCAATGCCTGCGCGGCACTGTGAATCAGAAAACGGCACGCTGCCGCCAACGCTACAACCTGTGCCTCAGAAGATGCCCGCGATAAGTTCACCAAAGCGTTTGCGCAAGGCGATGTTCTCGTGAGAGCATCGCCTTCGTTTTTTATGGGCATCTTTTATTTCTTCGCCGCGCTGCTCATCCTGCAAGCCCTCGTCTCGCTCCGCGGCGGCGCGCGCTACCTGCGCTACTTCCGCCGCGAACTCTGCGCGCACGCAGCAGACTTTACGCCCTTCCTCACCGTCATCGTGCCCTGTCGCGGCCTCGACGAAGGTTTATACGAAAACCTCGACGCACTCTGCCGCCAGCATTATCCGGCCTTCGAGATCATCTTCGTGATTGACGGCCACGCCGATCCCGCGCTGAAAGTTATCGAGGAAGTGCGCCGAACTGCTGAACATGCGCGCCATCCGCAGACGCGCCTCGTTGTGGCGGGCGAGGCGCGTGAGAGCGGCCAGAAAGTCCACAATCTCATCGCCGCCGTGGGTGCGGCGGACGCGCGCAGCGAGGTCTTTGTCTTCGTAGACTCGGACGCGCGCCCGAGTCGCGACTGGTTGCGCGCGCTCGTCGCGCCGCTCGCGGATGAAACAATCGGCGCAACGACCGGCTATCGCTGGTTCATCCCTTCGAATAATCCGGCCTCGCACCTGCGCGCCGTCTGGAACGCCTCGATTGCTTCGGCGCTCGGCAAAAACTCGCGCGGGAATTTTTGCTGGGGCGGCTCGACCGCCATCCGACGCGAAACTTTCACACGCCTCCGCATGACCGAGCAGTGGCGCGGCACGCTCTCCGACGATTTCGCCCTCACGCGCGCCCTCCAACGCGCGCGCCTCCCCATACATTTCGTCCCGCGTTGCCTGACGGCCTCACACGAAGTTTGCGGCGCGCGCGCGCTCCTCGAATTCACCACGCGCCAACTCAGGATCACGCGCGTCTACGCGCCGCGCCTGTGGCGGATCGTGCTCGTCTCAAACTTTCTCTTCGTCGCGGTCTTTTATGGCGGCCTCGCGCTCACGCTCATGCGCTTCCGGCGCGGCTTGCCCTATGCGCTGCCGCTCGCCCTCGTCGCCTGTATCTTCGCGCTCGGCTCTACAAAAGCCTTGTTGCGCCTGCGTGCGGTCGCGCTCGCGCTCGCGCCGGGGCAAAAAATATGGCGTGCCCCCACGCTCGCCGCGCACGTCCTGCTGTGGCCGCTCGCCTCCGCGCTCTTTCTCTACAATGCCATCGCCGCCGCACTCTCCCGCCGCATCCGCTGGCGGGGCATCACCTATGAATTGAAATCGCCGTCGGAAACTGTCATCATCAACGCCACGCGAAACGCAGACGCGAGGACGCCGGGGACGCCCGCGCGCCGCGCCTAAAAATCATGCCCAATAAAGCAGTCAAACTTTTTCAGTTGCTCCGCTCGACCGAACGCGAACGGCGTCTCGGCACGGTGATCCTGTTCGTCACCTCGCGCTGCAACGCCAAGTGCGCGACCTGCTTCTACTGGGATGAACTCAACCAACCGGGCGACATGACGTTTGCGCAGATCGAAAAAGTGTCGCGCACGATGCCGCCCATCACAGACCTCTGGCTCTCCGGCGGCGAGCCGACGCTCCGGCGCGACCTCTGTGACATCATCAACCTCTTCGTGCGCCAGAACGGCGTGCGTCGTGTCATCATCCCGACGAACGCCATCATCAAGGCACACGTCTCGGATTCGGTCGGGCGCGCGCTCGCCGATAACCCAAAAATCGATCTCTACCTCAACGTCGCGCTCGACGGCTACGGCACGACGCACGACCGCATCCGCGGCGTGCCCGGCAACTGGGAAAAGACACTCGACTGTATCCGCGCTCTCTACCCGCTGAAAGAAAGGTACGGCGGCCGCTTCCGCCTCAACGTCAACACCGTCGTCTGCGCGGAGAACTACACGGAGATTGAACAACTCTCCACGTACCTCTGGGAAAACTTCCAACTCGACGGCCACTATTTCAATCTCATCCGCGGCGAGACCAAAGCGGGCGCGACGATCAAACAAGTGCCGCCCGAAATCCTGCCGGAGATGTACGCCCGCGTCTCGGCTCTGACGAAGCGTTACGGCGAGCGCATGTTCGCAGAGGACGAGGCGACCACGCGCTTCGTCAAATCAATCGCCTACGTCGGCGCGATCACGACGCATTACCGCACCCAACTCGCCAACTTCGACCGCCAGACCCCCTGGGCTTTCCCCTGCACGGCGGGCGAGACGACGGCCGTCATTGATTACAACGGCGACGTGCGCGCCTGCGAGTTGCGCGAAAAATTCGCCACGCTCTCGGATTACGATTATGATTTCGGCGCGCTCTGGAACGACCACGGCCGCACGGCGGAACTCGCCGCCATTGACGGCGGGAAAGCTTGCTGGTGTACGCACGTCTGCTTCATACACGACTCCATGCGCCATTCGCGCCGCGCCCTGCTCTACGAGTTGCCGAAGAACTATGCGACGCGCGGCAAGTGGTGAGGGGCAAGAGAGGCGTGCGAAAGGATGTAGGAGATCGGGAACTGGCGCGATGCGCTTGAATCCTGTATTTGCTTCGACTAAGTTGACAGAGGCCGAACCAGATCGCTCTCAGGTAAATGAGTTGCAACTCTTCGAGGGGCACGCTGATAGTCGCGTCTTTACCGTCGAACAAAAATTTCCGTTAACTTATGCGTCCAAAATCCGGTTTGCCTAAACGTCGCCCGCTCCGTGCGAAGCCGTCGTTTGAATATGGCTTTAGAACAAACCCGGCGACAGCCGTCTATCGTCACCCCTCTCTGGATGGAACAACCTATCCTGATGCTATTCCGGTCGTCTCTCTGTTCGCGGGTTGTGGCGGGATGGACTTGGGTTTCCTCGGCGGGTTTCGATTCCTCGGCGAGCTATACGCGCCTCTCCCTTTCCGCATTGTGGATGCCATAGACATTGACGAACGCTCGATAGAAACCTACCGGCTCAATATTGGCTCCCACGCGCGCGCAGACGATTTAACCGCCATGTCATCCGCAGACCTGCCGCCGTGCCGTGTGTTGATCGGCGGCTTTCCCTGTCAGGATTTTTCGTCGTCGGGGCCGAAGGTCGGGTTCGCAGGGGCGCGTGGGCAACTGTATCAGGTGCTCGTCGAGTACATGAAAGTTTATCAGCCGGAGGTCGTCGTCGCGGAAAACGTCCCGCACCTCGGTCGCCTACACGGCGGGAAATACCTCAAGACGATCCTCGCAGACTTTGAATCCTGTGGCTATAACTTCGACGTGTGGGAACTCTACGCCCCCGATTACGGGTTGCCGCAGAGCAGGCGTCGGCTGTTCCTGGTGGGGACGCGCAACGACTTGGAGACCCGACCCAAACGCCCCGCGCCGACACACCTCAACGCGCACGTCCCGATTGACGAGGCGATTGGCGATCTGGCGTCGATCACTGATGAATCAATTACGAATCAAAGTCAGTATTTCGTAGCGACTAAGGCGACTGCGGGCGGCGGGCAGGGAGATCACACCAATCAGCGTGGCGAACCGGCCTATTGCATCAGGGCTAATGCGAAAGCTCGCATTCAGTTTCATTACGAACTTGAGCGCCGCCTGACCGTGCGCGAATGCGCCCGGCTGCAATCGTTCCCGGATGAGTTTGTCTTCCCGTTTGCCGCCATGACCAACATGACGCAGATCGGCAACGCGGTTCCGCCGCTACTTGCTTATAAAGTTGCGAACTCTATTTCCGACTTCCTCGCGAACCCGCATGAGGGCGCAGAGGCCGCAACGCACAGACCGCTTCAGGCCGAAATTGTCGCCGCCACTTATTGAGCTATAGGACAGCAAATGCCGCCAGCAACCGTGGACGCAGTTTATTTAGAACTGATTCTCGCCCCCTTGAGAGAGTGCGCTAAGTATCGCCCCGCTTTCGGTAAAGAGTCGGGCGAGGGCGTCACGCTCGAACAATTCCGAACCTTTTACGGGGGCGACCTGCTCTACCACTGGGTCGGGCTTGATTCAGACCTCATGTATGCGGCACACAAAGCGGCCGGGGGAATGACATCGATCTACCGTCAACTCGGCATCGGCTGCGAGCGCCTGCTGCGTGGGATCGTGATCGATAGCTTCTCGACCACAGAGAATGCCGCGAAGTGGTCTTACGATTATGAAAAGGAAGATGGCGGCAGCGCGACACACACGCTGGATATTCGCATCGACATCGAATCTCTCTCCTCGCCGGAACACAAAGCGAGGCTGTCCGGTTGGTTGAAAAAGTGCAGCGACGCGCTCGGGTTGCTGCCCGAACGCGCGCAGGACTTAAAGGGCGTGGTGATGGAAGTCAGGCAAGGGTACAAGAGCGCGGACTCGAAAAGACAGAACGCCGATCTGCGTTTCGGGCTGCGCGCGTACAATGAGAACTACTTGCCGGCGATTGTAATCGTGTCGTCGCAGGTCAGCGAGCCGGTCTCCAGACGCTACCGAAGTTCCCAACTACTGGTTCTCACGGGCAGCGTGGGCGACGCGACGACCAGCACCTTCTCCTTCTACAGGGAAGTTGTCGGATACGATCTGGCGGGTTTCTTTCAAAGAAATTCTCTGGAACTGCGGCGTGAGTTCGGCAAGGTGCTGGAGGCTCTCCTGACTCCCGCCTAGTGATTCGAGGGACGACCCCGAACAAGGTCTGTCGGTTTTTGATTATGGCTGATAAGGACGAACAGAACGTAAACAGCAAGAGCAGCGTGGTCTACGGGGCGGTGCTGTCGCTGGCGTTGTCCATCGTGTCGTGCCTGTTGGTCGGGTGGGCTTTGGATCGCTGGCTGGGGACGAGCCCGTGGCTCATCGTGGCGGGAATCCTGCTCGGCTCGGTGGCCGGTTTCATGCAGTTCATACGCCTCATGTCGCGCATTTCGTGAGAAAATTTCGCCGGCCGACAACTCGACAGCCCGCCGCCGGAGCATGTAGAATCTAGCGTTCTACGATGAATGAAATTGCAGACAGCGGCGCGCTTGACCCGGAAGTGGCAAGCGAAGATGCGTCCGCGATGGCGGAGCGGCTGTTCCGCGTGATGATCTGGACGGTCGCCGCGGCCGTTCTGGTGAGCGCGGTGTGGATGCCGTGGCGCGTGACGGCCGGGTTGTTCATCGGCGGCGCGCTCTCGCTGCTGAATCATCATTGGATGCGCACGGCCATCATGGCGGCCTTCGCGCTGGCGTCGGAGACGGCGGCGCGGCCGAAACTCAAGATCGTGCGCTTCATCACGCGCTATTTTATCGTCGCGGTTGCGGTCGCGTTCGCCCACTGGCTCGACATCGCATCTTTGACGGCCATGCTCGTCGGCCTCTGTTCGTTCGTCGTCGCCGCGCTCG
>DASVPS010000038.1:0-7488 GCA_036389555.1 Pyrinomonadaceae bacterium
CGCCGGGGAGCGACCCGTCGCGCATCTTCTACGCGGCGGAAGTGCCGCTCGCGGCGATGACGCCGGGCATCTACCTGCTGCAAGTCACGGCGACGGATCGCGCCGCGCGGACGACAGCCGCGCGCGAACTCTACTTCTCGGTCGAATGAAAGATCGCGTGCGCGCTCTTACGTCCGCTCCGCGAGTTTTAGATTAACGAACACGGGCAGTCTTTCAGCCGCCCGAACGCTTTCAAGAGAACATGCACGTCACACGAGTCGAACTGGACAACATCAAATCCTACGAGCGCGCCGACTTCTCCTTCGAGCCGGGCACGACGGCCATCGTCGGCCCGAACGGCGCGGGCAAAACCACCATCCTAGAAGCCATCGCGTGGACACTGTTCGACACGCTCGACTACAGCAAGGACGACTTCCTGCGCCGCGGCGCGAAGAAAGGTTCGGTGCGCGTCACCTTCGAGAGCGATGTTGACGGTCGCCGCTACACCGTCTATCGCGACACGGCCAACGGCTATTACATCTACGACCCCGAACTCAAACTCAAACTCGAAGAGAAGAAGGCGAACGTCGCGCCGATGCTCGGCCGTCTTCTCGGCATCGAGGCGGGCACGGACTTGCCCGCGCTCTTCAAGTCGGCCATCGGCGTGCCGCAGGGGTTGCTCACGGCCGACTTCCTCAAAACGTCGAGCCAGCGCAAGGCCGCCTTCGACCGTCTGCTCAAAGTGGAAGAGTATCGAGAGGGCGCGGAACGCCTGCGCGACACGGTGAACCTGATCCGCGAGCGCGTGGCCGAGACGCGCGAGCGCATCGGTCGCGCCGAAGGCACGCTCGCGCGCTATGAAGAGATGACGGCCGAGCACAAATCAACCTCGGAACGCGCGCGCGAATTGTCCGTTGCGCTCGAAGAATTGCGGCGTGAGGTGGCGGCGCGCAAGGGACAGGTCGGTGCGTTTGAAGCGGCCGAGCGGCGCGTGGCCGAGACGCGCACGCGCGCCGAACGCGCAGACGTGGAACTGAAGGCCGCCGAGCGGAGCCTCGCCGAGTTGCGCAGCAAACTCGACGAAGCCGAGCGTGCGCAGAGAGAGCAGCAAGCGTCCGAAGCGGGCTATCACGCGCACCTCGCCGCGCTCGCAGAGTTGGGGCGACTCGAAGCCGAACGCGCCGAGCGCGACCGCCTGCTCGCAGAGATCAACCGCGTGGCGGGTCTGCTGGCCGCAGCCGAATCGGACGCGCGCCGTCTCACCGCCGCGCTGGAAGCAGCCGGGCGCGCGCGCGCGTTGTTGAAAGAGATCGAAGCAGAGGTGAGTGCGCAGGAAGAGTTGGAGCGCGAGCGCGAACGTCTGCGAGAGTTGCGTTCGCACGCGATGGCCGCGCGCGACAGCCTCGCACGCCTCGACGCCGAACTCCAAAAACTCCGCGCCCAACACGCGCAGACGCGCGAGCAGTTCAAACAGGCGGAACGCGCGGAGGACTCGCCCGAACGTGTGGCGCGTCTGGAGAGCGAACGCCTCGGACTCGAAACCGCGCTCAGCCGCGCCGAACGCGCCTCGACCGAACGCAAGCACCTCACCAACCAGCGCCGGGATTTAACGCGCGAGATCAAACGCCTGCAAGAGATCACGGGCGCGCTCGAACGCAAAACGCTCGACCTCGAACGGCGCTCGAACGGCGCGGAGCGCGCCGCCGAACTCGAAGCGAGCGGGCGCGAACTCTCCGAACAGGCCGCGCACCTGCGCGCAGAGATCGCGCGCGACGAGAAGATGCGCGCCGAAGTCAAAGGCGGCCTCTGCCCGATTCTCTCCGAGCGTTGTCTGAACATCGGCGAGGGGCAGACGCTCGAAGGCTATTTCAAAGATCACCTGACGGCGAACCGCGCGGAGCTACAGACCGTGCAGGCCGAGGCGACGCGCGTCGAACGACAGGTACGCACGGCGCGCGAGGCGGGCGTCGCGCTCGTCCAGTTGGAGCACGAGCGCGGCCAACTCGAACGCGAACGCCAACTGCTGCGCGAGCGCGAGTCGCTGCTCGCCAAGCTCGACCGCGACCTCGCCGCGCTCCCGCCGGACGACCGCGAACTCGACGAGTTGAGAAGTAAATTGATCGGCGTCGATGCCGAACTCATCAGCGCACGCGAGGCTCTCATGCGCCACGCCGAACTCGAACCGCTGCGCCAGCGTCTCAAAGAGATCGAAGAGGAAGGCAAACGCCGGAAGGAAGACCGCGCCGGACTCGCCGCCGCCGCGAGCGCCATCGAATCGCTCGAACGCGACATCGCCGAGACGGACACGCGCCTGCGCGCACTGAACGACCCGCGCGCGCGCCTCAGCGTGCGCCGCGCCGAAGCCGAACAGGAGGCGGCGCTGCAAGCGGAAGTCGCGGGCGCACAGGACGCCATCAAGGCGCTCTCCGCCGAGCGCGACGAACTCGCGGCGCAATCGAAGCGTTTTACGGACTTCGACGCGCGTTGGGCGGCGACGCTCGCCGCTCGCGATGCGACCGCGCCGGCCTATCGCGTCTATCTCGAAAGCGCGTCGCTGGCGGCCACGGTGGGCGCGCGCGGGCAGGAAGTCGAGCGCGCGTCGGACGAAGCGGCGCGTGCGGCGCGCGAGAGCGAAGAGGCGCGAGGCTCGCACGCCGAGGCCGTCGCCGGATACGACCGCGACGCGCACTCCGCGGAGCGCGATGCGCTCGCCCTCGCGCTCGCCTCCGAGGCGAACACCTCGGCCAAGCTCGAACACGCGCGCGAGACTGTGGAGAAACTCGCGGCCGAGATCGCGCGGCTCGATGAGGTGCGCGCCAACTGGCAGGAAGAGATTCGCGCGCAGGAGCGACTCAAGCGTCTGGACGAAGCGACCGAGTTCATGCGCGACATTCTCAAAAAAGCGGGGCCGGAAGTGACGCGCAGTTACGTCGCGCACATCTCGGTCGAGGCGAACCAGTTCTTCCGCGAGATCACGGGCGACGCCGGGCGCACGCTCCGCTGGTCGAGCGATTACGAAATCATGCTCGAAGAGGACGGGCACGAACGCTCTTTCGTCAACCTCTCCGGGGGCGAGCAGATGGTCGCGGCTCTGTCCGTGCGCCTCGCGCTCCTCAAGCAACTCTCGGACATACGCATCGCCTTCTTCGACGAACCGACGGTGAACATGGACGCCGAGCGACGCGAAAACCTCGCGCGCCAGATCGGACAGGTGCGCCACTTCAACCAGCTCTTCGTCATCTCGCACGACGACACGTTCGAGGAGGCCGTGGATCACGTCCTCGTCCTCACCGGCGAACACGAGGCGGCGGCGTGAGCGGAAACAGTTTGAAAGAAGTTACCATCTACTGCGACGGGTCGAGCCTCGGCAACGGTCAGGCGGAGCCGCGTGCGGCGGCCGTCGCGCTGCTCAACTTCCGCGACCGCTGGCGCGCCTTCGGTTGCTACCTCGGCATGGCGACGAATCAACAGGCCGAGATCGTCGCGGCCGCAGTCGGTCTCGAACAACTGCGCGAGCCGTGCCGCGTGCGCATCCTGACGGATTCGCGCTACGTGGTGGAGACAATGGCGGGACGCTTCCGGCGCAAGTCGAACCACGAATGGTGGGCGCGTCTGGACAAGGCCGTTGACGCGCACCGCATCGAATGGGAGTGGATCAAAGGCCACGCGGGACACAACGCGCAGGAGGCCGTGGACAAAGCCGCGCGCCGCATCGCCGCGCTCGGCCGCGTCGATGAAAGCGTGCTGCGCGAGGCGGCCGAGACGCTTGACGCACCGGGCGGCAAATCATAGCAGCAATGTTTCGTTAAAAGACTTCGACGGCTGAAAGCGCGCACCATGAGTCTCGCACGCAAATATAAAAAGTCCTTCGAGGAACAGTGGAGCATGCGCTTCAAGACCCGGCATCCTGACGGGAATAGTTTTGACGGCGTGATAGCGCACCTGAAACACAGCTTCGTCGTCCTGCGTGAGGAAAGAGAGTTCGAGTTCGACGGGGTTGTCATCCTCGCCAAAAAGTTCGTCAAGGGTTTTCGCGACGGTAAATATGAGCGCTGCGCGAATCAGATTTTGCGTGAGAATGGTGCGATTAAAAAACTGCGCGTGCCGCGCTGGCTCGACTCATGCGAGACGATTCCGCAGGCGCTGGCGACGATGATGCGGCGAGATATTTGGCCGGCGGTTGAAATTGTATACAACGAAGGGCGCGATTCCGCCTTCTATCTAGGGGTGATTACCGGCGTAGAAGATGAACAGTTCTCGATAAAAAGTTACGATGCGGCGGGCAAATGGGAGAAGAACTCCACGCTGGATTACGACGAAATCTTTAAGATCGAGTTCGATAGCAGGTATTGTAAACACTTTAACGCGCACATGAAGTCTAAAAACGGCGCCTGACGCTTTTCGCGTGCGCCTCCGTTCAGTCATAATTACGCATCACTTGAAATTTACTCCCCCGCTGTCAATTCATGCCGATTGGTAATTCCATCGCCGCGCGCTCTGTGGCAAGCGTCTCTCTGATGCTTGCGCTTTGCGGCGTGCTCGCTTCGGGGGCGCTAGCGCAGACGCGCGGGTGGCTGTGGCAGAACCCTCTGCCGCAGGGAAACGCGATCTACGCGCTCAGGTTCGCGGCGGATAAATTGAGCGGCTGGGCGACGGGCGCGGACGGCGCGATCCTGCGCACGGAGGACGGCGGCTATGAGTGGGAGGCGCAGAGCGCGCCCATCGCGACAACGCTCTACGGGCTATACGTCAAGGACAAGAACGCGGCGGTCGCCGTCGGCGCGCGCGGTGCTGTCGTCACGACGGAGAACGGCGGCGAGCGTTGGACGCTCAGGCAGACGGGCGTCCGCGATCATCTCTACAACGTCGCCTTCGCCGGAAAAGATTTGCGGCACGGCTGGGCGTGCGGCACTTACGGCAGCATCATCGCCACAACCGACGGCGGGCGCACCTGGCGCGCACAAACTTCGGGCGTCGCCGCGCACCTCTTCTCCATCTCTTTCGGCGATGAGCGGACGGGCGTCGCCGTAGGGGCAAACGGCACGATGCTTGTGACCTCGGACGGCGGCGCGAGTTGGCGCAGCCAGCCGCAGGCCAGAGAGTTTCCGCTGACGGGCGTCGCCTTCGCGGGCGCATCGAAACGCGCGGTGGCGGTCGGCTATGGCGGCCTCGTCCTGAGGACGGACGACGGCGGCGAGTCGTGGTCGCGCGTCGAAGTTTACCAACAGGCCGATCTGCTGTCGGTCTATTTCGCCGACGCGCAAAACGGTTGGGCGGCGGGCAACGACGGCGTGGTGCTCGCGACGGCCGACGGCGGCGGCACGTGGCTGCCCGTGAGCGTGAAGACGCAGCCGCGCCTGACGACCATCCACTTCGCAGACGCGCAGACCGGCTGGACGGCGGGCGGCGACGGTCTCATCCTGCGCACGGACGACGGCGGCCTCGAATGGCGCAGGCTCTCGGAAGGCGGGCGCGAAGACCTCGCCGACATCTTTTTTCTCGACGGCTCGCGCGGTTGGGCGGTCGGCTCGCGCGGGCGGATTCTCTACACGAGTTCGGGCGGCAAGCGTTGGACTGTGAGGCAGTCGGGCGTCGCGGTGCGTCTCACACACGTCTTCTTCGTCAGCGAGACGCACGGCTGGACGGTGGGCGACGCGGGTACGATCCTGCGCACGGACGACGGCGGTTTGACGTGGGCGAAAGTTGACTCGCCCGTTACGCAGGAACTCTCCGGCGTCCACTTCGCGGATGTAAAGCGCGGCCTCGCCGTCGGCGCGCGCGGCACGATTCTGGCGACGGAAGACGGCGGCGAGACGTGGCGGCAGAGGCGTTCGGACACGATCACCTGGCTCGAAGATGTCTCCTATGCGGGCGGCGACGGGCGGATCGCGGTCGCTGTCGGCGCGCAGGGCATGATCATGCGTACGGAGGACGGCGGCGAGTCGTGGCGTTACATCGAGACGAACACGAAGGAGTGGCTCTATAGCGTCGCGTTCGCAGACAAGTCGCGTGGCTTCATCGTCGGCGAGCGCGGGTTGATCATGCGCACGGACGACGCGGGCGTGCGTTGGAAGCAACAGGAGAGCAAGGTCAAGCTCAACCTCTTTGCCGTCTCGGTCGCTTCGCCTCTGGATGCGCTCATCGTCGGCGAACAGGGGCGCGTGATGCAGACGCGGGATGGCGGCGCGACGTGGGATGCGCTGGCAAGCGCGACGAGCGTGCCGCTCTTTGCAGTGGCCTACCGGGGCGGCTCGGCGGCGTGGGTGGCCGGGCGCGGCGGGGCGATTTTGCGTCGCACCGATTCGGTCGCCACGGTCAACATCCCCCGCCCGAAACTGCCGCCCGCCTTGCGCGGCAAGAAATCGAACCCGGACACAGACGACACTCCCCCCACGCTCAACGAACGCGACATCCCGCGTGCGCTTCCCCCGAACAAGAAACGCCCGCCCGCGAACTGAACGAACGGCGGAGGGCTGGCAAGACCGCGCGGCGCGGGCGCGTCTCGCCGTTGGCGAAAACACTCCCGCTTCTGCGATACTCTAGGGAGACGAGAAACCGCGGAGAGCAATCGAAAAAAAGAGATGATGTCCTGTCCAGTTTGCGCCCACGAAAATCCAGACGGCGTGCGGTTCTGCGTCAAGTGTGGCTGGCAGCTTGTCCAGACGGGCGGCAGCGAAACCGTCGCCCTTTTTCCGGCGCAAGCCTCGGCCGATGCACTGCACCCGAACGAAGCCCCGCCCACCAGCCAACTCCAAACGAACCCGGACACGCAGGAATTTACCCCGCAGGACTTCCTCGTGCTCGTCGTTGACGACACGGTTGACAACCTCGTCATCATCAGTTTGCACCTGCAACAGTCTGGCTACCGCGTCGTCACGGCCAACGATGGCGAAGAGGCGATCAAGGTCGCCTCGCTCACGCATCCCGACCTGATCCTGATGGACATCAGCATGCCCGGCTTAGACGGTCTCGGCGCGACGCGGAAGATTCGCGAGCATCCGACCCTGCGCCCCGTGCCCGTCATCGCCGTCACGGCCTTCACCACCGAAGGCTTCCAGCGCGCCGCCTACGACGCAGGGATGGAGGGCTACCTCACCAAGCCGATAGACTTCGAGCGCCTCAACGACCTCATCCGCAGCCTTCTGCCCGTCAGGAAAACTGACGACGCCGACACGCTCGGCGGCGACCAATAAATAATTCCGTGCATTAAAAACATGTTGGAGTTGTTACCGCGACGATTCATAGATGCATGTAAGTTATGCTCTCTTCTCTGTACGCGGTCTGCCACCATGCCTTCCATTCTCACGAGATGCGGTAGCCTTAGCTTCTGTTTTTCTACTACCACCTTTGCGGCCTAATTCCGACATCCATGCTTTAGTGCCAAAGATGCCAGCCAGCAGTCCGGCGATGGTAAGATCAGCATTAAGGCGCGGCCAAGATAAAGCCAAACCGTAAGGCATGACTTCTACTTTAGCTAAATCTTCCGGCGTCGCATTCCGAAGCCCTTGA
>DASVPS010000039.1:0-25602 GCA_036389555.1 Pyrinomonadaceae bacterium
ACAGACTACAGCCGGACGTTTGCGGCCAAGGAAGTGACGCGCAAGGCGCAGATTCTCAGCAAGCCCGAACCGCTCTACACCGAAGAGGCGCGCAAGAACCAGGTGACTGGAACCGTCCGCCTGCGTCTGGTGCTCGGAGCCTCCGGTTCGATCTCAGGCATCGTGCCCGTCTCACGCCTCCCCGACGGACTGACGGAGAAGGCGATTGAGGCTGCGCGCAGAATCTCCTTTACGCCCGCCGAGAAGGACGGGCGCAGGGTGTCGCAGTACGTCACCATCGAATACAACTTCAACATTTACTAAGGCCACTCCCTTAGCAAAAGCGAAAGCGGCGACTCACAAGTTAGTGAGTCGCCGCTTTTCTTTGTCGAGGTTATTTACCGCAAACTCAAACCGCACACTCTTCCGCCACCTGCCGTATGCGCCGCACGCCTTCCTCAAGGCGTTCGAGCGAGGTCGCGTAGGAGATGCGCAGGTAGCCGTCGGCTCCGAAGCCCGCGCCGTCCGTCACGACCGTCTGCTGTTCGTTGAGCAGTTTGTCTGCCAACTCGCCGGACGTTTTCACTTTCCCGCGCAAACACCCGCGCACGTTCGGAAAGGCGTAAAACGCGCCTTCCGGGGCGGCGCAGCAGAAACCCGGCACGTCGCTCAAGGCATTGATGAGCCACTCGCGCCGCGCGCCGTATTCCGCGAGCATCGCGCCCACGCAATCCTGCGAGCTATTGAACGCCTCGGTCGCCGCGCGTTGCGCGATGGAGTTCGGGTTGCTCGTCGAATGACCCTGCACGAGCAGCATCGCCTTCGTCCACTCGCGCGACGCGAGCGCGTAACCGATGCGCCAGCCCGTCATCGCGTAAGTCTTGGAGAACGACCCGGCGATGCACAAACGCGCGCGCAACTCCGGCGCGAGACTCGACGCGCTGAAGACCTCGGCCGGCGCATAGACGAAGCGCAAATAGCACTCGTCCGAGACGACGTAGACGCCGTGCTCGGCGAGGACTTCCATGATCTGTCGAAACTCCGCGGGCGGGACGACACGCCCGGAAGGATTCGAGGGCGAGTTGATGATGATGAGTTTCGTGCGCGGCGTGATGGCGCGCCGCACCTGTTCGGCGGTCAATTGGAAGCCGGTCTCTTCGGTCTCGATAAAGACGGGCGTCGCGCCCGCAAACTTCACGATCTCCGGGAACGTCACCCAGTAGGGCTTCGCGATCAATACCTCGTCGCCCGCATTCACGAGCGACACGACCGCGTTGAAGATCGCCTGCTTGCCGCCCGCCGTCGCCATCACTTCCGAAGTTTCGTAGAGCGCGCCGAACTCGCGCGCGTAATAGTTGATGACGGCTTCTTGCAGGGCGCGCGTGCCGCCCGTCGCCGTGTACTTGGTTTCACCCGCGCGCATGGCATCCCCGGCGGCGCTCTTGATGTGTTCCGGCGTGTCGAAGTCGGGTTCGCCCGCACCGAGATCGACTACGTCCACGCCAGAGGCGCGCATCGCCAGCGCCTTCTGCATCGCCGCGAGCGTCGAAGAGGCTTGCATCCGCGCGATCCGCTCGGAGCAGGTGAAACTTTCGAGTGCCGGTTTCGTCATCCTTTCTTCGAGCCGCCCTTCTTTGCGCCGCCTTTCCGCGCGCGCGTCTTCGCAGCTTTCTTCGCCGAGGCCGACTTGGCGGCGGCCGAACGGTTGGCCGAAGCCGCGCCGCCTTTCTTGCCGCCCTTCTTCGCAGGGGCTTTGTTCTCCGCCTTGCCGCGCCCCGAACCGCTCTTCTTGCCGCCCCCGGAAGATTTGTTGACGGTCGCCCACGCGCGCCGTTCCGCTTCTTCTTCCGGCACGCCGCGCTCTTCGTAGCCCTCTTCGATGTGCTCGGCCTGTCGTTTTTGCTTGTCGGTGTATGCGCTCTTATCACCTCTCGGCATCTCGTTTACCTTCCCCTGATATGTTCTCGACGCGAACTCGGCTGCTGCCGTTGTCTTTCGCGCCGGATTTGTTTGATGGAACGGGCGTCAGTATAACACCGGACGCTGGCGCGGATCGCTCCGAAATCAACTCTTGCCGAACTTCTGCTGCATGCGCGCTTCGACCGACGCGGGCACGAGTCCCTTGATCGTGCCGCCGAGTTGATAGACCTCTTTGACGAGCCGCGAACTGACGTAAGAATAAGCCTCGGCCGGCATCATGAAGACCGTCTCGATGCGCGGTTCGAGCCGCCGGTTCATCAAGGCCATCTGCAATTCATACTCGTAATCGGAGAACGCGCGGATGCCGCGCACCACCGCATCGGCCTCGCGCTCGACGGCGTACTGCATCAACAACCCCTGAAAATTATCCACCACCAGGCGGCACGAGCCGCTGTTGATTTCGGCCAGCACCTCCGACAACATCTCGCGCCGCTCGTCAAGCGTGAACAGCGGACGCTTCTCCGGGTTGACCACGACGGCGATGATGATCTCGTCGAAGAGTTTGCAGCCGCGCGCGATGATGTCGAGGTGGCCGTTCGTCACGGGATCAAAAGAACCGGGATAAATGGCTCGGCGCATAGTTAGGCGGTATGTGTCTTGAGCTGGGAGCAAAAGCGACTGTGAAAGTATCACAAAGCGGAGGTAAGAGGCTAGAGGGTAAAAGCAGAGGTCAGAGGTTAGAGGTCAGAGGTTAGTTAAGAGAATCACTTCTAGTCTTTAACTAACCTCTGACCTCTGGCCTCTGACCTCTCTATTCTTGACATGCCTCGCGGGCGGTGGTTCAATAAACGGCGACAGACAAA
Source organism: Pyrinomonadaceae bacterium (assembly GCA_036389555.1). Taxonomy (GTDB): domain Bacteria; phylum Acidobacteriota; class Blastocatellia; order Pyrinomonadales; family Pyrinomonadaceae; genus JAIVJZ01. The sequence goes on from DASVPS010000039.1 coordinate 2,763, forward strand.
CGTGGTGAGTTAAGGCGACTTGCGGCCACGTAAAATAAACAGCTAAACAGCTCGGCCAAGTCTTTCACGGGAAACCAACCCGCATTTCGAGTCACTCGGACGAAAGCCCCGCGTTGTTTGGCGCGGGGCTTCCCGTTTATGCGCGCGAGCGTTGGCCGGAACGGAGACGAATTAAAACTACATGAAAGATTTCCTCCAAACGCTGCAAGACCGCATCGTCGTTTTCGACGGCGCGATGGGCACAAACCTCCAGACGCAGAACCTGACCGTTGACGACTACGGCGGAGCACAGTTTGAAGGCTGCCCTGAATACTTGCTCATCAGTAAACCTTCGGCAATCGAAAGCGTCCACGCGGCCTTCTTTGAAGTCGGCTGCGACGTGGTTGAGACCAATTCCTTCGGCGCGATCCCTTACGTGCTGGACGAGTACGGCATCGGCCACATGACCTACGACCTGAACGTGCGCGCCGCCCAACTGGCGAAGCGTGTCGCCGCAGACTTTGCCACAGCAGACCGCCCGCGCTGGGTCGCCGGCTCCATGGGGCCAGGCACGAAGTCGCCCACGCTCGGCCACATCGCATTTCGCGACATCAAGGCGGCCTATTACGAACAGGCGCGCGGCCTCATCGACGGCGGCGTAGACCTCCTCATCGTCGAAACCTGTCAAGACTTGTTGCAGACGAAAGCGACACTCTCCGCCATCTTTGAATACTTCGAGCGGTCGAAGCGGCGCGTGCCCGTCATCACGCAAGTCACCATCGAACTTTTCGGGACGATGCTTCCCGGCACGGAGATCAGCGCGGCCTTGACGGCGCTCGAACCGTTTCCGATCAACGTCATCGGTATGAACTGCGGCACGGGGCCGCGCAACATGTCGGAGAGCATCCGCTACCTCTGCGAGAACGCACGGCTTCCCGTCTCCGTCCTGCCGAACGCAGGTCTGCCTTCGGTGAAAGACGGCGCGATGCACTACGACGAGACCCCGGAGACGTTCACGGCGCAGGTCACGCATTTCGTCAAAGACTTCGGCGTGGGCGTCGTCGGCGGTTGCTGCGGCACGACGCCCGCGCACCTCAAGTTACTCGTCGAAGCGATGCGGGGCGTCGTGCCGAAAATTCGTGAGGCGAAAGTGCTCCCGGCGGCCTCTTCGATCTACAGCCAGCAGCCTTACGTGCAGCAGAACTCTTTCCTCATCGTCGGCGAGCGCGTGAACGCCTCCGGCTCGAAGAAGATGCGCGATTTGTTGAACGCCGAAGACTGGGACGGCCTCGTCTCGCTCGCGCGCGCACAGGAGCGCGAGGGCGCGCACGTCCTCGATGTGAACGTGGACTTCGTCGGGCGCGACGGCGTCAAAGACATGCACGAACTCGCCTCGCGCCTCGTGACGAACATACGCCTCCCGCTCATGTTCGACTCGACCGAGTGGGAGAAGATGGAGGCGGGACTCGAACACGCGGGCGGCAAGTGCATTCTCAACTCGACGAACTACGAAGACGGCGAGCCGCGCTTCATCAAGGTGATCGACCTGGCGCAACGTTTCGGCGCGGCCGTCGTCGTCGGCACGATTGACGAGGAGGGCATGGCGCGCACCGCCGATGGCAAATTAAGGATCGCGCGGCGCGCTTACGAACAGGCTACCGATCAACTCGGCTTTCCGGCGCACGACATCTTCTTCGACCCGCTCGCGCTGCCCATCTCCACCGGCATCGAAGAGGACAGGCGCAACGCCGCCGAAACCATCGAAGGCATCCGCCGCATCAAGCGCGAACTGCCCGGCTGCTTCACCATCCTCGGCGTCTCGAACATCTCGTTCGGTCTGAATCCGGCCTCGCGCGTCGTGCTCAACTCGGTCTTCCTGCACGAAGCGGTCGAAGCCGGACTCGATGCGGCCATCGTCAACGCGAGCAAGATCGTCCCGCTCAACCGCATCGGCGAGCGCGAGAGGGAAGTCGCGCGCCAACTCATCTACGACGAGCGCAAGTTCGACGGGGAGATTTGCACTTATGATCCGCTCGGCGAGTTCACGAAACTCTTCGAGGGCGTGACGACGAAGAAAGTGCATATTGACGATGCGGCCTTGCCCGTCGAAGAGAGCCTCAAACGCCACATCATCGACGGCGAAAAGCAGGGCTTGGAGACGCAACTCACGCGCGCGCTCGAAAGCTATCCCGCGCTCGACATCATCAACAACATCCTGCTCGACGGCATGAAAGTGGTCGGCGATTTGTTCGGCAGCGGGCAGATGCAGTTGCCGTTCGTGTTGCAATCGGCTGAGGTGATGAAGGCGGCGGTGCGTTTCCTCGAACCCTTCATGGAGAAGAAGGGCGGCGCGACGACGAAGGGCAAGATGATCCTCGCCACCGTCAAAGGCGACGTACACGACATCGGCAAGAACCTCGTGGACATCATCCTGACAAATAACGGCTACAGCGTCGTCAACCTCGGCATCAAGCAACCGATAGAAAACATCCTCGACTCGTTCGAGCGCGAGGGCGCGGACGCCATCGGCATGAGCGGGCTGCTCGTCAAGTCAACGCTCATCATGCGCGACAACCTCGAATTGATGAACGAGCGCGGCATCAAAGTGCCGGTCGTGCTCGGCGGCGCAGCCCTGACGCGCCGCTACGTGGAAGACGATCTCAAAGCGATTTATCAGGGCACGCTCTTCTATGCCAAAGACGCTTTCGACGGGCTGCACACGATGGACTCGCTCGTCGGCGAGAAGTCCAGCGCGAAAGAGGACGGCGCGGCGCAGTTGAAGATGGAGAAAGCCGCGGCTGCTGCGGCCGGTGCGGATGGCGACGGCGGCGCGGCGGAAGATGCGGAGGATTTGATCGGGGAAGAGGCGAAGCTCGGCATACGCAAAGCGGCGCGCCCGCGCGGCGCGACGAAAGTCGCGGGCGACACGACGCACACGCGCCGTTCCGACGTGCGAAGCGATGTGCCTATCCCGCGCCCGCCCTTCTACGGGTCGCGCGTGGTGGATAATGTTCCGCTCGACGACGTGTTCGCCTTCGTCAACGAGACTGCTTTGTTCAAAGGCCAGTGGCAATTCAAACAGGGTCGCAGGCCGGCGGAGGAGTATCGCGCGCTCGTCGCGGAAAAAGTGCGGCCGGTGTATGACGAGTTGAAGGAGCACTCGAAGCGCGAAGCGTTGCTTGCGCCGCGCGTGGTCTACGGTTATTTCCCGTGCCAGTCGGCGGGCAATGATCTGATCATTTACGAGGACGACGAACGGACGGAGCGCGAGCGTTTCACCTTCCCGCGCCAGCCCGACGGGAAGCGCCTGTGCCTCGCAGACTATTTCGCCGCCGTGGATTCGGGGCGCGTAGACACGGTCGCCTTTCACCTCGTCACGGTGGGGCGGCGCGCGAGCGAGTACGCGCACGAGTTGTTCAAGGCGGACAACTACACGGACTATCTCTACTTCCACGGCCTGAGCGTCGAGAGCGCGGAGGCGCTCGCCGAACTCTGGCACAAGCGCATCCGCGAAGAACTCGGCATCGCCGCGCGCGACGCCGCCGAGATCACGAAACTCTTCCATCAAGGCTATCAAGGCTCGCGCTTCAGCTTCGGCTATCCGGCCTGCCCGAACCTTGAAGATCAAACGAAGCTCTTCGAGTTGCTCGACCCCGCGCGCATCGACGTTACGCTCACGGAAGAGTTCCAACTCGAACCCGAACAATCAACCTCCGCCATCATCGTGCATCACGAAGAGGCGAAGTATTTTTCGATAGACTGAAAATGCCGTGAATCGTGAATCGTAAATCGTAAATAGAGAAAACCTGATTTAGTCTATTTACGATTTACGATTCACGATTTACTTTTTTACGATCTACCTTCTACAGATGTCTTCGACGGAACTCGAACCAGCACCGCGAGAGATTGAGCCGCAATCAAGCGCGCCGCTCGCGCCTTTGGACGAGCCGACGCCGGAAGAACTGGCCGTGCTCGCGCCGATGGAGCGGGTGGCTTTTCGCGTGACGCGGCGTATGAATCAGGGCGCGTGGAAGCGTTTCTGGACGTTCTGCCAGCGCACGCTCGGCATGAGTTGGATACGGCTCTGCACCTACAATTTGATGCGCGTGCACGGCCTCGAACACGTTGAAGCCGTGTCGCACGAGCGACCCATCCTGCTCGTCTCGAACCACCGTTCGTTCTTCGACATGTACACGGTCTCGGCCGAACTGTTCCGGCGCACGAGTTGGGAGAAGCGCCTGTTCTTCCCTGTGCGCGGGCGCTTCTTCTACGAGTCGCCGCTGGGGATGCTCGTCAATCTCTTGATGGGTTGGTGGTCTATGTACCCGCCCTTCTTCGCGGCGGGCAGCAACCCGATTCCCGAAAAACGCGACTTCGATAAATACTCGATGCGCGTGCTCGTAGACCTCTGCCAGCGCGGACGCGGACACCTCATCGGCTTCCACCCGGAAGGCACGCGCAACAAAAATCCAGACCCCTATTCGTTCCTGCCCGCGAAGCCCGGCGTCGGCCGCCTGATCAAAGACGCGACGCCACAAGTGATCCCGGTCTTCGTCGCCGGTCTCAACAACGACCTGCCACGACAGGTTTTAGGCAACTGGACAGGCGGCGAACTGATCCGCGTCCACTTCGGCGCTGCACTCGACTACACAGAGTTCCTCTCTAGGCGCGACGGCATTCGCACCTACAAAGAGATCGCCGAATTCGTCATGTCCAAGATTGCCGAACTCGCCGAACAGGATCGAGCGATGTATAGTAAAAGTGATGAGTGATGAGTGATGAGTGATGAGTAACAAAATTGAAAGATTTGAGGACTTTGTGGCGTGGCAGAAAGCGCGCTTGATGACGGGTGAAATTTATAAGATTACTGAGCAGGGTAGATTCGCAAGGGATTTTGGATTGCGAGATCAGATTCGACGGGCTGCGGTTTCAGTCATGTCGAATATTGCTGAAGGCTTTGAAAGAGGGCGACCCACAGAGTTTCACCAATTTCTATCAATTGCGAAAGCTTCGTGCGCTGAAGTTCGCTCTCAACTTTATATTGCACTGGACGCGGGCTATCTGACTCAAGAAGAATTTAATAAGCTGATGGAGAAAGCAACAGAAACAGGACGAATTATCGGTGGACTTCGTGCCTCTGTTGAGCAAAGACGCGATTCCCTTTAACTCATGTCTTTTAACTCATCACTCATCACTCATCACTCATTACTTCCTCTTATCATCGTTAACCCGGCGTCGGCGGGCGGCGCGACGGGCAGGGCGTGGCCGCGTCTGGCGAGCGATCTGCGCACACACTTCGGGGCGTTTAATTGCGCGTTCACAGAGCGTGCGGGCGACGCCTCCGTGATCGCTGAACGCGAGGCCGCGGCGGGCAGGAGTTTGATCGTCGCGTGCGGCGGCGACGGCACGGTCTCGGAAGTGGCAAACGGCATACTCGGGTCGGGCGCGGACGCGGAGTTGGGAATTTTGGCGAGCGGGACGGGCGGCGACTTCAGGCGCACGCTCGGCATCCCGAAGCGCGGACGGGTGGCGGCCGCGGCTCTCGCCACGGGGCGGAGCGTGCGCATAGACGTGGGGCGTGTGGAATTTCAGGATCGCGCGGGCGTGCGCGCGGAGCGGTATTTTTTGAACGTTGCCTCGTGCGGTATGGGCGGCGAGGTCATCCGCCGTGTGGAAGAGAACTCTGTGGGATGGCTGGCTTCGGCGTCGCGCCGCGTCGCGGGCGGACAGGCCGCCTATGCGCTCGCCTCGCTGCAAGCGGCCGTCTCGTTCGCACGGCCGACGCTTCGCATACGCCTCGATGAACGTCCCGAATTCCGTCTCGCCGTCGTGAATTTGTGCATCGCCAACGCGCGCTACTTCGGCGGCGGCATGAAGATCGCGCCGGAAGCGAAACTCTGCGACGGGCTGCTCGATGTGGTGGCCGTCGGCGACCTCGACACGCTCAGGATTTTAACCAACGTCTATCGCCTCTATCTCGGCACACACCTCGGCATGCGCGAAGTTCAACATGCGCCCGCACGTCGCATCGAAGTGTCCGCCGATAAACCGTCTGAACAGGTGTTGATTGAGATTGACGGCGAGTTGTCGGGCACGCTGCCCGCGACGTTTGAAATCATCCCGCGCGCCCTGCGCATTCGCGTCCCGTCTTAAACGCCCCGCGCCCGCAATTCAACCGAACGCGCCCTTGCCGAGAAAATTTTCGCGCACGTAAGTCACAGTGTCTTGCAGCGTCTCGGCGGCGTCGCGCGGCGCGAAGCCCAACTCGCGCGCGCCCTTCGTAGAGTCGAAGTACCAGAAATATTCTGCCATCTCGATCTCTGCGGGTTCGATGGGCGGGGCGAGTTTCCACTGGCGGTAGAGTGAGTGTATGGCGCGCGCGCCCGGCACGGCCAACTTCGAGGGGAGCGAGAAACGCGGCGCGGCGACTTTCGTCAGACGTTCGAGCCGCCCGAAGAACTTATCGAAAGTCCAGTTGGCCGCGCCGAGCAGGTAACGCTCGCCGTGGACGCCGCGCGCCATCGCCGCGCGCAGCCCTGCGGCCGCATCGCGCGCATCCACGAAGCTCAAGCCCCCGCCCGGCACGGCCACTATCTTGCGTGCGAGGAAATCCAGCACGACCTTCGTCGAACTCAGGCGCTCATCGCCGGGGCCGAGCAGCAAACTCGGATTGACGATCACGAGACGCCGCCCCGTGCCCGCAAAATGTTCCAGCGCGACGCGCTCCTGATAATACTTGCTTGCGTAGTAAGGCCAGCGCGCGATGATGTCGAGCGGCGGCGGCCAACTCTCGTTCGGCAGCGCCGTACGGTCATCCGTCACCGCAATCGTCCCGCTCGAAGACGCTAGCACGATTGTTGCCACGCCCGTCTCGGTCGCCGCCTCGCAGAGCGCGCGCGTCCCTTCAACGTGCAACTCGTACATGCCGTGCGCGTCCTCGCGCCCGCGCGCGACGCGCCCCGCCAGATGATAGACGGACGCCACGCCGTCGAGCGCGCGCCTCACATCAGCCTTGTTCGTCACCGAACCCGTCGCCGTCTCGACGCCCAACTCGCCGAGCCACGCCGGATTGGTCGTCGCCAGCACACGCACGCGACGCTCGCCCGCCTCGACGAGTTGACGCACCAGGTGCGCGCCGAGAAAACCCGTCCCGCCCGTCACCAAAATGTACGGCTGCGGCCGGGTCGCCAGCGCGACGCTCGCTCCCTTTTTCGGGGCGGCCTTCGCCGGAGCCTTCCGCGCCTTCGTTGTCGCTTTTTTGGTAGCCATATCAGTGTGACAGGTGACAAGTGACGGGTGACAGGTTAAAGACAAGGTTTTGTTTTTAACCTGTCACCCGTCACCTGTCACCTGTCACTTTCTAAACCGTTACTTCTTCTTCGGGCGTGCCGCGTCGTTCCGCGCGCCAGCGTTTGCGCAGCGCCTTGGCGTCGAAGTCGTGGCGCGTGCCGTCGCGCAGGTTCTCGACCTGATGATGGACGAAAGCCGCGATGAGCCGGTACGACTCGGACTTCGACATCCCGCGTGTCATCTCCTCCAACTCCTCCGCGCTCAGGAAACGACCGATGCGCGCCGCGATGTCGCGGCTCTTGAGCATGTTCGATCCCTTCGGCAACGCCTCGTAAGTGCCGTGCAGGTAGACGGGCAGGATGCCGATGCGCGCCGTCAGCGCGAGGAAGCCGAGCACGGGTTTGAAGTCGGCCAACTCGCCCGTTACGGAGCGCGTGCCTTCGGGGAAGAGGAGCGCGTTGTAGACGCGTTCGAGGAACGAGAGCGCCTGCCTGAGCGACTTGCGCAAAGAACCGCTGCGCTCCATCGGCACGGTGTTCGTGAAATTATCCATGTAGGCGCGCTTGAGTTTGTTGTCGAAGAAGTAGTCGGCGGCGGCGAGCGCCACCATGTCGCGCCCGTGTTCGCCGAGCGCCATCTTGACGAGTCCCATGTCGAGGTGGGAGGCGTGATTAGAGGCGACGAGGAAATTCGTGTGGACGGGAATGTTCGATTCGCCCTCGATCTTCATGTGCAGGAACTTCTCGTAGAAGACACGCTGCAAGGCATCGAGTCCCTTGTTGCCCACGGTGCGTACGAGCGAGGGCACGTAAATCTCGTCGTCGCCGCGCCGCGCGTCGTGTGCCTGCCGCCGCTCTGCTTCCTCGCGCTCGGCGGGCGTCGCCTGCCGGGTCACAACCGTCGCCAGTTCGCGCAAATCGCGCACCTCGGTCAGCGTGTCGGGCGAGCGCAAAGTGCCGCCCGCCTGTTCGATGGCGGAGGCGAGTTCGACATACATCAAACTGTCGAAGCCGAGATCGGCGAGCCGCGTGTCGAACGTGATCTCGCCGCGCGGGCGGTTCGCCACCGTGGCAACTACTTCGAGCAGCCACGTCGCGCTCCTGTCCTCGCGTACGTTTGTGGAGACCTTCGACACCGAGCGCATGCTCTGTTCGAGCACCTGCATGGCGGCGACCACCTCGCGGCGTTTAACCTTGCGCGTCGCCGTGCGCGGCAGCTCGCCGTCCCAGAAGTGCAGCGTCTTGACGCGCTTGTAGAAGGGAAGCGACGACGACACGTCGCGGAAATGCTCCTCGACCTTGCGGCGCACCTCCTCGCGCGTGAGCGCGATGTCGAAGTCGTGATCGGCGACGACCATGCACGCCACCTTTTCGCCGATGCCGTCCGGCAAACCCACTACGCTCAGTTCCTTGATGTAAGGCGAGTCGGCGTAGAGTTCCTCGATCTCGTCGGGGTAGACGTTCTTGCCGTTCGTGTCCACGATGATCTCTTTGGAGCGACCGACGAGGTAGAGATTGCCTTCGTCATCGAGACGGCCGAGGTCGCCCGTGTAGAGCCATCGGTTGACGAGCACGGCGCGCGTGGCCTCTTCGTTGTTGAAGTAGCCGCTCATCACGTTCGGGCCGCGCGCGACGACTTCGCCGATGCCGGAAGCGTCCGGGTCGAGAATCTTCACCTCGACGCCGGGCAGAGGCTTGCCGACGCTCAAAGAGATCAATTTGTTCTGCGGGCGCGTGACGGTCAGGACGGGCGAGGCTTCCGTCAGGCCGTAGCCTTCGAGGATGGTGAAGCCAAGGCCATGGAAATCCTTTTTGACCTTTTCGTTCAAGGCCGAGCCGCCGCTGATCAGGTAGCGTATGCGCCCGCCGAGTCCGGCATGAATCGGGCGGAAAATGATCTGGCCGAGGTTGAACGGCGAATGATCGCGCACCCAACTGTTAGCTTCGATTAGATAATCCGCCGTGTCGCCGATCAGGCGGCCGCGCTCGCTGAAACGACCCTTGATGCGTCGGTGCAGCAGTTCCCACAAGGCGGGCACGCCGACCATCCCCGTCACGTAACCGTTTTTGATCGCGCGCGTCAGTTCTTCGCTCGTCAATTCCGGCAGGTAGGTGATCTGCGCGCCGCGCGAGAGCGGCGTCAGGAAGCCCGTGGAAAATTCAAAGGTGTGATGGAGCGGGAGGACGGAGAGCACGCCATCCTTCGTCGTCATATCGAAGATGGAGGCGAGCATCGAGACCATGCTCGTGAAATTCTTGTGCGTGAGCATCACGCCTTTGGGCTGTCCCGTCGTGCCCGAAGTGAAGATGAGCGAAGCGGTCGTCTGCGGGTGGACTTTCGCGGGCAGGAGGGCGATGCGCTGGTCTTCGATCTTTTGCGGTGGCAGCGCGAAGATTTCCGCGAAACCCCAGACGCGCGTCGTCTCCAACTTCTCCTCTTGCAGACGTTCGATCAGGTCGTCGTGCTTCTCGCGCAGTTCGTCGCTGATGACGATGCCGTAGGCTTCGCTCGCGCGTATGAAGTTGAGGATTTCGGTCGTCGAACTTTCCGGGTCTACGGGGACGCAGGTGCCGCCCGCCTTGAGCACGCCGAAATAAGTCATGCCCCATTCGGGCGCGTTGTGGCTGAGCAACACGACGCGATCCGCGGGGCGCACGCCCTCGCTCGCGAAGAACCCGGCGGCGCGCGTGGCGAGTTCGTGCAGGTCTCGATAGGTGTACTGTTCTTTGCGCCCGTCGCGCTCGATGCGCATGGCGACGCGCGTCGCGTAGCGTTTGGATGAAGTCTCGAAGAGTTCGAGCAGATCGCGATAGGTGTAGACGCGCTTCGGCTGCGCGCGCATGTCCTCTTCGAGTTGCGGGAAGATCCATTTCTTGAGGCCGGGGAAATGGATGTTCATCCAGTAGTCGTACCAGTCAAACTTTTCCGGGTGCCACGGCAGCAGGTCTTGTTCATCTTTGCGGATGCGCGAGAAGAGCGAGCGCACGTTGTCGGCGCGGAAGATGTAGGCGTTCTCGACCATGAACGGGCGGAACATCTCGAAGGCTTCCTTCGTCTCGTGCGTTAACTCTTCGAGCCGCTCGACGTGTTGCTTCGCGTGATCCACAAACTCCGAGATGCGGCCGCCGCCCCAGCGCGGGCGCACGCGATCCAGCAGCGACGCCGCCCCCTTCGCCGCCGCGTTGATCATCGGCGTCGAAGTTTTCTCGAAGCGCGAAGTGGTAACGGGGCGCGTCTCCATGCGCGAAGCGACGGCGTTGATAATACGGAACCCGGTCTCTTTCTCGTCGAAGTGTTTGCGCTTGTAGAGGCCGAGCAGGTTGACGATGCGGCGCATGTCGTTCGGGTTACTGTCGCCGGTCGCGGCCTGATAGACGAGGCGTGGTTCTTCGACGCACGCCTCGGCGGCGACGCCGAGCATCACGGCAGCTACTTGATCAACCGGCGTGATGTCCAAAATCAACTTCTCGTTGACGGGAATCTGCGTCTGCCCTTTAAGTGCGATGAAGATGAGCGGCGCGGTCGTCGTGAAGCCTTCGTTCCAACCGGGGAACGGGTAATCCTTCGCCGACTCGACGATTGACGGGCGCACGATGGAACGCACGATGCCGGTCTCCGCCGCCACGAGTTGTTCGCCGAGGCTCTTCGTGTAGGTGTAGATGTTCGGCCAGCCCCACCATTCGGCGCGCTCGATGCCGAGGTCTGTCAGGCGCGTGCGCGTCCACACTTTGCGCTCGCGCGCGACGGCCAGTCCCATCGCGTCCAGATCGTCTGCGTCGCGCCCCTCTTCGATGAGCCGCTTGCGCGCGCCTTCGCGAAAACTCGCGACCCGCATCGCATCCCGCGCCTCGTCCTTCACGCGGTCGGCGAGTTTCGCGCAATCGCGTATCTCCTGTTCGACGGAGAACTCCACGCCCGGCAACTCTTCGCGGCGCGGGAAATAGCCGATGACGGGATCGCTCTCCCACACCGGGCCGGAACGGTTGCCCGCGACGAAGCATGTCGAGATGTGTACGAGCGCCGGGCGATGCATGCGCTTGGCGAAGGCGATGACGTTCTGCGTGCCGACGACGTTCGTGCGCAAGGCGCTCTCAAGCGTCGGGTTGAATGTGACGTTGCCCGCGCTGTTGATGACGACGTCGATGTCGGCGGCAATCGTTTGCGCGTCGTCTTCGGTCAGGCCGAGATTGGTGTCGCCGATGTCTCCGTTGTAGACGCGCACCTTGTCGCGTATGAAATCCTCGAAGGCGTCGCCGAAGCGTTCACGCAAGGGGTCGAAGGGCGGCGCGGTGATGACGTTGTTCCAGAAGCGCGTCTCGGATTCGGCGGGCGAGCGCGAGCGCACGGTGAGATAGACGCGCTCAACGCCGGGGAAGCGATAGAGCAACATGCTCAGTGTCACCTTGCCGAGAAAGCCCGTGCTCCCGATGAGGAAGATTTTGCGTCCCTGAAAGATTTCTGTCGGCGATAATTTCATGCTCGGGTTCACGCTTCGACGTACTCGAAGTAACTGGACGGTTCGGGCACGGGCAGCCCTTCTTCTCGCAGCCCCTCGATGTGAAACTGGATGGCCTCGCGGATCAACTGCCCGGCCTCTTCCGGCGTCTCGCCCACAGCCACACAGCCCGGCAAGTCGGGCACGTATGCGCCGTAGCTCGACTCGCCCTTTTCGATAATGATCGCGTATCGCATCAAACGTTTTCCTCGATTTCAGCCTGACGCCAGATATTCTTTAACGTTCCGACGGGCACGTCAACTCCCGGTTTGCCCGCGACCGTCACGAGTTTAGGCTTCGACGGGTGACGAAACTGTCGATGACTGCCCTTCATTCGTACTAGCTGCCAGCCGTCCTCTTCTAATCTCCTGATCACGTCGCGAACTTTCAAACTAACTCACTCCATATCGCAAATCGCGATCACGGGCTGGTGGAGCATCGTGATTTCGGCGGAGCGTCCCTGGTAGCTGCGCGCCATCGCGATGGCTTCGGTGAGATTGTCGGCGCGCTCCCATCCCATCATGGCGGGGATGTGAGCGTTCTCCGCGCCGGCGGCGATGACGTGGCCGACGTGTTGGCGGCCGTTCTCGCCCCAGTACCACATGAAGAAAGGGTGCGAGCCGTGATAGGCGTTGCCGCGCCGGTACATCTCGACGTAGCTCGGATTATTGGCAAACTCCTGCTCGTACTTGTCGCGCAACACGTTCGCGTCGCGCGATTCGGGCAGCAGGCGATTGAAGAATTCGATGTAGCTCGGATGAAAGTTGTGGTCGAACTCGTCCGTACAAGGATGATGAAGTATGAGCGTGCCGCCCTTCTTCAGAAGAGGCTTGCCGCGATACATGTTGAAGTGGTAGCCGAGCGCCATCACCTGCACGAGCAGCGGGTTCAAACTTGAGTTGACGCTGTAGGGCGACATGTCGGGCACGGGGCAAATGAGTATGTCGCACTGGCCTTCGATGGGCACGACGTATTGCTCCATGCTCTTGGCGATGATGCGCTCATGGACGGGGTCTGTGCGCCCGGCGTGGCAGGCGATCATCTCGTAGTTGCCCTTGAGCGAGTTGTACATGGCGCGCTTGGCGGGGCGCGGCATCTTGCTCATTGCGAAGCGCATGGCCTCGTACTTCATCCGGTCAAAGGCCGAGAAGTCGTCTTCGTTCTTCGTCAGGAAGCCCATGTCCGCGCCGAACATGTGGTTGTTGATGGTCGTCTCGATGTGGAAGACGTTCAGGTGCTCGTCCGCAAGTTGGCCGACGCGGCTGATGACGCGGCCGAGTTCCGAGCCGGCCGGGTCCATGTAACTGTTCGACGCGCGGATCGTGTTCGGGTTGTGGTGCGCGCGCAGCGACTCATAATCGCAGAGGCCGACGCCGACCGATTTGTGGCCGCCGTTCATCGGGACGAAGTTGAAGTTGAGATAGATCAGGAGGTCGCTCTCGGCGGCGCGGCGGTTGATGCGCAGAGGTTCTTTGTGGCGCGTCTCGCCGAGAAGGACGAGGTTCGAGGGGTCTTCGGCATCGTGGTTGTAATAACGGTCGGGGTAAAAGTCGTCCCAGATTTTCTGCCCCGACATGCGCTTCATTTCGGCGGGCGTCATCTTGCGGTGCAGGGAGATGGCGATGATGATGTGGATGTCGTCGACGCCGTGGCCGTTGAGCATCTCGACGAGAATTTCGAGCGCGGTCTGGCGGATGTCGGGCGTGTTCATCGGCGGCAGCGGCATCGAGATGTCGTCCACGGCGATGGTCACTTTCATGCCCGGCACGAGTTGCGCAAACAGCGGGTCGCAGTCGTGCGGGTGGTTGAGCGCGTAACGGATCGCGGCCTCGCGGTTGACCAGACCCTTCAAGGGCTGGTTCGGATAGATCACGCGCGTGCCGACCGGCAAATCTTCCAGGAGGAAGTCCATGCCGGAGGCGACGATGCGCGGCGCGCTGTCGCGGTCGATGTAGACGACTGATTCGTGCAGTTTGCGTCGGAGTTGCAAAGCCATAATTTGGAGTTATTCGTCCATCTTTCCTGTTGAATTACGCGCCGCACGGAGTGCAACTATGTTCGGCGCGACGTTCGTTCAATTGTTCTTGTCGTCCAGGTCTGGGTCGTCGTCGTCGCCTTCCGGTTTTGCGGTGAGGAAGTAAAACTGCCCGGCCTTCTCCGGCGTCAGTTCCGCGCCCAGCAGGGAGGCGGCATGCGCCAGGACCGGATCGGTTTTCTTCGCGAGCGCCAGTCCCGTCGGCACGATGGGCACATCGGGCTTGACGCCCACGTGTTCCAGTCTGCTCCCGTCGCGCATGATCACGTCGCCGATGGTCATACTCATCCCGACGTAGCTGAAAATGATGTCGGAGAGCGAACTGGCGAGACTAAAGAAAGGCACGTAGATGCTCGTCATGACCGCGCCGCTGCTCACGTCGCCGACGACCTTTCCGCGCCGCTCGATCTGCACGACGCGCGCGATGATCTCTGCGGCAGAGGCTGAACGGCTGTCAACCAGCACCACCAGTTCGCCTTTGAACGATTTGTCTTTCTTACTTTTAGCGACCCGTTCTTCCGTCTTGTCTCTGCGCACCATGTCGGCGATCTTCACGTTGTAGTCGAACAGGTAGCCCGCCAGATACTCTTCGACCGAGACGTAGCCGCCACCGTTGCCGCGCAAATCCAAAATAAACTTCGGGTGCTGCCCGACCTCTTTCATCATCTTATCGATCTGATTCTTTTCGATGATGAAGGTGTAGAGTTTGCACGCGATGACCTCGGCGTTGATCTCCTGGCACTTGAAGGGTTTTTCCTTCTCCTCTTTTTTTCTGTGCTCGCGTTCCTTCCTCTTCTCTTCGGCCGTCATGGTCTTGGCCTTGACGGTCAATTGTTTCTCCGCCCCGGCAACACTCTTGATTTTGAGGTCGATGAAGTCAATCGGGTCGAGCCGGTAAAGGACGTAGATGATCTTCCACAGGTTTCCGCGCGTCGGTGTGTATTTGCCGATGTTGAGAATCTGGTCGCCGACTTTCAGACCTTTGGCTTCGGCATCGCTCCCCTTCTTGACGCTGACGACGAAACACTCGTTGCCGATCATCTGCATTGAGAAGCCGTACTCGAAATTATCCGTACGCGGCGGGAGTTGGAGGCGCGTGTGCGAGTCGTTGAAGTCGAGCAAGACCTGCGCCAGCACGCGCAACACCTGCCAGTTGTAATCCAGCGTTTTGATCCGTGCCTCGGCCGCTTTGAATCTCGTATCCAGATCGATGCCGCGATATTTCGGGTCGAAGTAAAACTCTTTCAGACGCCCCTTCATCTCATTAAGCAGTTTCAAACCGACTTCCTGATTGCGCTTCGCGTCCTTCGATCTGCCCGGTTCCTTTGGCGGAGTTTGGGCGCGGGCAGGCTGATGGTGTGCCGCGAGCAACAACGCGGAAATCAAGAACAGGCAACGGAGTCCCGTGGCCGCAAGCGTCAATGTGTGCTTAAACCTCATCTCTCAACTCGCACAACTTAAAAATTAATTCTCACAGGCCGAACCGGCAAACCGCGCACGGCCTCCTGAGCGGCCGGTACGGCGCGCGCTCATTTCAGATTCAGGATCGGCCAGTCGTGATGAAGCGCGGTCTGTTTGAGTCGCATGTCGGGATTGACGGCTGCCGGGTGGCCGACGATGGAGAGCATCGGCAGATCGCTCATGCTGTCCGTGTAGGCGTAAGACTCGCTGAGATTGATGCTTTCCTGTTCGGCGTAGTTTCTGATCCAGCTCGCCTTCGTGGCGGCGGCGAGCACGGGCGGCAGGAGTCGCCCGGTGGCGATGCCGTTGACGAACTCCAGCCGGTTGGAGACATAAATTTCGATGCCGAGGTATTTCATCAAGGGTTCGACGGAGAAGTCGAGCGCGCCCGTGACGACCACCTGGCGCAGGCCGAGGCTCCGCGATTTCTCGATCAACTCGAACGCGCCGGGGAAGACTGCGGGCTTCAAGACGGTCTCGAACAGCTCGTCGGCGAAGAAGCGGAGGCGGTCTTCGGTCTCGCCCTTGTAGCGTTTGAAGAAGAGATCGTTGAAGACCTTGCGGCTGTACTGGTCGGTTGCGGCAAAGAGGGGAAGGCTCAGGACGGTCGTCGCGGTCTTGCGCAGAGAACGCAGCACGCCCTGTTGATTGCGTGCGTAAAAGCCGAGCGTATGCACGAGATTCGTGCTGACCAGAGTTCCTTCCAGATCGTAAAAAGCGGCTGCTGCCAAACTCTCCTCCTGCGCACCAGCGACTCGAACGTACGGGGCTGGCGGCCTGTGCCTGCAAAATTTAAGGCTGAACTGCGTAGGGAGAAAAATATACACTTATTTGTCCGGCTGAACCAAACCAGTCGGATCATCAATCATTTACATTACCTCGCCAACGTCTCGATCAAGAAAACACGGATTGTTGCGCGCGACAGGACTTTGCGGCAAGTAACGACGCGGCTTCCTCTGTGTGCTTTCCCGTGTTCCTGCAATTGATGTTCGACGTGCGCCGGGAAGTATACATCACGTCACCCCTTTTCCGTTTTCGGATGAGGCACGGGCGGTGGCATGTTAAAGCGTACAGGCATCATGGCTTGCGCCCCTCGCCGTTGCTGCCGCAGGCTTGCTAGATGGAAAATCGGCTTACTAAACGGAACATGGTAATGATAAAAGTATCTCGCAGAAACGAGAGGTGCGATCCATGTCTGAACCTTACCAGTATGACGTGTTTATCAGCCACAGCGCGAAGGACAAGCCAGCCGTGCGCGAACTGGCCGGACGACTCAAAGCGAGCGGCCTGCGCGTCTGGCTGGACGAGTGGGAAATTCAGCCCGGCGACATGATCGGCCTCAAGATTAAGCAAGGGCTGGAGCAATCGCGGACGCTCGTGCTGTGCATGTCGGCCAACGCTTCCGAATCGGAATGGGTGACCTTTGAAAGCCAGACCATCTTCTTCAGCGACCCGACCAACCAGCAACGCCGCTTCATCCCCTTGCGGCTGGACGAGACCGAGATCAAGGGCACGCTCAAGCAATTCTCCTACATTGACTGGCGAAAGAAGTCCGCCGAACAATACAAGCGACTCCTGGCCGTGTGCCGTCCGCCCGTCGTTACAGTAGAGCCTACCATTGAGCAGAAGGGCGAACCGCAACCGGATAAAGTCCTAGAAGGACATACAAGTTTTGTATTGCAAGTGGCGGTGACACCGGACGGGCGACACATCGTCTCCGGCTCTTTTGACAAGACTCTCCGGGTGTGGGATGCGGATTCGGGCAAGTGTCTTGCCACGCTCAAAGGACATACCGGCACGGTGAATGGAGTAGCCGTAACGGCGGACGGACGGCGCATCATCTCCGGCTCTGGTGACAAGACTCTCCGGGTGTGGAATATGGATTTGGGCAAGTGTCTTGCCACACTCGAAGGACATACCGATTGGGTGCGGGACGTAGCCGTAACGGCGGACGGACGGCGCATCATCTCCGGCTCTGATGACAAGACTCTCCGGGCGTGGGATGCGGATTCGGGCAAGTGTCTTGCCACGCTCGAAGGACATACCGATTGGGTGCGGGGCATAGCGGTGACACGGGACGGGAGACGCATCGTCTCTGGTTCTGATGACAAGACTCTGAGGGTGTGGGAACTGCCGCCGTATGGCGAGACAGTCGCTGAAGAGTCCGGGGCGACACGCTACACCAACGCCAAGGTTCTCTTAGTCGGCGACAGCGGCGTGGGTAAGTCGGGGTTGGCCTATCGCCTCACGGAAGATCGGTTCGTGCCGACCATCTCGACCGATGCTGCGTGGGCTACTCAGCTCAAGCTGGAACACGATACCAGCAGCGTAGATACCGAGCGGGAAATCTGGCTGTGGGACTTTGCAGGGCAGGCCGACTATCGACTGATCCACCAACTCTTCATGGACGAAACCTCGCTGGCCGTGCTCGTCTTCAACCCACAGAGCGAGAACCCGTTCGAGGGTCTCGGCCAGTGGGATCGCGATTTGGAACGCGCCGCGCGCCGCCCGTTCAGAAAACTGCTCGTCGCGGGGCGTTGCGACCGGGGCGGCCTGATGGTGAGCCGCGCGACCGTTGAGCGATTTCGACAGGAGCGCGGCTTTACGGATTTTCTGGAAACCAGTGCCTCCACGGGCGACGGGTGCGCCGCCCTGCGCGATGCCATCATCCACAATATCCCCTGGGAAGAGATTCCCTGGACGGCCTCGCCGCGCACCTTCAAACTGCTCAAAGAAGGGATCGTGCGCCTCAAGGATGAGGGCAAGGTTTTGCTGCGGGTGGGCGAGTTGAAACAGCAACTCGAAATGCGTCTGACCGGCGAGACGTTCACGACGGAACAATTGCGCGCCGTGGTCGGCTTGCTGGCCGGCCCCGGCATCGTCTGGCAACTGGAGTTCGGCGATTTCGTTCTGCTTCAACCCGAACGCATCAACGCCTACGCCGCCGCAGTGATCCGAAAAGTTCGCGCCCACACGGAGGAGATCGGCGTCATTCCCGAAGAAGACGTGCTGGCCGGAAGGCTCGACTATCAGGACATGAAACGGCTGCCGCCTGATGAAGAGCAGATCGTGTTGCGGGCGATGCACCAAACTCTGGTGGATCATGGTTTGTGCCTGCGCGAGCCGACCGAGACGGGCATGCTGCTCGTCTTACCATCTTATTTCAAGCGCGAGCGTCCGGAACTCGAAGGCCACCCGTCAGTCTTCGTCACCTACGAGTTCAACGGGCAACTCGACGAGATTTACTCCACGCTGGTGGTTCGGTTGCACCATACGCCCGCGTTCGAGAAAGACCAACTGTGGCGGTTTGCCGCCGACTTCAAGACGGGGGCGGACAAGCGCGTCGGTCTCAAGATGACCAAGCGGGGAGAGGGGGCGGCTGAAATCTCCGTCTACTTCGAGCCGGGCATCGCGGAGGACTTGAAAGTCACTTTTATCCGATACGTCCATGAGCATTTGCAGAGAAAGGCGCAGGACGTTGTCCGGTTCCGCCGCTACGTTTGCCCGCACTGTGATACGCCGGTCGAAAATCTCAAGACGGCGCTGGAGCGGCTCAATCGTGGATTGCAGGACATTCTTTGCGTCAACTGTGAAAAGCGCGTTCCCCTGTGGGACCTGATCGAGCAGAAATTCGCCTCCACGGAGTTCCAGCAGCGAGCGCGCGAATTGGAAGAGCAGGCGCGCATCAGTATTGATAATGAGAGCAGAGAGTTGATCCTGATCGGCCATGCCTTTGCCGTCGCGGGCGAGGCCGGACAAATCTTCCGCCCCACGCCCAACTCCGATTGGGGCATAGATGGTGAGATCGAATTCAAGAACGATAAAGGCGAAGCCAGCGGCAAACGAGTCTACCTCCAACTCAAGTCCGGCGACTCCTATCTGCACACACGCAAGAGCGACGGCAAGGAACTGTTCACCATTAAGAAACCACGGCACGCAGAGTACTGGCAGGCGCAAGCCTATCCCGTCATGTTGGTCATACGCACCTCGGATAGCCAGATTCGCTGGATGAACGTGAGCGATTACCTCAGTCGGGCCGGAAGAAAGACGCGGCAAATCAACTTTGAGGGAGAGTCTTTTACGGCGCAGAGCGTGATGAGGCTCAGAGACAAGCTGCTCCGATGAAGTTAAAAAGTGACTGGATGCTGACAACGGACTGCTCTCTACTTTAATATGAGGCAACGTGAAAATCGCAACGTGGAACGTAAACTCGGTGGCGGCGCGTCTGCCCGTCGTCTTGCAGTGGCTGCGAAAGGCGCGGCCGGACGTGTTGTGCATGCAGGAGTTGAAATGCCCGGACGAGCGTTTCCCGCACGAGGCTTTCGCCGAACTCGGCTACAGCGCGCAGGTCTACGGCCAGCGGACTTATAACGGCGTCGGGATCGTGTCGCGCTCGCCCATCACGGATGTCTCGCGCGGCTTCCCCGGCGAGGAAGACGGCTCGCACGCGCGCCTGATCGCGGGCACGATTGAGGGCATCCGCATCGTCAATGTCTACGTGCCGAACGGGCAATCGGTCGGGACGGACAAGTATCGTTTCAAGTTGGAATGGCTCAAGCGGCTGCGGGGATTTTTCGACGACGACTACTGGACGGACGACGAGGTGCTGCTCTGCGGCGACTTCAACGTCGCGCCCGAAGACCGCGACGTACACGACCCGCGACTGTGGCGCGGCCGCATCCTGTTCAGTCAACCGGAGAAGGACGCCTTGAACCACGTCAAAGAGTGGGGCTTCACGGATGCCTTCCGGCAACACGAACCGGGGCACGGCCATTTTTCGTGGTGGGATTACCGCGCCGGTTCGTTTCGACAGAACACGGGCGTGCGCATAGACCACATCTGGGTGTCGGAAAATCTGTCTGAACGCTGCACCAATGCGTGGATCGACAAAGAGCCGCGCGGCTGGGAACGACCGTCGGATCACACGCCGGTAGTCGCAGAGTTCAAGTGAATCCGCATTCTTCAATTGCGGAATGCGGATTTCGGATTGCGGATTGTAGAGACAGGAACGACGCCATGGTTGCTTCGCTTTCTTAATCCGCAATCCGCAATCCGCATTCCGCAATCGAAAAGGAGTGAGGGTGGACAAGAAGAGACAGGATGCGTTGTTGTTGGCGGGCGCAGGGGTGGGCGCGCTTTTGGGCGTGCGCGCGGCTTTGAAGAAGTGGCGCGAGTTCGATTTTAACGGCCGGACGGTTTTGATCACGGGCGGTTCGCGTGGATTGGGGCTGGTGCTGGCGCGTGAGTTGGCGCGCGAGGGCGCGCGGCTTTCGATCTGCGCGCGCGACCCGCATGAGTTGGAGAGGGCGCGCGCCGATCTTACGCGGCGCGGCGCGGAGGTGCTGGCCTTCCCGTGCGACGTGACGGACAGGACGCAGGTGCGCGAGTGGGTGCGCTTGTCCGAAGAGCGCTTCGGCGACGTGGATGTGCTCGTCAACAACGCGGGCGTGATTCAGGTCGGCCCCGTTGAGGTGATGACGCTCGCGGATTATGAAGAGGCCATGCGGATTCATTTCTGGGGGCCGCTCTACACAATGCTGGCCGTGCTGCCCGCGATGCGGCGCAGACGGCGCGGGCGCATCGTCAACGTCTCGTCCATCGGCGGCAAGATCGGCATCCCGCATCTCGTGCCCTACAGCGCGAGCAAATTTGCACTCGTCGGACTCTCCGAAGGGTTGCGCGCGGAGTTGCAAAAAGATGGCATCCTTGTGACGACCGTCTGCCCCGGCCTGATGCGCACGGGCAGCCCGCCGAACGCCACCTTCAAAGGACAGCATCGCGCCGAGTACGCCTGGTTCAGCATCAGCGACTCGCTGCCGGTCTCGACGATTCAGGCCGAACGCGCCGCGCGCCAGATCATCGCGGGTTGTAAGCGCGGCGACGCGGAAGTGGTCCTGTCCATACAGGCCATCGCGGCCATCAAGTTTCATCAACTCTTCCCGGAGTTGAGCGCAGACCTAAGGGGGTTGGTGAACCGTCTCCTGCCCGCCGCGGGCGGCATCGGTCAGCGGCGCGCGAAGGGCAGAGACAGCCAATCCGAACTTTCGCCTTCGTGGTTGACCGCGCTCAGCGACGAGGCCGCGAAACGCAACAACGAGATCGAATCGTAAAAGGGGGAACCGGGTGAGCGAGAAACAGAAGTGGCCGGACGTATTGTGGATCGTGCGGCATGGGGAGAGCGCGGGCAACGTGGCGCGTGATCATGCGGAGGCCGCGGGCTTGCACGAAATCGAGATCAACGTGCGGCGCGACGTGGACGTGCCTTTGTCCGATTGCGGCGCGGAGCAGGCGGCCGCGCTCGGTCGCTGGTTCGGGAAGATGCCGCCGGACGACAGGCCGACCGTCGTGCTCACCTCGCCCTACCTGCGCGCCCTGCGCACGGCCGAGATCGCACTGGGCGCGGCAGGTATGGCGCGCGACGACCTCACCTTCATCGCCGACGAACGTTTGCGCGAGAAGGAGTTCGGCATCCTCGACCGCCTGACGAAATTCGGCATCGAGGCGAAGTATCCAGAGCAGCAGGAATTTCGCCGCGCGATTGGAAAGTTTTACCATCGCCCGCCGGGCGGCGAGAGTTGGTGCGACGTGATCCTGCGCCTGCGCAACGTCATTGACACGATCACGCGCGAGTACAGGCGCGAGCGCGTGCTCATCGTCGCGCACTCCGTCGTCGTGCTCTGCTTCCGCTACCTGCTGGAACGCATGACCGAAGACCAAATTCTCGAAATTGATCGCGTCACAGACGTTGCCAATTGCTCCGTCACTTCTTACGTCTACGACCCCAATCTCGGAAAGAACGGGAAGTTCGTCCTCGACGGTTATAATTTCGTTGCGCCGCTCGAACGCGAAGGCGCGCCCGTGACGACGGAAAAGGACGTTCCGGTCGCGCCCAAGTAAGACGGCGACGCCTCAGCCGCTGCGGCGGCGGGCGAGAGAAGGGAACGGATGGCGGAGGAAACAAGTATCCCCGGCACACGAAGCGGAAACAGGGACGGGCAACCCCTCGTCATCACCCCGAAGGCGCTCGGCGCGTGGCCTCTGCCGCAGCCCGAAGACGACGACGACAAAGAGGCGCGCGGCCGCGTGCTCGTCATCGGCGGTTCGACGGAGATCGCGGGCGCGGTCGTCCTGGCCGCCACCGCCGCCCTACGCGCGGGGGCAGGGAAGATGCAGATCGCCACTTGCCGCAGCCTCGCGCCGCACGTCTCGATGGCCGTGCCGGAGGCGCGCGTCATCGGTGTGCCGGAGACACGCGCGGGCGGCATCGCGGCGGTTGCGGTCAAACAGATCGAAGCCGAGTTGGCGGGAGCGCAGGCCGTGCTGGTCGGCCCCGGCATGGTTGAAGAGGCGGCGACCGCGCGCCTGATGCGAAATCTCCTCGGCCGCGTCGAACACGCCACGCTCGTGCTAGACGCGGGCGCGCTCTCGTTCCTCGCGCACACGCCGCGCGGTTTGGCGAGTCTCGGCGGGCGGGTGGTGTTGACGCCGCACGCGGGCGAGATGGCGAGCCTGTTGGATATAGAGAAGTCGGAAGTTGAAGCCGATGCTTTGAAGACGGTGCGGCGCGCGGTGAGCGAATT
>DASVPS010000040.1:0-15972 GCA_036389555.1 Pyrinomonadaceae bacterium
TGAGATCGTGCGCACGATCAGACACAGGCTCGGGCTGTAGCGCGCGGGCGGGCACGTGACGGGATGCGAATGTGACGCGACGCAATCTTGACGAACTCTTTGCCGCGCTGGCCGGTTCACCCTTCCGGCGTCGCTTTCGCCTGCGCGGCAGAGAGCTTGAGTACCTGCGCCGCAAAGGCCTGCCAACGGTTCTGGAGCACGCGGCCGAGTTTATCGAAAAGCGTTTAGCCCCGGCCGCGCCCGCGAACGACGGGAAGCAGACGCCGTTTCAACACCACCCCGTCTTCATCGCGCAGCACGCGACCGCCACCTGTTGCCGCGGCTGCCTGCAGAAATGGCACTCGATCCCGAAAGGCCGCGTGCTGGAAACGGCGGAGAAGCGTTATATTCTGGAAGTCATCGAAACGTGGCTCGCGCGCGAGGAGAAGTCGGATGCGGCAGGAGTTGCTCAAAATTTACCCGGTGGTGATTGAACTGCCAGTGGCGTGGGGCGAGATGGATGCCCTGCGCCACGTCAACAACATCGTCTACTTCCGCTATTTCGAGAGCGCGCGCATGGCCTACTTCACGCGGCTCGACATCTGGGACTACATGAACGAGACGGGCATCGGCCCCATCCTCGCTTCGACCGCGTGCAAGTTCAGACTGCCCTTGACCTACCCGGACACGGTCTCCGTCGGCACGAGGATTTCCGAGATTGAGGCCGACCGCTTCGTGATGAAATACGTCGTGGTCAGTCACGCCCACGCGAAGGTGGCGGCCGAGGGCGAAGGTCTCGTCGTCTCTTACGATTATCGCGCGCTCAGAAAGGCCGCGCTCCCCGACGAGATCAAAAGACGGATCGAGGCGTTGGAAGCGAGCGCCGGAAGTTGAGCGTCTCACATCTCACAGAGGATAAAATGAACAAGAAAATAATACTCGCCAGCCGCCCGACCGGCCTGCCGTCGGTTGATAACTTTCGTGTCGTTGACGCGGAGATGCCGCGACCGGCGGAGGGCGAGGTGCTGATCAAGACGCTCTACCTGTCGGTTGACCCGTACATGCGCGGGCGTATGAACGAGGGCAAATCTTACGTCGAACCTTTCGAGTTGAACGAGGTCATCACGGGGGGCGGCGTCGGCGAAGTCGTCGAATCGCGCTCCGGCAATTTTCAGCCGGGCGACATCGTCGCGGGCTACCTGGGCTGGGAGCTTTATTCAGTGGCGAAAGGCGAGCAGGGGACGCCCGCCTCGCTCATCAAAATTGACCCACAGCTTGCGCCCGTAACGACCGCGCTCGGCATACTGGGGATGCCAGGGCTGACCGCTTACTTCGGCCTGCTCGATATTGGCCGTCCCGCGGCGGGCGAGACCGTAGTGGTCTCCGGCGCGGCGGGCGCGGTCGGCATGGTCGTGTGCCAGATCGCCCGGCTCAAAGGATGCCGCGTCGTAGGCATCGCGGGTTCCGAAGAGAAGAACAAATATTTGACCGGCGAACTCGGCGTGGACGCTGCCGTAAATTACAAAACTTCGAGCGACCTCAGACAGTCGATCAGGGACGCCTGCCCGAACGGCGTGGACGTGTATTTCGATAACGTCGGCGGCGAAATATCCGATAGCGTGTTGACCTTGATCAACAAGGGCGCGCGCATCGTTATCTGCGGCCAGATTTCGCTCTACAACCTTGAGCGCATGGATGCAGGCCTGCGCCCGCAGGTGTTTCTATTGATCAAGAGCGCCTTGATGCAGGGCTTCATTGTTTCCGATTACGCCGCACGGTACCCGGAGGGCGTCGGCCAGTTGGGGCGTTGGCTCGCCGAAGGGAAACTGAAGAATGCCGAGAACATCGTCGATGGATTCGAGAACGCCCCGCGCGCGTTCCTCGGACTCTTCGCAGGTGAGAATACAGGCAAGCAACTCGTGCGCGTGGCCGACCCGTCGGGCGCGAAGTAAACTATCAATCATCGCCGGGAATGTTGAGTTAAAAGGGAGATTCATAAATGATCACAGTCGCCAATCGTATCTACGTTAATCCAGAATTCGGAGCGGCCTTCGAGCAGAGGTTTCGCGAGCGCGCGGGGCTGGTAGACCAGATGCCCGGCTTCGTCTCCAATCAGGTGTTGCGCCCCGTCAACGAGGGCGACCCTTACGTGGTCTTCACCATCTGGAACAGCCGTCAGGACTTTCTCAACTGGGTGCGCTCAGATGCCTTCGTGAAGGGGCACGCGCAATCGGGCACGCTGCCGAAAGAGGCTTTCACGAGATCGAACGTGTTGGAGATGCACGAGGTCGTACAGGATTCCGCGCGCCCGGATTTAGCGCCTGAACCGCACGGCGGCCCTTTCAACATGCACTAGACCGCACGCACCGCGCGGGCGTCCTGCTCTTACAACTTGCCCTGTCAATAAAGAGATGAACCCGATGATGAGAGTTTCTCTGCTGAATAATCTCGCGTTGTCTTTGACGCTCGGCTTGTGCCTCCTCACGCAAAGCGGCGTCGCGCAGAACAAACCGCGTGCGCGTGATCTGGGCGTGCCGTTCGACGGCGTGCCGGGCGCGCAGAATGCCATCACCGACGTGCGCGGCGTCGAAGTCGGCTTCACCACGCTCATCTCCGGCGAAGGGAAACTGGAGATGGGGCGGGGGCCGGTGCGTACCGGCGTGACGGCCATCCTCCCGCAGGGAAAAAACTTTCGCGGGCGCGTCTTTGCCGCGTGGCACACGCTGAATGGCAACGGCGAGATGACCGGCACGACGTGGGTCGAGGAGTCGGGCGGACTGGGCACGCCGATCCTGATCACGAACACGCACAGCGTCGGCGTGGCGCGCGACGCCGTCATCGAGTGGAACGCGCGGCGCGGCACGGGCGAGGGTTATTCGGGCGACTTCAGCCTGCCGGTCGTGGCCGAAACGTGGGACGGGTTTCTCAACGACATCAACGGCTTTCACGTTAAACGCGAGCACGTCTTTCAGGCGCTCGAAGGCGCGCGCTCAGGGGTTGTGGCCGAGGGCAACGTAGGCGGCGGCACGGGGATGGTCGCGCATGGTTTCAAGGGCGGCACGGGAACGTCTTCGCGCGTCCTCGTCGCGGAAGAAGGCGGCTATACGGTGGGCGTGCTGGTGCAGGCCAACTACGGGAGGCGCGATCTGCTGCGCATCGCGGGCGTCCCGGTGGGCAGAGAGATCGCCGATCTGCTGCCGCGACCCGGGAGGGCGAGCGACGGCGCGGGTTCGATCATCGTCGTCGTGGCGACGGACGCGCCTTTGCTCCCGCACCAACTCAAGCGGCTCGTCAAGCGCGTCTCGCTCGCCATCGGCGAGATGGGTGGGCGGGGCGAGGATTCTTCGGGCGACATCTTCATCGCCTTCTCGACGGCCAACCCGGAAGCCGGGAAGACCAGCGGCACGGCGCAACTGACGATGCTGCCGAACGAAAGAATCAACCCCCTGTTTCGCGCGACCGTGAGCGCGACCACTGAGGCCATCGTCAATGCGTTGGTCGCCGCAGAGACGATGAAGGGCATCAACGGCAACACGGTCTACGCGCTCCCGCACGACCGCTTGCGCGAGGCTCTGAAAAAGTATGGCAGGTTGGTTAAGTGAACGAAGAGAGCGCGGAAGGAGAAGATGGAATACAGAAGACAGAATACAGGAGTCAGAATAGATCGCGCGCCCGTCTTTCTTCTGACTCCTGTATTCTGTCTTCTGACTCCTGCCTTTCATTTTCCGGCCTGCGAGGTTGCGCCCACATATTTTGCGATGCGTCCCTGTTCTCCGGCCGCCCAGCCCGCGCCCGGCGCGCGTGTGAAACTCGCGGTGTGGAAACCTTCCGCGCTGAAACTGCGCCAACTCGCCCCTTCATCCGTCGAATAATCCGAACCCGAAGGCCCGACCGCGACGAGGAACGGCGACGCTTTTCCAGCGCCGCGCACATAGGCGACGCACGAACGATAGCCGCGCGGAGGCGCGTCTTTGATGATCGTCCACGTCCGGCCGCCGTCGCGCGTCACGGCCGCATTGTTTTTCGACTCGCCCTCTTTCGTGTAATCGCCGCCGACCGCCACACCGCGCTTCGCGTCGCGGAAGGCGACGGAGAAGATGCCCGCGCTCTTGCCGTGTGTGACGGGCGTCGTCGCCACAGCCCACGTGCGCCCCCCGTCGGCGGAACGAAACACGCGCGCGCCCGGTGTGCCGCCCGTGCCGAACCAGACGTTCCGCTTGCCCTCGACGGTGATGCAGGTGCCGCTCGCGGCAAAGCCGCCCTCGCCCGCAAGCGCGGGGGGCATCCCGTCCGGCGGCGTCTCGCGCCACGCACGCCCGCCATCCGAAGTAGTGATGACGATGAAACGCCCGTCCACCGGGTCGCTCATGGCGATGCCGTGGTCGCGATCCCAGAAGGCCATCGCATCGAAGAACGCGGCGGGGCGTGTGCTCTTGAATTGCATCTGCCAACTCGCGCCGCCGTCCGTCGTCTTATAAATTCTCGACTTCTCGCCCTCGCCGATTGAGAGCAGGTAGGCCGTGTTCGCGTCGAAGGCGTCCACATCGCGAAAGTCCAGTTCGGCCGCGCCCGGCACGCTGCCCGTGTGCCATGTACGGCCGCCGTCCGTCGTGCGCGCATACGTGCCGCGCTCGCCGCTCGCCCAAGCGATTGTTTGGCTCACCGCGCTCACGCCGCGAAACCGAACCTTCGCGCCGCTCGACTGCGACTCCCAAGCGGGCGCGCCCGCGCTCTGAACGAGGAGCAAAGAGGCAATCGCGAGAATAGTTGCTTTCAACATGTGTGTGCGTTCGTTATTTGGCGGCGGTTGCCGCCGGTGCGTTCAGAGCGTGCGGCATGTCGGCGACCGTGTAGGCCATGACGGCCATCGCCGCGACGCAGAGTGCGAGGTCTTGCGGGTCAACTTTGTCGAGCGTATCGGCGTGTGTGTGGTGTATGTCGAAGTAGTGCGTGCCGTCCACGTCGAGGCTCGCGCCGGGGACGCCTTCGCGCATGATGGGGCCGATGTCCGCGCCGCCGCCGTTCGCCGCGATGCGTCCGGCGCGGATGCCTGCGAGGAGTTTCCCGATCTCTTCGAGGTCTGCGCGCACTTGCGGCGCGGCCGCGGCGGCGAGGCCGAAGCCCTGCGGGCGATAGACTCCCGAATCCGATTCGATGGCGAGGACGTGTTTCGAGAGTTCGGCTCGATGCGCGTCGCGGTAAGCGTTGCCGCCGCGCAAGCCGTTTTCCTCGTTCGTGTAGAGCACTGCGCGCACGGTGCGGCGCGGCCGCAGGCCGAGTTCCTTGAGCAGACGCACGGCCTCCCATGCGACGATGCAGCCGCCGCCGTCGTCGTGCGCGCCCTGACCCACGTCCCATGAGTCGAAGTGGCCGCTGATGAGCACCACCTCGTCCGGCCGCTCCGACCCTTTGAGTTCCGCGACGACGTTGGCCGATTCCGCATCGAGCAGAAACTTCGCCTCCATCTTGAGCCTGAGCGTCGGGCGCTCACCCCGTTCATACATGCGCTGCAAAAGCTCCGCGCCTTCGATGGTGATGGCGGCGGCGGGAATCTTCGGTTGATCCGCGGCGTAATTCATCGCGCCCGTATGTGGCGTTTGCAGGCTGACGGGCGTGACCGAGCGGACGAGCGCGGCGACCGCCCCGTGGCGAGCCGCCCGCGACGCGCCCGCCCCGCGATACTGAACGGTCGCGCCGTAAGTGGTGTAGGGCACGTTGTAGACGACGATCTTTCCGCGCACGCGCTCGCCGAGCGCGTCGAGTTCGTCGAAGCTGCGCACGACGACGGCCTCGGCCGTGATGCCTTCCG
The DNA here is from genome assembly GCA_036389555.1 of Pyrinomonadaceae bacterium. Classification (GTDB taxonomy): domain Bacteria; phylum Acidobacteriota; class Blastocatellia; order Pyrinomonadales; family Pyrinomonadaceae; genus JAIVJZ01. The sequence continues at coordinate 5,789 of DASVPS010000040.1, forward strand.
CAGGCGTGCCCACACTGTTGCCGAGTCCGAGCATGGACAAACTGCTCGTCATCGGACTCGTCAACTCAAGGCTCTCCGCGCCGCGCACCCAGTGTGGAACCATGACCCGTTCGGCGCGCACGTTGTCCAGCCCGTCCGACTTCATCTCGGCGAGCGCCCACGCAATCGCGCGCTCCAGATTCGTCGAGCCGCTCAGGCGATGGCCGATGCGGTCGGTCAGGTGCGCCAGCCTGCGATAGGCGCGGTCGCTCGTGAGCGCCGCGCCGATGATGCGGGCGGCGCGCTCGCGGTAGGCGTCGATCTTGACGCGCGGCGCGGGCTGTAGTGGCACGGGCTTCTGTTCGGCGGCGCGTTGTGCCGGTTGCGCGGGCTGCTGCGCGGGTTGCTGCGCGAGCGCGGGCGTGTGTATGAGCGTAAAGATGATCGCGAGTGAGCAGAAAAGACGCACGTTGTTGTCGCCTCCGGGTGTGGCTGTAAGAGATCGTGTGTGACGTTCAGTGATTGCCGGGTCATTCTAACCGAGTTGAACCGGGTGCGCTACACCCACGCGGATGATGATACGGATGGCTATAGCATAACTACGACTCTGTGTAGATGGAGATGTTGAATCTGGCCGTCTCGCCCGCCCTGATGGTGAGCACGTTGCTTTCGATGCCGCGCGCGTGGAGGTTGAAGGCGTCGGTCGGGCAACTGTTCGGCTCGACGCAGATCGCCTGTCGCGGCGCGGGCGGCGTGTAAACCACGACGTAAGGGAATTGCTCGCACGGAAACTCGACTATCGTCTTCAACTTGTTTTCGTGATCTGCGAGAACGCAACGCGCGCGGCCGGCATCGTCCGCTTCGACCGAGGTGTAGATGTCGTCGAGGTTCAAGGTGTCCAAGTCCGCCGCACGGCGCAGGTCGTAATCCTTCGTCGCGTCGAGAAGTTGGCCGGTGGGGAGGCTGTCGGCGAGTTCCAGTCTGTGCCGCGCCGGTACGGTGAGCGTTCCCGCGGATGGTCGCCGGAAGTATGGGTGTATGCCGTAGCCCGCGGGCATGTCGCGCGTGCCGCGGTTCTCGGCCGAGGTTTCGATCTCCAGCCGCGCGTCTCTCAACCGATGTGTGACTTGGAGGCGAAAGGGGAAGGGAAACTGGCTGAGGATTTCTTCGGGATAAGCGGCGGCGTCGAAAACGGCGGTGAGCCACGCTCCCGCTTCGGCCGATGCGCCGTGAGCTTCCACGCGCCAAGCCTTGTCTCTGACGAAGCCGTGGCGCGGCGGGTTGACGGTGTAGTGTTCGCCTTGAAAAGAAAAACGGCCGTCCCTGATGCGATTCGGGAACGGGAACAGGATGGGGATGCCATAGCTCGTCGGCCGCCCGCGGAAGTCCGAAAACGGGATCGGTTCAAGGACGTGTTCGCGCGTGCGAAAGGCGAAGCAGTTGTTGCCGAGCGCGGGCGCGATTTCGGCGCGGGCGCGTTCACCTTCGCGAAGCGTATACACCTCTACGCCTTCTCTGATTTCCGAACTGACGGAGTATGTGTTGGTCATAAGATTTTCGCGTTGAACCGACTGCGACGACTTTCATGCGGCGATATGTGCGATACGAGCGCGACGATAGGTGCGACGCGAGCACGACGAGAGGTGCGACGCTCTCGCCGCGAGCGCGTCGCGTCAGGTCGCCGCGCAGATGATGCCGGAGGCGCGCAGGTCTTCGACGTTCGGGATGTCTGCCGCCTCGATGGCCGCGAGCACCGCTTTGTCAATCGAGGGCAGCGAGACGATGCGGTTGGCCTGTTTGTTGACGGTCGTTTCAAAGAGATTGCGCGCGAGCCGTGCGTTGCCGAAGGTCTCGTCGCGCGAGGTGGAGAGGATGGCGAAAATTTTCGCGAGTTCGGTTTCCGCCGCGGGCGAGAGTTGAAAGTCGGCCTTGCGGCAGAAGCCCTGGAAGATGCGCGTCAGTTGTTGCGGGTCTTAGTCGTCGAAGTGCAGGTGTTTGCTGAAACGCGAGCGCAGCCCCGGATTCGAGTCGAGAAATTCCTGCATCTTCTCCGTGTAACCGGCCACCACCACGATCAGATCGTCGCGGTGGTCTTCCATCATCTTGAGCAGAGTTTCGACGGCCTCCTGCCCGAAGTCGTTGCCGCCGCCCGAAGTGAGCGCGTAAGCCTCGTCTATGAACAGCACGCCGCCGAGCGCGCGTTCGACGACCTCGCGCACTTTGAGGGCGGTCTGCCCGACGTAACCGGCGACCAGCCCGGCGCGATCCGTCTCGACGAGATGGCCGCGACGCAGGATGCCGAGCGCGCGGTAGATTTGCGCGAGCAGGCGCGCGATGGTGGTCTTGCCCGTGCCGGGGTTGCCGTAAAAAACGAGATGGCGCGAAGTGGTCAGCCCGCGCATGCCCTGTTCCTCGCGCATCTTCTGCACCTTGAGGAAATTGATCAATTGCCGCACGTCCGTCTTCACACGATCAAGCCCGACGAGCGCATCCAACTCCGCGAGCACGTCTTCGAGCGTGCGCGCCGGCGCTTGCGGCGCGACGGGTTCGGGCGGTGCTTGCTCGGCCGTCGCACGCGAATGTTCGACGTGCGCGATGCCGCCCGCCGGGTAGAGCACCTCTTTAAACTCCGAGAGCGCGGCTTCCTCTGCGGGCGTGATCGTGCCATCGAATTTGATGACGAGATTGGCGAACTGAAAGAGCAGGTGGCGCGTCTTGTCTGCGTAGCCCGTGCCGTGGCGCGCGTCGTAGGCTTCGAGATAAGAGACGCTGACGGGCGTCTCTGCGAAGTTTTTCGCATGGGGCGTTTGCGCGTAGGCGGGTTCGAAGTTTGAAAATGCGTCGCCCGATGCGCGCAGGCGAAAGCTGCGGCAGATGGCTTCGTAGAATTTTTGCTTATCGGCCGCCGATGCCGCCCGTGTGTTGATGAAATGGCGCGCCGTCAGCAGCAGGTGATTTTCGAGCACCGTCCGTGCGTCGGGCGCGGCGCTTTTCTGACCGCGCCCGACCATCTGAATGCTCTCGGCGAGCGGCGCGACCAACTCCTCCAGCGCTCTTTGCAGGTGGGCGATCAGTTGATGATTGTTCTCAGCCAAGTTTAAGTTCCGCCGCGCGCCGCGCCCGTTCGATTGATTCGCGTTCGATTGATTCGCAGGGGCGTGATTATACATGCGTGGGAGCGCCGGGCGCACCGGGCGGACGAAAGCTGCGACCGGCGACGGGCGCGGCTGCTATCTTAAGGGCATGCGCTTCCGGTAAAATCAGCGGCAGATAAAATCAGCGGCAGAGGTGAGTCATGAAAATCTTACGGAGTTTAACCGTCATACTCGTCGCGTGCGTGTGCGCGCAGGCGCAGAGCGTCCCAAACAAAAATTCCGGCACGGGTCTGCCCGCCGGTTACTGGTCGCCGGAGCGGAGCGGGGCGATCACCGCCAAGACGCAGACCGTGCGCCTCGCGCCAGACCTCTCGCACCTGAGCGCAGGCGAGCGCAAGGCGGTCGCGAAGCTGCTCGAAGTGGGGCGAATTTTTCAGGAAGTGTACGAGCGGCAGCGACACGCCGAGGCGCTCAAAGCTGAGCGTTCGCTCGCGCTGCTCGACCGGCGCGCGGGCGTGGGCGGCGAGGCGACGCAAAATCTGCTGGCGCTCTACAGGCTGAATCAGGGGCCGATTGCCACGACGCTCGACAACAAGCGCGAGCCGTTTCTGCCGGTGGAGATGACGCCGCCCGGCCACAACGTCTACCCGTGGGGCATCACGAAAGCGGAGGTCGAAGCGTTTCTCGCCGCCCACCCCGAAAGAAAAGATTCCATACTCGATCTGCGCACGGTCGTCCGTCGCGCCACCGCGGCCAATTTGCGTGAAGACATTGCGAAACTCAGGCAGTATCCCGTTCTCTCGACGCTGCATCCGGGGCTGCAAAGAGACCTGGAGAGCATGGGCGCGCGCCCCGCGATGTTATACGCCGTGCCTTATTCCGTCGCCTATGCCAACGAGATGATTCGCTCTCACGCGCTCCTGAACGAGGCGGCCGACGCCGTGCAGCGTGACGACGAAGAGTTTGCGCGTTACCTGCGCAACCGCGCGCGCGACCTGCTCTCAGACGATTACGAGTCGGGCGACGCCGCGTGGATCACGGGTCGCTTCAAGAACCTGAACGCGCAGATCGGCGCTTACGAGGTTTACGACGACGAACTCTACGGCGTCAAAGCCTTCTACGCTTTCAGCCTGCTCGCCACGCGGCGACAGGAGACAGAAGAGTTACGCCGCGCGATGAAGGGCTTGCAGGCGCTCGAAGATTCATTGCCCTACGACCGGCACAAGCGTGTGCGCGAAGACATCCCCGTCGGCGTCTACGACGTGATCGCGGACTTCGGCCAATCGCGCGGCGGCAACACTGCGACCATCCTGCCGAACGAGAGCTATCTCGCGCGCCGCTACGGGCGCACCATTCTGCTGCGCGCGAACATCATGCGCCACCCGGAAATTTTCAAAGGCTCCGGGAACGCCTGGGGCGCGGCCGTTGCTCCGGCGCACGCGGGCGAACTCACCTTCGACGGCAGTTTCTACCGCACGCTCTGGCACGAGGTCGGCCACTATCTAGGCGTGGATCAGACGCGCGACGGCCGCGACCTCGACACGGCCTTGCAGGAAAACTCAAGCCTGCTCGAAGAGATGAAGGCCGACCTGGTTTCGCTCTACGTCGCCGAAGCGTTGCGCAAACAGAATTACTACACCGACGCACAGTTGCGCTCGCTCTACGCCAGCGGCATTCAGCGCGTCTTACAGAACAACCGCCCGCGCCGCACGCAGCCTTACAACACCATGCAACTCATGCAGTGGAACTTCTTTTTGGAAAAAGGCGTGCTGCGCTTTGACCCGCAGACGAAGCGGCTCTCGATCAACTACGGCAAATATCACGACGCCGTCGGCGACCTCCTGAAGCGCGTGCTCGAAGTGCAGTCGGCCGGCGACAAGGCCGCGGCGGATCGCTTCATCGAGCAGTACGCGACGTGGGACGAGAACCTGCACGGCGCGGTCGCCGCCAACATACGCGCGCAGCAGCAATACAGGTTTCGCATCTTCAAATACGCCGCGCTCGGCGAATGAGCGGCGCACGACAACACCCAGCGGATCGAACGCGAGCATAAAAATATGAAAGCAGTCGCAGTCTTCCCCGAAGCGAAGGAAATCAAAATAATCGAGCACGAAGAGCCGCGTCTATCGTCGCCGACCGAAGTTAAACTGCGCGTGCTCGAAGTCGGGATTTGCGGCACGGACAAGGAGATTTGCGCCTTTGAATACGGCACGCCGCCCAAGAGTTCGCCTTACCTGTTGCTGGGTCACGAATCGCTCTCCGAAGTCGTCGAGACGGGCGCGGGCGTAGAGCATCTCAAGCGGGGCGATCTGGTCGTCGCCTCTGTGCGCCGCCCGTGCCCGCACGAATCCTGCGTCGCCTGTCGCATGGGCAGACAGGATTTTTGCTTCACGGGCGATTTCACAGAGCGCGGGATCAAGGAGCAGCACGGCTACCTGACGGAGTTCGTCGTGGACGACGAGCGCTACATGAATGTCGTCCCCGCGCACCTGCGCGAGGTCGGCGTGCTGGTCGAACCTTTGACGATTGCGGAGAAGGCTCTGACCCAACTCTGGCAGGTGCAGCAACGCCTTCCCTGGGAATGCCCGACGCCCGCGAGCGCACGGGAAAGTGCGCCCGCCGCGGGGCGGGGAAATGCGGGCGGCCATAGGGTGGACTGTCATCGCGCTTTGGTGCTCGGCGCGGGGCCGGTCGGCCTGCTCGGCGCGATGGCGCTCTCGGTCGCCGGTTTCGAGACGCACGTCTATTCGAGAGAACCGGCGACTAGCGACCGGGCGCGGCTCGTCGAATCGTTCGGCGGGAAATACATCTCTGCGGAGACGCACGCGGTCGAAGCTTTGGCGGAACAAATCGGCGGCATCGATCTCGTCTACGAAGCGGTCGGCGCTTCGGGGCTGGCCTTCGAGGTGATGAAGTATCTCGACACGAACGGCGTGTTCGTCTTCACGGGCGTGCCGGGGAGAAAATCGCCCGTCGCTGTGGACACAGACTTGCTGATGCGCAATCTGGTGCTGCGCAATCAGGTGGTCTTCGGCACGGTCAACGCCGGACGCGACGCCTTCGAGGCCGCCATACGCGATCTCGAAATCTTTAACACGCGCTGGCCGCAAGTCGTCAAATCGCTCATCACCGCGCGCGTACCCATCGAAGAGCATAGAGACCTGTTGCTCGGCAAAGTGGGCGGGATCAAAAACGTGATCAAGGTATCCTGAGTCTCGCGTGGATACAGGCGCGCGCTCGTCTGTGCCGCGCCGTTTGATTTAGTTCGTGTGAGCGGCCGTGAAGATCATATTGCCAGAATCCGACGAAGACCTGCTGCGGGAATGCGCGGTTGACACCTTTCGCGCCAGCGGCCCCGGCGGCCAGCACGTCAACAAGACGGAGAGCGCCGTCAGGCTCACGCATTTGCCTTCGGGTGTGGTCGTCACCTGCCGCGAGGATCGCAGCCAGCACCGGAATAAAGCGACGTGTTTGCGCAAACTGCGCGAGCGCGTGGAGAAGTTGAATCATCGTCCGACGAAGCGCGTCCCGACGCGCGCGACGAAGGGCGCCAAGGAGCGCACGCTGGAAGAGAAGGCGCGCCGCTCGCGTCTGAAACGTTCGCGGTCGAAGCCGGGGACGGATGAGTGAGCGGAGTGCTGGTTGGTCAAAGAGTCTGTTTGACGATGCCCCGCGCAAAAGAGGGGCGGGAAGGAGATTGTGAGATGGCCGGAGGATGGGACGGAGACGCACTGGCAGGGCAGATGGAAGACGCAATGGAGCGGCAACAGGCGGCGGCCGAGGCGCGCCTGCGCAAAAATAATTCCTCGCCCGAAGAGCGCGAGCGCGAAGCGAAACTGGAATCCCTGCGCTTGTCCAAAGCGCGCATCCTCGACCAACTCGGCCGCGCCACGAATCCAGCGCATCGAGCGATGCTCGAACGCGCGCTTCAATCACTCGAAAGTCAGGCGGTCGAGTAAAGCGTCGCCGCTTATCGCGCCGACTCTGTGCCCGTGGCGGGAAGGCGGCCGGCGGCGCGGCAGGCCGTGCAGAGTAGTAAGTGATGGAACAAGTCATACTCGTAGACGAACAAGATCGGGAGTTGGGCGCGTCGGAAAAATTGGCGGCGCACGCCGCCGGAAGTTTGCACCGCGCGTTCTCGATCTTCGTCTTCAACTCCGAAGGGCAACTGCTGCTGCAACGCAGGGCGAGAGGGAAGTACCACTCCGGCGGTCTCTGGTCGAACACCTGCTGCGGACACCCGCGCCCGGACGAATCCACAGGCGTGGCCGCGCGTCGTCGCCTGCGCGAAGAGATGAACTTCGATTGCGAACTGAGCGCGGCCTTCGAGTTTCTGTACCGCGCAGAGTTGGCGAACGAGTTGATCGAGCACGAATACGATCACGTCTTCGTAGGCGAGTTCGACGGCGCGTTCACGCCTGAAGAGTCAGAAGTGGAAGACTGGAAGTGGACGACGCCCGACGAACTGCGGCGCGACCTGCGCGAGCGGCCGGAGGAATATACCTACTGGCTCCGTGCGGCGTTGGAGACGGAAGGGTGGGCGCGCGTGGAAGCGGCTTATGGTGCGGCGCGCGGCACGTTGCGAAGTTGAGTTGATGCCGTCGCACGCGCAGCAGTTGTTGTTCGCGTGTCCGCTTGAGTTTGGCTAGTGTAGTTGGTTGAAAGAAAAATCGGCGCGACTTGCGCGCGGCGTTCGAGTCTGCCGCCGTGGGGCGGCGCGCTCGTCGCCGCCCCGTGGATGACGGCAATCTATCTCGTCATTGATCCGCCGGCCGCGAATCAACTCGGCTACTGGCGTTGGGCGGAAGGCGGCGTTTACTACGGAATCCCCCTGAGCAACTTCGCCGGGTGGTTCGTCGTGAGCCTCTCGATCTTCGCGCTGTTACGGCTGCCGACGTATCCGAACCTCTGGCATCGTCTCACGGGCGCGAGCATCATCCTGTTCTTCACGCTCATCGCGCTCTCCTTTCAACTGTGGACGGCGGCTCTCGTCGGCTTCGCGTTATGTGCCATAGACGTTTTGCTTTACGCGAGACGGCCGCGACGTTCCCGCTAACTTTCATAAGACATCAATACTGGCGCTCGACGTTGCGCTGACACACGACCCGTGCGCTCTCTAGCGCCGGACTTTGTGCGGAGCCGGGAGCGGTCTTTGTCACAGTTTCTTTAAATGAAGGTCATCGTTTCGTCTTGCGGCGATCTTATAATCGGCGCGTCTCATCTGGTTGACAGGGAACGAAGTTTTTTAATTTGAACGAAACGAAGGGCGGGTGTGAATGAAGCAACAAGGGTTTCTCGTGCGGGCGGGCGAGCGGGTGCGTTTGAAGAATTACGATCCGGCGTTCACCGGAAAGTTCGAGAGTGAGGCGGAGGCAGAGGCGAAGATTCGGCGCGACTGTGAGAGCCTCGCGAAGTATCAGGACAAACTTCTGGCCGAGGAGCGGCAATCGCTCCTGCTCGTCTTTCAGGCGATGGACGGCGCGGGCAAGGACGGCACGATCAAACACGTCATGTCGAGCGTTGACCCGCAGGGCTGCGTGGTGACGATCAACGAGAAGCCGGGCGCGACCGAACTCAAACACGATTACCTCTGGCGCTTCGTCAGGAATTTGCCGAAGCGCGGGCAGATCGGCATCTTCAACCGCTCCTACTATGAGGAAGTGCTCTCGACGCGCATTCATCCCGAACGGCTCGAAGACCAGCGGTTGCCGCCGCGCATACGCGACACGCCGGGCATCTGGCGGCAACGCTTTCAGCAAATCAACAACTTCGAGCAATACCTGACCGAGAACGGCATCCACGTCATGAAGTTCTTCCTCCACCTCTCGAAAGAGAAGCAACGCGAGCGTCTCATGGAACGCCTCGAAGTGCCGGAGAAGAAATGGAAATTCTCTATGAACGATGTGACGGAGCGCGCCCTGTGGGACGAGTACATGCGCGCCTTCGAGGATACCTTGACGCGGACGAGCACGAAGGATGCGCCGTGGTACGTCGTCCCGGCCGATCATCGCTGGTTCAGCGCGCTCGTCGTCGCCGAACTCGTCGTCGCCAAGTTGAAATCCCTCAACCTGCGTTACCCGCCCGTGAGCAGCGACGGTAAAAAGGAGATGGAGAAAGCGCGCCGGCTGCTCGCGCGCGACGGGGAGCAACGCTGATGGAGAGAAAGCACGGCGCGTGGACGATTAGAGCGACGGAGGAGAAGTATCGAGATGAGTTCATAGAGGTCTATCAGGACAGCGTGACGAGACCGGACGGTGAACCGGGCACGTATGCCACGGTTCATCTGAAGCCGGGCGTCTCCGTTCTCCCCATAGATGCGGACGGGACGATCTACCTGACCCGGCAGTTTCGCTACGCCGCGGGCGCGGAGAGCGTCGAAGCGGTGAGCGGCGGCATCGAAGGCGAAGACGCAGACGCGGCGGCGAGAAAGGAACTGCGCGAGGAGTTAGGCATCGAAGCGGCGGAGTTGATCAGCCTGGGGCGGATGGACATGGACACGTCCATCGTGCGCTCGCCCGTCAGTCTCTTCCTCGCGCGCGGGTTGAAGTTTACCGAAGCGGAACAGGAAGGCACGGAGCGCATCGAGCCGTTCAAGACGACGCTGGAGCAAGCAGTGGGGATGATTTTGCGCAGCGAGATCACGCACAGTCCCAGTTGCGTGTTGATCCTGAAGGCCGCACGCTATCTGGAAGGACGTTAGCGGCGGCGTTATAATGACCGAAAGAAACGATTACGGGAGGAGACTGAAAATGGCTAATCAGAGCCGTGGAAAAGTGAATCAACCGCCGACGGGCGAAGGCAAAAAGCAGAGCACCGAGCGGGGCGCGGAGAACAAACTCGGCAAGCGCTCCGAAGTCGTGCAGGCGCAGCACGACCGGCCGGACTTGAATCTGGGGACGGATGCGGACGAAGCGGCGGCCATCCCGAAGTCGGGCAAGGGCAACCCGAAACGGCCGAAGGCCGGGCGCTAAGAAGCTGTTTGAACAGTAAACCGGTTCTCGTCCCGAAGGGACATTTGATAACAGTCCCGCGAGGGACGTTTGATAATAGCCCAGTCATTTATGGCTGGGGATAGTCAACGCCTCTTTTACATAGAGTCCCGTAGGGACG
>DASVPS010000041.1:0-25747 GCA_036389555.1 Pyrinomonadaceae bacterium
TGGCGGGACTCACACAGCACCAATGTAACGCTATCGCACGCAAACTCAACCTGAGGCCCCGCAAGCGACACGGCTACAAGACGCCGCTGGAGTGCTACTATGAATCTTAGTCAGTGTTGCAGTTCAAACTTGATGTCAGGCCTTGACCTCAGCGCGGCGGCAGGCACGGAGAATGAGTCACGCTTGCAGGGGCAGGGCGCGGCCTGAAGGTTGAAAGGCCGAGCACGACTGAGAGGAGACACGGTTGGAACGCATCATCGAGTGTGTGCCGAATTTTAGCGAGGGGCGCAGGCCGGAAGTGATCGCGCGTCTGGTCGAATCAATCGAGTCGGTCGAGGGCGTGGCGGTGCTGGACACGCATGTTGATGCGGATCACAATCGCTCGGTCATCACGTTCGTCGGCGGCGCGGAGAGCATAGTTGAGGCGGCGGTGCGCGTGGCGGCGCGCGCGGCGGAGTTGATTGATTTGAGGCGGCACGTGGGCGTCCACCCGCGCGTCGGCGCGCTCGACGTGTTGCCGTTTGTGCCGGTGCGCGGCGTTACTTTGGAGGATTGCATTCACCTCGCGCATGCGGCGGGCGCGCGCATCGCGCGCGAGGTGGGAGTGCCCGTCTATTTTTACGAGAGCGCGGCGCGCCGCCCCGACCGCGTGAATCTGGAAGACGTGCGGCGCGGCGGCTTCGAGAAGTTGCGCGAAGAGATCGAGACGAACCCGGAGCGCGCGCCCGACGAAGGCGCGGCGCGCATACACGAGACGGCGGGCGCATCGGTCGTCGGCGCGCGTTCGCTCCTCGTCGCTTACAACATCAATCTGGACACGACGGATGTGGCGGTGGCGCGTCGCATCGCGCGCGCCGTGCGCGGGCGCGATGGGGGCTTGCGCTTTTTGAAGGCGCTCGGCTTCGAGTTGCGCGAGCGCAACTTGACGCAGGTTTCGATGAACCTCGTGCGCTTTGAGAAGACAGAGCTTCATCACGCCTTCGAGGCCGTCAGGCGCGAGGCCGCACGCTACGGTGTGAGAATCGTCGGCAGCGAGATCGTCGGCCTCATCCCGCAGGCCGCGCTCGACCGCAGCGCGGAGTATTTTCTACAGATCGAAAACTTCTCGCCCGATCTCATCCTCGAAAACCGCATCGCCTCAGCCCTCGCGAGAAGGCGCGGGCAGGTCGGCGAACAGAGCAAAGATGCGGCAAGTAGTGGCGCGGCAAGTGGAGACGCAGGCGGCGGAGATGCGGCGCGCAAAGATGTTGCCGGCGGGGACAGGGCGGGTTGGAGCGCGGATGTCGAAGCCGATGCGATCAAACGGCGCGCTGTCTTGCCGGAGCGCGCCGTCGTCAACGGTTCGAGCGAGTCGCGCACGGAGATGGATGCGCCGTGCGTTGCGCCCGACGAGATCACGGGCGGCGGCGCGGCGGCGGCACACGCGGCCGCTCTCGCCGCCGCGCTCGGCGAGATGGTCGCGCACCTCGTCGAACGCGAGGGCAAACAGGAGGACTCGGAGCGCGAGGCGCGCGATGCGTTGCAGGCGCTCGGCAACTTGCGCGCGCGGCTCGCGGAAGCGGCGGACGAAGACGGCGCGAGTTTCGCGGGCGTCATCGGCGCGCGGCGGATGCCGGGGCGCAGCGAAGAGGAGCGGCGGGCGCGTGCGAACGCCGTCGAAGAGGCTTTGAAGGGCGCGGCGGCCGTGCCGCTCGAAGTGGCGAGCCTCGCGGTGCAGGTGGGCGAGTTGTTGGAGACGCTCGCCGAACTCGGCGAACCGGCGTGGCTCTCGGACTCTGCGACGGGCGCGCAACTCGCGCTCGCCGCCGTTGTCGCCGCGCGTTACAACGTGCTCGTCAATGCATACGAGATCGAAGACGAGGAATTTACGGGCGAACACCTCGCGCGCGCCGACGACCTGCTCGAACGCGCCAGAGAGATCGCGGCGCGCGTGGAAGCCGCGCTGATGGAATCAATCGGAAGATAGCGGGAGGAGGCAGAGAGCGGACATGGAGAACGAACGTCGAGAAGATAAGCGTGCGAGCGTGTCCATCGAGGCGTGGTGGGAGGGTCAATCGGGGCGGCACGAAGCGCGCGTCTCAGACCTCAGCATGGGCGGCTGCTTCATAGACACGCTCGGCAAAGCGGAGATCGGCGAACTCATCGTCTTCGCCATCAAGCGACCCGGCGGCAAATTGCTCCAACTGCGCGGGCAAGTGGCCTCGGTTGACCAGCACGTCGGCTTCAGCCTCGCTTTCACCTACCTCACCGAAGAAGAGCAACAGGCGCTCGCGCAACTCGTCAATGTTTAGCAGACTGCAACCGGATGAGTTGAAGTTTCAATCTCCAATTTTCATCTTCGACTAAAGATGCTTGCGCAGGAACGTGACGATCTTCCAGCCGTCGATGTATTTCCAGGGCGACTGGCCGAGCGTGTAATGGCCGCAACGCAGCCACACGGCGTCGAGCGGGTGGCCGGCATTGCGCACGCCGTCAATCGCATCGCGCGAGAGGTCTTCGGGAAAGGTCAGGTCGTAGCGCGCGGCGATGAAGCGGATCGGGCGCGGCGCAAGGTGTTTGAGTTTTTCCGAATAGGCGAGGGGGCTGATCGGCAGCCAGTAGCGACGCAGTTCGTCGAGCGTCACGGCGTCGCCGAAACCGGCGCGGACGTGCGACGTGGAGATGCCGCGCCACGCCACATCGGCCACGTAGCCGGAGACGTGATTGAAGACGCCCGTGCAGACCAGCGGTTCGTGGACGAGCGCGAGGAAGCCTATGCACGAACCGATGCTCGTGCCCATGATGCCGATGCGCTCGTAGCCCTGTTCGTGCAGCCAGCGGACGGCCGCGCGCGTGTCGAGCACGGCCTGCCGCATTGATTGCAGCGTGCGCCCGATGTTGGAACTGACGAGATGATCGGCACGTTCGAGTTCGGGTGGGCGGCGCGAGCCGTGATAGGGAAGGGTGAGGCGCAGGGCGGCAATGCCGAAGCGCGTGAAGATGCGGCACAATTCGACATGACTGTGCGGCTGCGCGTTCCATTCGGGCAGGACGACGACGGCGCGCCGCGTGTCGTTCTCCTTGCCCGTAATGGTTGACTCGCGGAAGAAGCGCGCGTGCGCCGTGTTGTTTTCCGGCGAAGGAGTTTTGATGGAACTCGTCCATGTCAACGCCTGTCCGTCGAGGCGGTAGTCCGTGACGGGCGCGAGCGCGTAGAACGCATCGCTGTCGGCGAGCGCGCGCTCTGCGTGTGCGGCGAGGAGCGCGCGCGGGTCGTCGCCGTTCGCGTGTTCCACGACGTGAGACGCGCCCCACTCGAAAGGGCGCACGATGCGGTTCGTGTCGCGCGTGGCGAACATCCGTTCCTTGATATGTATACGGCGTTTGAGCAACTTATCCCGAAGACCTCCACCAAAAATTTAAGGGTAACAGAGCGAAAGGTCAAAAGGCGAAAGCGGAAGCGGCCAAAGGCGTGATGCCTTCGGCCGCTTCCGCTTTCACGTTTTCAGGCGGTGCGAAACTTACGGCGTTTGCAGCCAGAAGTTGTAACTGCCGCTGCCGCTGTAGGAGTAAATGCGCCAGCGATAGTAAGCGGCACTGCCGAAATAGGCGATGTCTTCGTTGGAAGTGGCGCTCTCGCCACGAGCGACGATGACCCAGGCCGAGCCGTTCCAGCGATCAAGATAGAGGTCGAAGTCCGCGCCCGAAGAGGGGCCACGCAAGTAGCCTCTGTGATAGCCGGAGACGCCGCTGTAGTAGTAAGTGCCGTTCGGCTGAATTTGCTGCGCGCCGGTTCCCGACAGCGAGCCGGTGTACTGCGTGCAACTCGTGCAGGGCGCGGTGCTGCCGCCCCCGCCGCCCGTGGTCAGGAGCGAGTAGAGCAGGCGATTGGGCGAACCCGTGCCGATGCCCGTGAGCACGCCGGTCGTCGCCGTGTTGATGATCTGCGAGGCAACCGTGGCGGGCGAGGCCGAGGGGTTGTTTTGCAGGTAGAGCGCGGCCACGCCCGCGACGTGCGGCGTCGCCATCGAAGTGCCGCCGATGGTGTTAGTCGCCGTGTCGGAGGTAGACCACGCCGACTGGATGCTCGAACCGGGCGCGAAGATGTCGAGGCACGTGCCGATGTTGGAGAAGTCGGACTTGGCATCGGTGGAGGTTGTCGAGCCGACGGTGATGGCGGCAGAGACGCGCGCGGGCGACAAGTTGCAGGCATTCGCGCCGTAGTCGTTCCCGGCGGCGACGGCGTAGGTCACACCAGCGTTGATCGAGTTCTGGACGGCCGTGTCGAGCGCGGCCGACGCGCCGCCGCCGAGACTCATGTTGGCGACCGCCGGGCTGATGCGATTGGCCGTCACCCAGTCAACGCCCGCGATGACGCCTGCATCCGTGCCGTTACCGGCACAGTCGAGCACGCGCACGGCATGGAGCGTGACATCTTTGGCGACGCCGTAGGTCGAGCCGCCGACCGTGCCTGCGACGTGCGTGCCGTGGCCGTTGCAATCGTTCGAGCCGTTGCCGTCGTTAATCGAAGAGTAGGCCGCGCCGTTTGCGCGCCCGCCGAATTGCGTGTGCGTCTTGCGGATGCCGGTGTCGATGATGTAGGCGTGAACGCCCGCGCCGGTCGGCGTGTAGTTGTAGTTGCCGTCGAGCGGACGATTGCGCTGGTCTATGCGGTCGAGTCCCCACGGCGCGCCCGTCTGCACGGCCGTCGCGTGGACTTCGCCGTCCTCTTCGACAAACTCGACGCGCGGGTCTTCGCTGAGAGCGATGGCATCTTCTTCCGACATCTGGATCGAGAAACCGTGCAGGGCGTGCTTGTAAACTTTTTTGATTTTGCCCTTGTGCGCGCCCGCCAGATCATTGGCGATGTACTCGGCGAGCGAGTGCTCGCCCTTCGGGTCGGCGGCGTAGTCCTTGAGGACGACGATATACTCGTTGGGGATCGGTTTATCTTTCTTGAGTAGTTTGGATTTGACC
The DNA here is from genome assembly GCA_036389555.1 of Pyrinomonadaceae bacterium. GTDB lineage: Bacteria > Acidobacteriota > Blastocatellia > Pyrinomonadales > Pyrinomonadaceae > JAIVJZ01. Next base: position 4,957 of record DASVPS010000041.1, read on the forward strand.
GCCGCCGAAGTGGTGGTGCTGCTGACCGTGCCTGAGGGCAGGAAAGTCAGACCGGCGAGGGCGAGAACGGCGACGAGAACGAAAAGCTTTTTCATATCTTCTCCTGAAGCTGTGAGACGTAACTATGGATAGTGAGGGCGGACGCGCTCGGCGTTCACCATTACGGGCTGCGTTTGAATGAACTGCGACGCCGTTCGGGGTGCAAGCAATTTCGTGCGGCGTCGCTGTGGCGAACATGAACGGGGCGCGCGGTCAGAGAGGACGCGCCACGCTCGGAAAATTACCGGCCTCCGGCAACGAGGTTCGACGTTACTTGAGCGCGGGCAAACGACGGTGAACCCGCACTCGTTCGAGCTAACGGCGGGCGCGAAAACTTCTCCCGCCCGCCGTTCCCGGCTGCCTCGAAACAGCTCAAGTTTAGAGGACGCCGCACACCGTCCAGGCCTGTGCGACGGAGTTGTAGTTCGCGCTGCCCGAACCGTAGAGCGCGGCCGCCGCGTTGAGCGTGGCGGTGCGCGCGCCCTTGAAGTTCGTGCTCGAAGTCATGTAGGTGGTGAGCGCCCTGTACCAGATTTTCGCCGCCGCATCCGCGCCGATGCCGGTCACGGAGCCGCCGCGGTGGTGCGTGCCGCCGACGGCCACGAGATAGAACGCCTTGTTGCCGATGCCGGAATTGATGTGTACGCCGCCGCTGTCGCCTGTGCCGGTGTAGCGTTCGCTGTAGTGGTCGGGGTCGTCGTCGGCGGTGTAGCCGCTGTTGCGTGCGGAGTGTGGGTTGTCCATGTAGCGCAAAGCATCGCCCGCCACGCCAGGCGTGTAGCACTGCTCGCCGATCTTCCAGGTGTTCGAGGTCTGTCCCTGCGCGGAGCGTTCGACCATCGCGCCGAACACGTCGGACATGGATTCGTTGAGCGCGCCGGATTCGCCGGAATAGGTGAGACGTGCGGTGCGCTCGGTGACGCCGTGCGTCATCTCGTGGCCGCAGATGTCGAGCGTGACGAGCGACGAGAAGTCCGCGCCGTTGCCGTCGCCGTAGGTCATGTAAGTCCCATTCCAGAAGGCGTTGTTGTAGCCGCTGCTGTAGTGGACGCGCGAACTGATGAGGCGCGTCACGCCGTCGGCCGAGGTGTAGCCGCCGGGGCCGCCCGCGCCGTCAATGCCGCGCCGCCCGTGTACGTTGAGGAAATAGTCATAGGTCTTGGCCGCGCCGTAGTGTGCATCGACGCCCGCGCGCTGCGTCGTGGAGTTCCAGATGTTGTCGGCGTCGGTGAAGCGATAGACGGAAGAGGTCGTGTTGCGATAGTCGAACGTGCCGATCTTGCGCGTGAGGTCTTCCATGTAATAGGTCGGCGACTTGAAGTAGGTGTTGATCGTCACCGTGCCACTGTAGAGCGAACTGCCGGAAGCGGTCTGCAAGTTGTTGTATTGCCAGACGACGTTGCCGGTCTTAGCGTCCACGAAGTAGACGGGCATAGAAGTCTCGTGCGTGCCGTCCTCGCGCCAGAGCTGCACGCGATAGGTCAGGTAATCGTTGCCCTCGTGGCGGAGGACTTGCAGGTCTGCAGCGGGCGGCGCGGTGAGACAGGTTTCGCAGCCGAGGTCGCTGATGGCCGTGCGGACGGCTTCGTCGGGCGTGCGGTAGGGTTCGGTGTCAACTTCAACCGATTCGATGAGATCGTCTGTGACGGCGAAGACCGAATCGTCGAGGTTGAGGTGGACGATGGCCTCGCCGCCGAAGACGGGCACGCCCCTGTGCGTCTGTTGAAAGCGCGTGTGCGTTTTTTCCTGATCGTCGGCGAAGACGCGGGTGGCCTTGAGGTCGTTGCGGTAGACACCCTGCCCGCTTGCGCGCGCTTCGAGGACGCGGAGAGAGATGTCTCTGGCGCGCGCGAGTTTGTCTGCCGCAGCGGGGGACTTGTCGGCGCGCTGTGCGGAGGCATCACGGCGCGGGAGGGCGAGGGTGAAAATGAACGCGAGCGAGATCGCGATCACGAAAACGGGCTTTTTCATCTGTACTCCTTGTGTTGGGTTCCTGAGTGGTTGGGGTTGGCGAAGGTGTAGGCGAGGTCAGCGCGCACGGCGCAGCCCCGCGAACGGGAAAATGGCGGGAGGGATGAAGCAGTCGTACCGACTAAAAAGAATAAATAAAGCACAGAGCACCGCGAGAGAAGTGCGTTAGCCGCTAACCGAATTGTTGATAATGACGCCAGCCTGAGTTGTTGAAGTCTGAGCCGGCGGAGGTTGAGAATTTAGCTGTTAATCTTACCGCAATTTGGGGGACGCAATTATTAGCATCTTCTTAACGGACAGGCAATATGTTTCTCAGAGCGAAAATTGCGATGTGACAAAAAAAGAACAACGCGAGGCGTCACGGCCTGAACAGTTGGACGGCCGAGCATCAGAGCGTAGCCCGGCATGAGGAAGGCGAGACCCGCGCGGGTCTCGCCTTTCTTCTAACGCATCGTCTCAGGATAGACGATAGGTTTCTATCAATGATCGTGATCGTAGCGGTGATCGTGCATGGCTCCGCGCTCGGCCGCCTCTTCCGTCCAGAAGACGTGCGTGATGGTGTGCGAGCCATCCGCGTTGGCGCGCTCGTAAGTCGAGCTGCGGCCGTTGCGCGATTGGCTCATGAGCGAACCCCACGAATTCGGGTCTTCCGTCACATCCGACATGCCGGCCGTGGCGGCAGCAGTCGTGGAGACGGTCGTGAAGGTGTCGAGGTGCGCGTAGATTGATCGCAGCATGTCGAAGTCGTGCGCGTTCGGCTTGGTGCTGAGCGTACTCGTGGCGTTCACGCCGGTGTTCGAGAAGTAGTCCATGCAGGAGTTCTGCGAAGAACCGTCCTCGCTTTGATGAGCGAGGCCGTAAGTGTGGGCGATCTCCTGGCACATCACGTGCAATTTCTCGTTCGGGTTGTTGTAGGTGGATGAATTGAAATATGAGTCGTTCATCTTGGCCGACCCCTGTGTGATGTGGGAGCCGTTGACGTTGATCGAGGCGAGGCCGAGCCAGCCGTTGAAGCCATAGGTGCCGTTGCAGACCTGCGTGGTGCCGGCGACCATCCCGCAACGCTTGCTGGACTGCCCGGCCACGACTGAGACTATGACGGGGGTGTTGCCAGCATTCCAGTCGGCCGCCGCTGTACGCAAATATGCTTTCCAGTCGGTAGCAGTAAGGTTATCTCCATGCTTCAAGACGAAGGGATTGCTCTGGCGTGCCCAATGATAGGTGCCCCAGGCGTGGTTGGCGAAGGTGACGGTGGAGGTGGCGGAAATTACAACCAGAGCGAGAAGGACGGCGAGGGAACGCCTGCGTGAACTTGTGATCATCTAAAGTCTCCTTAAACTAGTCGGTGGGTAACGAGCTTCGCGCTTGAGGGCACAAGACGCGGATAGCTTCCCTGGGTGCAAAGGTTTCTGCTGGCTGTTGTGACCAGATGAAGCCGCCCCGGGAAGCGCAGTTAGAGACGCCTGCGATAGACGCCCCGGTGAAGAAAGTGATGGCGGGCGTTGTAAGCTGTCGCGCCGGAGATGACTGTAGACGAATAAACACAACCCTGCTTGATGAATAGCGGTGAAGCCTATTTAATTGTTGTTAAGGACACCGGTCGAGAGTTGTTGGGAGACTTGACCGGCGTAAGGTCGAAACTTTTTGAATGATTACCTTCTTACCAAATCGGGGGGCGATTATTAGCATTCTCTTAATGCGAAGGCAAGATTTTTTTTCGCGCAACGACGGGTCGTAACAAAAAAATCACATCAGGCGGCGGAAATTGCGATCAGAAAGTCGCCCCGCTAGTGCGCGACACTTCATGAGAAAAGATGCTCGCCTGTGCCCCGTTGAAGAGCGCCGCTACCTCTTCGCTCACGCCACAGCGTAACAGTTAATTCATCGTGTCGCCCGCCGAGACTTCAGCGGCTGCGCGGGTATGCGCCCGTGTCGTCCGGTCGCCAATCGACGACGGGCTGGATGGCTGGACGATCTCGACAGACCCAGACGTTGGCGCGCATGCCCGTGATCAAAACCTTGCTTCTCCGCTCGATGCGTCGCCAATCGCTCTTCGTGAAAGGCTGGCCGTTGAGTAGGTAGAACTTCGAAGGATCGTCGGTCGCCGGGTGGCGGATCGTGACCTCTTCGGTGGTGTCGGAGTTGGTGCGGATGCGCAGGAAGGTGCTGCCCTTCCGGCGACGGTAGGCGATCACGCGGCCGTCATAAGAGGTGAGATCGCTGCGGTCGCATTTCAGCGCCGTCGGGGGCATGATGCGGCCTTGCGGCTGTGGCGGCGGAAAGTGTGCCCCGCCCGCCGCGGAAACGGAGAGCACTGCCACGCAAAGGATCGTCGAAAATATACGCATCGAAATTTTCCTCACGCGATCAAAGTAAAGAAGGAGCGCCCCCGTGGAAGCGCTCCTTCAATTTTACTACTGTAGGTTTGAACGCCGGAGGGCTTATTTGCCCAGGCGGTACGTTGCCCACATGCTGTCGGCGCGATCCGACTGGCCTGCGCTGAATTTGTACATGCAGGGGTCGTCCGTGTAGTCCATGAAGTTTTCGTAAGGATCGAGACCGGCGTTCGACTTGCAGGTATCCAGATTTCTGGTCGGACAGCCATAGACGTTCGTGCGCTCGGCGGGGGTGTCCGCGACGCCATCGCCGCTGCCGAGGCAGCCGCCCTGGAAGGTGTGGTAGAGGCCGAGCCAGTGGCCGACTTCGTGCGTGCCCGTGTCGCCTTCGTTGTAAGGAGCGTAGTTGGAGCCGGGGAGCGTCGCCCAGTAGCAGACCACGCCATCCATCGAGGGACGGGTCGCGTATTCATTGGGGAAGGTCGCCCAGCCGAGATAACCGCCGCCGCCGGTGGTGTAGAAGTTCAGGGTGGAGGCAGTGCCGGTGTGCAGCGCATTCTTCATCTGCGCTTCCGCAGCCGAGCCGAGGCCCGCGTTATAATACGTGTCGTTCGTCACGCGATTCACGCCCGCTTTCACAAAGGTGAAAGACATCTTCGCGGCCGCGGCTCTATAAACCGGGGTGTCGCCGCCGGAGTAATGCTCGTTCATTGCCGCGATCTGGGCGTCGAGACGCGACTCAGGGATGTTGCCTGTGCCGGTCGAAGTGGAAACGACGTGGAACCAAACCGGGATGACGATAGAGCCGTCGGGGTAGAGCCGTGCGCCATCGGTGGAGGTGGTGCCGCCGCCCTGACCACCGCCGTTGGCGGAGCGAGCTTTCGCGATCTGCTTGTTGACTTGTTCAATTTCGATGTCGTCGGCGTGGCGCGTGCTGCACTTACGGCCGGCGTCGAGGAAGGCTTTATGAGATTCAAAAACGGTGCCGTCGGGAGCGACCACTTTGCCGTCAGCTCTGACAGCCGATTGCTCACCGGGGTTCTCAGGACGGCCGCCTTGCGCAGCGGCATTTTTGAGGGGAACGCTCGCGAGCAGGAACGCGAAGCTGAGGGCAAACAGAACTAAGGCCAGGGTAAACTTTTTCATTCTTTGTCTCCGAAGTTTTAATTGACTAGTTGTGGAAAGGAAGGGTGATGGGGTACCCAACCAAGAGAGCGGGCAATATACTATTGTTGTAAAATAATTGACAGCTTTTTTTTATCCAACCGAAATGAAAATCACGTATAAATGCAATATTTCTGCCTTTGTGACAAAAAAAGAACAATTTTGCCACAGATTAGAAACCGATTATCACCCGGAAGCGCACATGTTATGCGTGAAATTGGCTGAATTTGTCCATTTTTTCGGAATTTGTCCCTGTCAATGCCTCTTTTTTCCTCTGCGTTCGGAAAAACGACGGAGCAATTGGGGCAGCAGCAGCGAGGTTTGCAGCACCGAGCCGGTCGTGAAGCGGCGCGCAAAGCCGCGAAACAGTTCGGCGGCGCGCGGCGTGTAGCTGAACCACCAGAGATCGTGTAGGCGCGCAAGGCGGTTGATGTGGATGTGTTGCGCCGAGACGAGTTCGAGCAAGCCCTGCCGCCCGTGTGTGCGCCCGATGCCGCTCAACTTCACGCCGCCCCACGGCGTCTGCGCGATGCCGTGCGTGTAGAGCACCTCGTTGACCATCACCGTGCCCGCCTCCAGACGCTCCGCCACGCGCTCGCCCCGCCGCAAATCGCGCGTCCACACGCTCGCCGTCAAACCGTAGGGGCTGTCGTTGGCGTGCGCAATCGCCTCGTCCTCGGTGCGGAAAATCATCAAGGGCAGCACCGGCCCGAACGTCTCCTCGCGCATCAACTCCATCGTGTGGTCAACTTTATCCACGACCGTCGGCTCATGAAACGATCCGCTTTCATGCCCGCCGCGCCCTCCGCCCACGAGCACACGCGCGCCGCGCCGGAGCGCATCGCTCACGTGCGACTCGACGATCTCTCGCTGCCGCGCGCTCGACATCGCGCCGATGTCCACGCCCTCGCTCGTGCCCGCGTCCTGCCGGAGCGCGCGCGTTAGTTCAACCACGCGCGCCGTAAACCGCTCCGCGATCCGTTCGTGGACGTAACAACGCTCGACCGAGGCGCACGCCTGCCCCGCGTTGGCGAACGCGCCCCACACCGCCGCCTGCGCCGCCGCCTCAAGGTTCGCGTCCTCGAACACGATCATAGGGTCTTTCCCACCGAGTTCGAGTACGCAGGGGATGAGCCTGCGCGCCGCCGCTTCGGCCACGCGCCGCCCCGTCGCCACGCTTCCCGTGAACATGATCTTGTCCACGCCCGCTTCGACTAACGCCGCGCCCGTCGCCCCGTCGCCCGTCAAGACCGTCAGGAGTCCCTCCGGCAAACCGGCGCGAACGAAGACCTCCCCGATCCGCAAGCCGACGAGCGGCGTCAACTCGCTCGGCTTCAAGACCACCGCGTTCCCCGCCACGAGCGCCATCACGACTTCGCCGAGCGGGATCGCCCACGGAAAATTCCACGGCGAGATGATCCCCACCACGCCGAGCGGCTTATACACGATGCGCGACGAACGACCCATCAAAGCGTACTGCCCGATGTCGATCTTCTCCGCCCTCAACAGTCGCGCCGTGCGACGCGCGAAGAACTGCATCAGGTCGAGCGTCGGCACGAGTTCCATCATCAACGCTTCCGCCACGGGCTTACCCGATTCGCGCGAGATCAATTCCGCGATGGCGTCCAACTCGTTCAACACTACACTGCGCGCCTTGAGCACCAAGCGCCCGCGCTCCGCATAAGACAAAGCGCCCCACTCTGCCTGCGCCGCCCGCGCTCGCTCGACCGCCCGCGCCACTTCGTCTGCGGTCGCAACGGACGCGCGCCCCACCTCCTCGCCCGTCGCCGGGTCATAAGAGATGATTTCCGCCGCGCGTGCCGTCTGCTCGCGCGCGGCCGTCGTTTCGTGAATTTGAGTTGCCATAGGTTTTTCCAGGCCGCCGTCTTAGGGATTTCGCGAGGTGCGCCCGAATTATCGTCTGAAAACGTCCCGGTGGAAAGCATCGAAGGCAAGCGCGGGCGGGCGCGGTCTTCATCGGGGCGCGCATCTTCGGTTACAATGCTTCCACAAAATCACACGCTCTATCGTTTCCGAAGGAGAGACTTCTTATGCCACGACCACAACTCGAGGAGTTCATGCGGCGCATGGAGCCGGATTCCATCGCCATCATTCCGAGCGCGCGCGAAGCCAATCGCTCGAACGATACCGATTACCGCTATCGACAGGATTCCGACTTTTTCTACCTGACCGGCTTCAACGAACCCGAAGCTATCGCCGTCGTCGCGCCCTCGCATCCCGAACACAAGTTCATGCTCTTCGTGCGCCCGCGCGACCCGGAGAGGGAAATTTGGGACGGGCGACGCGCCGGCGTCGAAGGCGCGGTCAAAGAGTACGGTGCGGAAGTCTCCCACACGTTTCAGGAGTTCAAAGACAAACTGCCGGAGTTGCTCAACGGCCCCACGAACCTCTACTACAAACTCGGCGCGAACTCCGCGCTCGACGAGATGATCGTGGGCACGATGCGAAGTTTGCGCGCCAACCCGCGCACGTCCAAGCACGCGCCCGACCGCATCATCGAACCGGGCACGCTGCTCCACGAGATGCGGCTCATCAAGACGGAGGATGAGATCGCGCTCATGCAGCGTTCGGCGGACATCGCGGCCGAGGCGCACCGCGAGGCGATGAAGGCCGCGCGACCGGGCATGAAAGAGTATGAGATCGAGGCTCTCATCGAGCACATCTTCCGCCGCTACGGCGCGACCGCTCCCGCCTACACCTCCATCGTCGGCACGGGCGCAAACGCCACCATCCTCCACTACATTCAGAACGACGCGACGCTTGAGGACGGCCACCTCCTGCTCGTCGATGCGGGCGCGGAGTATCAGGGCTATGCCTCCGACATCACGCGCACCTTCCCCGTCAACGGCCGTTACACAGACGCGCAGCGCGACGTGTACGAACTCGTGCTCAAGGCGCAGATGTCTTGCGTCGAGATGGCGCGCCCCGGCGTCACGATGGACGAACTGAAAAAGCATTCGATTGAAATTCTGACCGAAGGCATGGTGCGGCTCGGACTGCTTGAAGGCGAGCCGGAGAAATTGATTGAGGAAGAGAAGTACAAGCAGTTTTACATGCACGGCCTCGGCCACTACCTCGGCCTCGACGTGCATGACGTGGGGCCGTACTACGCGCGCGACACCAAGCAGGGACGGCCGCTCTCGCCCGGCGTCGTCATCACGGTCGAACCCGGCATCTACATCGCCCCCGACACCGAAAACATCCCCGAACAATATCGCGGCATCGGCATCCGCATCGAAGACGACGTGCTCATCACCGAAGAAGGCAACCGCGTCCTGACGAGCGCCGCGCCCAAACAGATCGAAGAGATCGAAGGATTGATGGCGAGATGAAACGAAGGGATGAGGGATGAGGGATGAGGGATGAAGAAAAGCCGTGAATCGTAAATCGTGAATCGTAAATAGAAGAAGACGAGTTTTATCTATTCACGATTTACGATTTACGATTCACTTGTCTTCTTTCATCCCTCATCCCTCATCCCTCATCCCTTTTTAGTATCCGGTGGCGAAGAGGTTCATCGCGCCTCTGATGCCGCAATGCTGGTATTGGTGATAAACCTGTGCGGCGCGGGTGCGAATCTGTTCGCCGCTTTCTTTTTTGATCCAGCCGTCAACGGCTTTTTCTAAGATGTAGGCTTCGGGAGCCATGAGGTTGGTCGTCCACAGAAGCGGGGTCGCGCCGGTCTGCCTGAGCGGGGCGGCAAAGTAGTTTTTGCTGGCGCAGGCGAGGATGACTGCATCGCGCCGCTCGTCGTCCTTTTGACGCGGGTGGCGCGGGAGACTGAAATCCATCAGCCCGTCGTGGCCGACGTAGGCGACGAGCCGCGCGCTGCCCGCGATGTGGAAGTTGATGGGCGTCGCGCCGGCGTCGAGATTGACGGCTTCGCCCGCGCTGCCTGATGCGGCTTCGAGGAAATCAATCGTCGCCTGTTTGATCTGACTGCCGCGATAGGCGTCTGCGACGAGGATGGCCGGTTCGCGTTTGTGCTTGAAAACGACGCGCTCGATGATGGCGGGCTGCGGGTTGGGAATGGTGGCGATGAGTTTCCAGTCTTTGCTTCTACTGAAAAATGTTTTGACGCCGAAGGCCGCGCCCCAGTAGAGATTGTTGGCGGGGTCTTCGCCGTTGCCGAGCCGCGCGGAGACGGGCACGATGCCCTGATTCACGTTGTCGCAGAGCGCGACGAAGACGTGGATGACGGGCATCGCGTTCTGCGCGGCGGGTTGCTGTTGCTGCTGTCCGCGCGTCCCGGTCGCGGGTTGAGCGGCGGCAACTTCCGGCATCCCGTCGGCGCGGCGCACGCCCGCCGAACTCGCGTCGCGAGAGTTGCACCCGGCCGCCGACACCGTGAGCAGCGCGAGCCATAACACGATCTCTTTCCGGTGTCTCATCTGTCTCCTCACGCCCGGCGCATGGCCGCTGTTCGGATTCCCACTCTGTCCGGCGAAGCTTTAGCCTGTCATATCCTACACGTCGTCACTCACGAAAGTCACTGGACAACTCGGCGATGATCTCGCGTGCGGTTTGGCGTGCGCGCTCCACTTCGCCGGGGCTGTAGGAGACCGCGCCGACGACGGCATGGCCGCCGCCTCCGTAGCGTTCGCAGATGGTGGCGATGTTGTGTGTGCGCGGGCGTGGACTCCAGGGGTTCGAGCCGACGGAGATTTTCGTGCGCTGCGGGGTGCGCGTGACGGCGACCGAGTAGGTCGTCTCCGGGTGCAGGTAATAGGGAATGAACTTGTTGAAGGCTTCGTGGCCTTCGTCAACGAGATCGAAGGTGACGACGCCGCGCGCGCAGGTGATTTTGCGGCGCACAACTTCGAGCGTCTCGCGATGGCGCGCGAGTATGAGCTGAAAACGCTCCTGCACTTCCGCACCCGTCGCCACCTCTTCGAGCGGGCGTTCGGCCAACTGGCGGATGAGCTTCTCGATAAACTCGTCGTCCACGTTTTCGATGACCTGCATCAGTTGGAGCGCGGGCGCGGCGAGTTCGACGACCTGCGCGGGCGAATCATAGAACGCGCCGTCGATGATGTGCGCCCAGTGGATGAGGGGCGCAAGCCCTGCGTCTTCGTAGCCGAAATTATCGCGTGCGATGCGCGCGATGAACTCGGTGCAGGATTTACTGTCGGCGTCCCAGAACTTCTGCCCCGTGCGGTCTGCGCGGAAATGCGCCTCGTCCTCGGCAGAGAGGAAGGCCGATTGATGATGGTCGAACCACCAGGTCAGTTTGTCGGAAGGCGAATACTTGAAATCGACGATGGCATTTTCGTCGCCGTCGAACATCTCCTCGTCGAAGAGCGCGCCGGGGCGGTGCAGGAGCGGCGTGTAATGCACGTCGGCGCGGTCGTTCGTGTGTGTGCGGTAAAAGCGCGTGAAGATGGCTGCCGAAGCCACCCCGTCGAAGCAGTGGCCGTGGTAAAGCAAGCGTAGTTTCATCTGTGCCCGATCAGAAAAGAAATTTGATGCCAAAATAACGGGGCATTTTAGCAGCAGACCGCCGGATTGTGGAATGCGGATTTCGGATTGCGGATTAAGAGCAAAGAGAAATGCGGATTAAGAACTTAAAGAGAAATGCGGATTGGAGAGCAAGTTAATGCTTTCCAATCCGCACTCCGCAATCGGCAATCCGCAATCGCGTTACGGGTTGGTGGTGTTCGCGCCGAACCTGAGACGGTACTCAATGGAGTTGAGGAAACCGTTGATCAGTTGGCGCGAGTTGTTGGTGGCGTTCAGGACGTTCAGGTTGTTCTGATAGCCCTGCGGTTCGGGCGTGCGCCTGAGATAACCGTAGTACTGGATGGCGACGAACGCGCGGTTGAAGTGCGCGGCAATCGCCTCAGTGCTCTCGACGATGAGGCGCAAGACCTGCGCGCGCGTCTTCGTCCCGGCGTTGAGCGCGTTGACGAGCGAGTTGCGCGTCTCGCCGCTCGCCGGGTCGGGATTCGTCAGCGCGATGCCGAGGTTCGAGAGGATGCGATCAACGAACGCTTCGTTCGTCGTGCCGGAGAAGACGTTGGCGACGGGCACGCGCGCCAGGAAGTCTTCGCTGAAGTCGAGACGTTTGGCGATCACTTCTTCGGCCGTCAGACCGGAGACGCGCCGCGTGTCTCTGACGAACTCGTTGTACTCAGGCACGTAGAGCGGGTTGTTCGCGCTGCCGAAAGCGGCCTTGTAGTGCAGGAACACGTTGAGTCCCTTGATGCGGTATTCGGGCGAACCGAAGAACGCGCCCGACACGGCGATGCGGTCGCAGTTCGTGTTGACCTCCGGCCCCGAGAAGATGTTCTGCGGGCAGTTCGTCAGCACGCCCGACCACGGCTCGCCCGCTTCGGGTTCGCGGTCGAGGAAGTCGAGGTAGTGCTGGCGGACGAAGAACGGAATCTGGTTAATCGGGTTCGAGGTCGGCAACGCCAGATCGTCGCTCTGGAGCCTGATGATGCCGCTGGCGAAGTTGCCGAGCGTTGCGCCCTGCGGGTTGAAGAGGCTGATGGCGAACGTCTCGGTGTTTTCCTGAAACACGTCATTGATGAGCGGGATGCGGATCGACCTCGTCGTCTCGCCGGGGAGGAAGGTCAGCGTATCAATGGTGCTCGCGTAGTCGCAGCGCGCGTAGGCCGTGCCCTGCGGGTAGAGCGTGCCGTCGGCGCGTTTGATGTTCGGGTCGCACGGAACTTCCGCCGTGTCGTCGAGCGTGGCGTATTCAACCGTCACCGCGCCCGTCGTGTCGCCCGTGCGCGTGACGTTGATGGTGGCCGCGCGCGACGCATCGTTTTCGTTGACCGTGAACTCCGCGTTGCCGCTGAACTGGACTTGCGGCGTCGTGCCTGCGGAGGTTTGCGTGACGGTGTGCGTGAGGCTCCCGTTGACCGTGATCGTGCCGGTGCGCGTCGAGGTGGTGTTGTTGGCGGCCACCGTGTAGCGGACGCGACCCGTGCCCGTCGTCGCCGCGGTGCCTTCCGTGATCGTGATCCAGGGCGTGGTGGTCGTGGCCGACCACGGGCAGCCGTTCTGCGTGATGACCGTGAAGCGGCCGCTCGTGCTGCTGTCCTGCGTGAAGGGGCGCACCGTCGGGTAGACGGCGTAGGTGCAGGCCGCCGCTTGCGTGACGGTGAAGGTTTGGCCGTTGACCGTGATCGTGCCGGTGCGCGCCGTCGAGGCCGTGTTCGGCTGGACGGTGTAAGTGGCCGTGCCCGCGCCGTTGGAATCAATGCTGGCCGTGTTGAGGACGATGAAGCCGGAGTTGCTCGCCGCCGAGACGGCGCAGCCCGGCTGCGTCGTGAAGTTGAAGGAGAACGAGCCGCCCGCGCCGCTCACGTCGCGTCCCGTAGTGGCGAGCGTTGTTGTGCAAACCGACGGGTCAACGAGGCGCAGAGTGTAGTTGCCGGTTTGTCCCGGCTCGAAGGAATTAGTAAGGATCGTGTAAGTGCCGGTGACAGGCAGAGTGAATGAGCCTGTTCCGGGAGGAATGCGCACGGTGCTGCTGCCCCCGGTCGCTACCTCGATAGCCAGCGGAATGCCTTCGGGCGAGAGCAGGAACAAGACCGGATTCAAGGTGGTGGCCGCCGAGGTCATGGAGATGACCACCGTCTGCCCGGCCGTGCCGTTAAAGGTGTAAGCGTCTATGAACGAGCTGTCTTCGAGCAGACGGCAATCGGTGTTCGCCAGCGAGCCGTTGGCCGTGCCGCCGACGGCAATCGGAGTTGAAGGGCAGACCGCCGTCTGACCCAGGGTGAGCGTGTAATTGCCCGACTGGGTTGCCAGCACGGTGTTGGCGACGATGGTGTAGGTGCCGGTCATGGGCAGCCTGCCGAAAGTGCCGGTAAATTGCGGGAGGCGTGCCGTCGTGCCGCCGCCGCCGTTGTTGTCAAAGGCGTGTACGTCGCCGCTCGGCAGAACCAGATAGAGGAAAGGATCGACGTTGCCGGGCGTGGTGGCCGTCATCGTGATGGAAATTTGCTGCCCGGCCGTGCCGGTGAAGGTGTAGAGATCGGCCAAGCTGTCGTCGTCTTCTTCAACCGGGTTGGTGCAATCACCCGTCGCCAGCGACCCCGCCTTGGTTTCATTGAAATTGATTGGCGTCGAGCTACAGGTTGCGCCGAGCGTCAACGTCAGGGTGTAAGCGCCGAGACCGGCGGCACCGGCATCGAAAGCGTTGGCGAGAATCGAGTACTGGCCGGTCGTCGGGAGCGTGATGACGCCGCTGCCCGCCGGGATGCGCGAGTTGGTGTTCGGATTGCCGTCCCTGCCCTCGCCGCCGATGCCGCCGTCGTCATCCTGAATGGTTTGATTGCTCAGGGTCGTTTCGCCGGGTCTGACTAAAAAGAGATAAGCGTCGAACTCATTCGAGTTCAACGTGATGGAAATCTGCTGTCCGGCCGTGCCGTTAAAGATGTACTCGTCGAAGGCAGTGTTGTCGGAGAGTTTGCAGTCGGTCGAAGTCAAAGACCCGTTCGTCTGACCCGCGCTGATCGGCAGCGTCTGGGCGCAGAAGACGTTGGGTTGCACGTCGCCTTCGCCCGCGCCTTTGGCCGCGGCTTTACTGACAGACTTGGCGCTCGTGGGCGCGGCGGCCTGTGTGCGAACCGCACCCGTCTTACCGCCGACGCGCTTCTGCAAACGCTGCGTCGCGGCGCTGGTCGCACCGACGGCCGGGGCGACGCCGAAACGCGGGCTGCTCATGGCAAAGACCATCAGGCACAGGAAAGAAAAAAATGCGAGCCGCAACGCAAAGCGACTAGAGTTGGTGACACCGTGAACGTTCGCAAATTTCATGTTGAACCTTATTACTTCAGAGTGGTCGAGAGCCGACGGTTGATGTCGAACGCGCGTATGCGGCCGCCCGGAAGGCACGCCGCGCGCGTGGGGAGAGTATGAAAATTAACACTGCGCATTTCTGAGCGCGAACTTCCCACACAGACGGGCGGTTCGCCATGTTTTTAACGTCGTAATTTGCTATCGGGAAAACGCGCGCTAGCCACATCAAGGAGCGCGAGGGTTAGAGATTGACGGGTTACGTAAAAGCCCTTCATTTCCGGCGTGAAAATCATCCGAACCCGTAGTTGAATAACTCCTGTGAAACAAGGTCGCAGGGAGGAACTTGAACTCTAAATGATACAGGTTAGCGGGTCAAGCCGGGAAGAAAGGAAAGGGATGAGGGATGAGGGATGAGGGATGAATTAAGAGAAGCGTTCAATCGCTTGAGTGCTTTCTTTCATCCCTCATCCCTCCGCCCTCATCCCTTATCTAGAACGCGGCCATGATGGCTTCGGCGAATTCCATCGTGCCGGCATGGCCGCCGATGTCGCGCGTGCGCACGTTGCCTTCGGAGAAGACTTTCAGCATTGCCTGTTCAATCTTCTGCGCGGCGTCGCGCTCGCCGAGGTGACGCAGCATGAGGAGGCCGGATTGAAGAAGGGCGGTCGGGTTGGCTATGCCCTGCCCGGCGATGTCGGGCGCGCTGCCGTGGACGGCCTCGAAGACCGCGCCGCGCTCGCCGATGTTTGCGCCGGGGACGAGTCCGAGTCCGCCGATGAGACCGGCGCACAAATCGGAGACGATGTCGCCGTAGAGATTTTCGAGCAGCATGATGTCAAACTGTTCGGGGCGCATCACGAGTTGCATGCAGGCGTTATCAACGATCTTGTCGTCGGCCTCGATCTCCGGGTAATCCTTCGCCACGTTGCGAAAGCAATCGAGGAAAAGTCCGTCCGACAGTTTCATGATGTTGGCCTTGTGGACGGCGGTCACTTTCTTGCGTCCCTCGCGGCGCGCGTACTCGAAGGCGTACTTGGCGATGCGCGTCGAAGCCTTCTCCGTGATGATCTTGATGCTCTCGACGACGCCGGGCACGACGATGTGCTCGATGCCCGAATAGAGGTCTTCCGTGTTCTCGCGCACGACCACAAGGTCGAGTTCCGGGTAGCGCGAAGGCACGTTCGGCAGGGCGCGCACGGGGCGCAGGTTGGCGTAGAGGTCGAGCGCTTTGCGCAAGCCGACGTTGACGGAGGTGAAGCCCTTGCCGACGGGCGTCGTGATCGGCCCTTTGAGCGCGACCTTGTTGCGCTGGATGGATTCGAGGAGGTCTGCGGGCAGCGTCTCGCCGAACTTTTCGAGCGCCTGCGCGCCCGCATAGTGTGTCTCCCAAGAGACCTCTACGCCCGCCGCTTCGATGATACGCACGACCGCCGCCGTGACTTCCGGCCCGATGCCGTCGCCGGGAATGAGTGTGATAGTATGCTTCATAGTTCGGGACACAGTAATACAGGAGTCAGAATTCAGCATTAAGAAGTCTTCATCCAGAACTGGGAATCTCGTCGTCGAGAGCGTAAATCCCTGACTCCTGTTTTCTGTATTCTGACTTCTGCTTTAAGTTTTCGTCATCATACCAGCAACCTAATTCAATGCGAAACGTGGGCGAGTTACCGGAGCGGGCGGACGCGGTCGTCGTGGGCGGCGGAGTCGTCGGCTTGGCCGTGGCGCGCGAGCTGGCGCGCGGGGGCGCGGAAGTGGTTTTGATCGAGCGCGGCGAGACGGGCGCGGAGGCTTCCTGGGCTGCCGCCGGGATGCTCGCGCCGCAGGTTGAGGCCGACCGCGCGGATGAGTTTTTCAAGTTGGCCGCGGCCAGCCGCGACGCCTACCCAGAGTTCGCGCGCGAACTTGAGGAAGAGTCGGGCATCTGCGTCGAACTCGACCGGACGGGCACGCTCTATCTGGCTTTCACCGAAGAGGACGAGGCGGAGTGTGAGCGGCGCTTCCTGTGGCAGACGCGCGCGGGGCTGGTGGTCGAACGCCTGACGGCCGCAGAGGTGCGTGCGCTGGAACCGCAAGTGTCGGCGCGCGTGCGCTCGGCTCTCAGGTTTCCGCTCGACGGGCAGGTGGAAAATCGTCGCCTCACGAGCGCGCTCGCAAAGGCGTGCGCGCGGCGCGGCGTGCGTGTCTTGACGCAGACGAAAGTCAGTGCGATCAAGATCGAAGGCGGTCGCGCCGTGGGCGTCGAAACTGCGCGCGGCACGATGCGCGCGTCGTGGGTTGTCGTCGCGTGCGGCGCGTGGTCTTCGCTCTTACGGCTCGACGTTTCGGGCGCAGCGGAGGGCGACGGCGGTGATGCGCCCGTCGCGCCGCGCCTCGAACCCGTGCGCGGGCAGATACTCTGTTTCACGAGCGCCCCGCAGTCGCCGCTCGTCCGCCACGTCGTCTACAGCCCGCGTGGTTATCTCGTCCCGCGCCGCGACGGGCGTCTGCTCGCGGGCACGACGACGGAACACGCGGGCTTCGATAAGTCTGTGACCGATGCCGGACGCGAAGCGATTGGAATTCTCGCGCGTGAGATCGCGCCTGCCGTCGAAGGGTTGGTTCTGTCGGACGCATGGGCGGGCTTGCGTCCGCACGGCGCGGACGATTGGCCTGTGCTCGGCGCAACAGGTGACGTGCCGAACCTTTTTTACGCCACCGGCCACTATCGCAACGGCATCCTGCTCGCGCCGTTGACGGGCGCGCTCGTCGCCGGGATGATCCTGGAGCGCGGTGCAACTTCTACACTGCTGGAGGCTTTCACGCCCGAACGCTTTCGCCGCGCGTCCTGTGCGGTGTGATGAATTAAAGAGATGAGCTTTACGAATAAAGACATGAGATTCACGCAAAGGCGCAAAGGCGCAAAGAAGTCCGGCGCGTCCACACTCGCCGTGCCTCTCTCTTCTCTCCACTCTGCCGCGCTCCATTTTTCCACGTTTTTCCTTTGCGCCCTTGCGCCTTTGCGTGCGACTTTCCGCGCTGCTCTCTTCGCGTCGCTCTCGCTCGCCGCGCTCGGCTGTCCCGCGCAAAGTTTCGCGCAGCAGGGCACGGCGTCAATCGCCGCGCCCGCGTCGTCGCCTGACGCGAAGGCGAGCGCTGCGGCGTTGTACGCGGAGGTTGAAGGCTACGCGCGTAAGAAGTATGAGGCGTTCGAGCGCGAGGGCATCGGGTACGATCAGAAACTGGTCGAACAGGTTGAGCGTGAGCAGCGCGCGCTCGCCGCGCGTTACGCCGCCGAAGTCGCGGCGCGCCCCGCGCTCGATGCGCGTGAGGTTTTCTACCTCGGCCAACTTTACAACGTCGCAGACGACGGCGAGCGTGCGTCTGCGACGATGTCCAGATTTCTAGCGGAGCATGCGCAGGCTGCGAGCGGCGAAGAGAAACAGATAGCGCGTTACGTGATCGCGTTGCAGACGGCGAAGAAGGGGGCGCTCGTTGATGGGGCGCTCGGCGAGGCGGAAAGCGCGCTCGCGGATTATTTGAAAGTCGCCGCGCCCCCGGCGCACGAACAGCGTTATCGCCTGGAGAGCGCGCTGGCCGCGAGTTATCGCGCGCGCAAGCAACCGGAGCAATCGCTCGCGCACGCACGCGCGGCGCTCGCGGCGGTGCAGGACTTACACGCCGCGAAGCCTCTGGACGCGGCCACGCGCGATGCAGTGTTTTACCGCACGCTCTCCTTCATCCACGAGGCCGCGCTCGACTTGAAACGCACGGACGAGGCCATCGCCGCTTTGCAGGAACTCAGACGCCTGAGCGTCAGCTTCCCTTCGGCCGATCTCTACCGGCGCGCGACCGTGTTACTCGGCCGCATCGTGCCCGCCGTGGCTTATGTGTCGAAGCCCGATGATCCATTGTTCCGCGGCGGCGCAGGCGCGCGGCTCGCGCCGGAGATCGCGGTCAAAGACTGGATCGATCAAAAGCCTGCGACGCTCGCCTCGCTTCGCGGGCGCGTCGTGCTGCTCGACTTCTGGGCGTTGTGGTGTACGCCGTGTCACGCCGCCTTGCCGCACATCGCCGAGTGGCAGGAGAAATACGAGAAGCGCGGCTTGAGCGTCGTCGCGCTCACGGAATATCGCAACACGGTGAACGGCCGCCGGGTGCGGACGCCGCAGGAGGTCGGGGAGTTGCGCAGCTTCAAACGCGCCGCGCGCCTGCCCTTCGGCTTCGCCGTCGCCGACTCGACCGCAACCGCCGACGCCTACGGCGTGACGACCATTCCCGTCGCCGTGTTGATTGACAGGCGGGGCGTCGTGCGCTTCCTCAACGTCGGCGCGCACGACACGGACATCGAAGAGTTGCATCAAATGATTGTCAGATTGTTGGACGAGAAAGAGGGCGGCGAGTGACGGCTCGTGGGTAAAGAGTTTATGAGAAGATTTTTTGTTTCAGTGGGCGCGCCGTGGTGGCTTGGCGTCGCGTTGTTGTTAACGACAGCGGCGGCGAGCGGTTTCGCGCAATCGGGGGCGACACGTGGAAGCCAGCCGCAGGCGACGCCAGTCGTCACCCAGTCGCCTTCACCAACGCCATCGCCTTCACCAACGCCATCGCCTTCATCTTCACCTGCGCCCGCGACGCTGCCGGCCGATGCCCGCGTGCTCTATGAGGACGCATTGAAATACGTGGAGCGGAAGTTCGACGAGTTCAAACGAAACCATATACCGTTCAGTCGCGCGCTGGCGGCGGAAACTTTCCAGCAGCAACGCGAACTCGCCGCGCGCCACGCCGCCCAACTCGTCGCGCGCGGCAACCTCTTGGGCGCAGATCATTACTACCTCGGCCTGCTCTACAACCTCGCGGGAAAATCCGCCGACTCAATCGAGCCGCTCCGCCGCTTCCTCGCACGCGACTCGCAGGGCACGAAGGAGCAGTTGCAAAACGCGCGACTCATCCTCGGCGCGGAGGCCGCCGCCCTGAAACGCTTCGACGAGGCCGAGGGCATGCTCGCCGATTACGCGCGGAGCGAACCCTCGACGCCGCAAGGGTTCTTCAAACTCCACCACGCGCTCGCACGCGCTTACCTCGCGGACAAAAAAAACGAGCGGAGCGCGGAGCACGCGCGCGCCGCTTTCAAGGTGGCGAAAGCGTCGCCGCCGAAAGCGGGCGAGGAATCCGACCGCGCGCGCATCATCGCGTCGGCGGCGGAGTTTCTGGCCGGCGTGCTGCTGAATTTGAAGCAGGAGGCGGAAGCCGCGGCGACGATGGAAGAGTTGTTGCGCCTCGGCCTCTCTTTGCCATCGGCGCAGGTCTTCTCGGGCGCGGCGCGCTGGCTCGCGGCGAATGATCAGGAGAAGCTCATTGCGCGTGTGCTCAACGAAGCGCCGCGCGGCGACGCCGCTGCACTGACCGCGCCGGAAATCAACATCGCCGACTGGATCGATCATAAGCCGGTGAAACTGTCCGACCTGCGTGGGCGCGTCGTGCTGCTGGATTTCTGGGCGACGTGGTGCGGGCCGTGTCGCTACACGATGCCGAAGTTGAAGAAGCTCCACGAGCGTTTCAAAAAAGACGGGCTGACGGTCATCGGCCTCACGCAGTATTTCGGGCGCGCCGGGAACGCCGGCGTGACGCCGCCGGAAGAGTTGTTGTTCCTGCGCACCTACAAGAAACAGTTGAAGCTGCCTTACGCCTTCGCCGTCGCGGCGGATGAAGATAACGACGTGCGCTACGGCGTGCGTGCGATCCCGACGGCCTTCCTGCTCGACCGGCGCGGGCGCGTACGCTACATCTCCGTCGGCGCGAGCGACATGAGCGACGAGGCGCTCGCCGACGTGATCAAAAAGCTACTGGCCGAGCAGCCCTGAAGCCGCGCGCGTAAATTTGAGTTAAGCGAGGCTGACACCTTTCCGCCGATGCGATCATTCATACACCGCGCGCACATCTGGCTCGGCATCATCGTCGCCGTGCCGGTGCTGGCGTGGGCGACGAGCGGGCTGTTATATGCATGGCCGAACGCGGTCGAGGGCGGACGGGTCGAGACGATTGACGCGGGGCGCGTGCGCATCACGGCGGGGGAGGCGTTGGAGCGCGCGCACGCTTTCGCCGGGCGTCGCCTGCCGACAACCGCGCTGACGCTCCTGATGCGCGAGGGTCGCCCCGTCTATCAGGCCGTCGGCGGCATGGGCGCAGACTCCCTTTTGATCGATGCAGAGACGGGCGCGGTCATGGGTGCGCCGCCGCCCGGCGCGCTCACGCGCTACTTCCGGCAGGCTCATTTCTATTTCTTCGCCGGGACGTGGCAGGTGCCTCTGCTCATCCTGCTCTCCGCGCTGGCGACCCTTTCGGCGCTCTCCGGCATCTATCTCAATCTGGAGTGGTGGCGCGCACGGCGGAGAAAAGCCGTGAATCGTAAATCGTGAATCGTAATATAGAGGAAAGCAGTAAATCCTGAATCGTAAATCGTGAATAGAGCAACACCTGCTTCGCTTTCTTCGCTTTCTTCGCTTTTTCTATTCACGATTTACGATTTA